>NZ_CP116871.1:2502172-2814944 GCF_031885415.1 Microbacterium forte
GAGGAGCCGAACGGAACGCAGGGACCGTCGCGACGATAGGGGTCGACGATAGGGGTCACAGTGAGTCGCGCGATCCGTAGAGGGGCAAGCCAGCCGATGTGCCGTCAGCATGGGTACAGTCGGGTGGCACTGACGCGGAGAGCCAATGTTCCACGTGAAACATCGGTATCGTGAGCACATGGTTCGCTTGCTCATCACTGGTATGTCGGGTGTCGGCAAGTCGAGCGTACTCCGCGAGTTGGAGGAGCGGGGCTACCCCGTGGTCGATACGGACTACGGCCACTGGACCACCGAGGCGGGGCTGTGGGACGACGTTCTCATGGGTGCTCTGTTGGGGGAGAGTACCGAAGTGGTCGTGTCCGGCACCGTCGAGAATCAAGGCGACTTCTACGACCGCTTCGATCACGTGGTTCTGTTGTCGGCGCCCATCGCGGTACTTCTCGACAGGGTACGGCGACGCACCACGAACCCCTACGGCTCGACCGCAGCTGAGCAGGAAGAGATCACGTCGAATCAGGCGTCGGTTGAACCACGGCTCCGTGCGACGGCGACGGTGGAGATCGACGCTACGCAATCCCTCGAATATGTGGTCGATCGGATCGAAGAGCTCTTGCGCGGCGCTGACCGTTCCACGTGAAACACACCGACTTCGTTCGCTCGCGAGGATGCACGCGCGAGAACGATGGCAGAGGCCGACAAGGCTCCGCGGCGCCGACAGGGATGACCCAGCCGTTGTCCCATAGCTGTGCGCAGGCTGCCGGCAGCGCAGCGGATGCGCAGTTCAGGAGGTGATTCGGCTGATCTCCACCGGTATGAGCGCGCATCACAACGATGGTGAGGATGAGCCCAGCCCGCACATCGCGTGCCGCACGGGATGATGCGTTCCTGCTGTTCGACCACTTCGCGTGTGAGGCCCACGATGCAGAGGGCGAGGGCTGGTCACAGTCGGCGATGCTCCAGCGGACGACGACGCAGCCGTGATCCCCCGCCGGCGTGTGTGCAGCCCAGGACGGGAGACGAGACGCCACGCCAAGGCAACACACACAGAGCGTGATCCATCTTCCGTGCCACCATCGTGCACACCATGCGAGGGAGTCGATGATGACGAAGGCGCGGGGACCGCAATCGCGCACATCCACCGGGAGTGAAGGTCCGGGACCAGCTCGTGCTCCGATCCCGCGCACGACGGAGCGCCTCTGAGCCCTACCCATGCTTCGCCCCCAGAACCTGAGCGCGCAGCGGGGCGTGTGCGCCGCGAGACTCGCTGCTCCCGGGCGAGTTGACCCGGAGAGACTCTCGGAAATCGCCACCGATCCCGCCGCCAGCGCCAGCTCCGACGCAGCAACGTCCCCCGCAGCGATTAGAGTGGAGGACGGCCCCGAAAGGAGTGGATGTTTCACGTGAAACAGCCCGAAAAGGCATCACCGAAGGACTCTTTCGGGATGGATACGCCGCTCGCGCGGGAACTCGCCGACCTCTCCGCTCGACGCCGTGCGCTCGAGACGGTGAACATCGATTTCACCGGAGACACTCGCATCCTCACGGTCTCGAACCAGAAGGGCGGTGTCGGCAAGACCACGAGCGCCGTCAACGTCGCTTCGGCACTGGCGGGTCTTGGCGCCAAGGTCCTGGTGATCGACCTCGACCCACAGGGCAACGCATCGACCGCTCTCGGTGTGCCGCACAACGCCGATACCCCGAGTGTGTACGACGTTCTGATCGACGACGTCCCGCTCGCCGACATCGTGCAGCAGAGCCCGGAAGACGAGAACCTCTTCTGCGCTCCGAGCACCATCCACCTCGCCGGGGCTGAGATCGAGCTCGTGGCTCAGGTCGCGCGTGAGCATCGCCTGCGACGAGCGCTCGACGCTTATCTCGTCGACAGCCCGATGGATTTCGTCATCATCGACTGCCCTCCTTCTCTGGGTCTGCTCACGATCAACGCCTTCACGGCGGCGAGTGAGGTCTTCATCCCGATCCAGTGCGAGTACTACGCACTCGAGGGGCTGAGCCAGCTTCTCGGCAGCATCCAGATGATCCAGAAGCACCTGAATCCTGGGCTTCATCTCTCCACGATCCTGCTGACGATGTTCGACGGCCGCACGCGGCTGGCGCAGCAGGTCGCTGACGAGGTCCGCACACACTTCCCCGATCAGGTGCTCGACACCGTCATCCCACGCTCGGTGCGGGTGTCGGAGGCACCGAGTTTCGGTCAGACCGTGATCGCCTACGATGGGCAATCCGCCGGCGCCGTCGCGTATCGCGAGGCCGCTGTCGAGATCGCGTCGCGGACGGCGACGCAGAGCAAGGAGAAATGATGGCGAAGCGCACTGGACTGGGTCGGGGCATCGGTGCTCTCATTCCCACAGCAGATCAGTCCGAGCGTCCCGTGGATGTGTTCTTCCCCGGTGCCAACCTGCGTCCGGCGACGGATCAGACCAGCGACCAGCCTGCCGCTGAAGCCGACCTCGAGGTCGTGCCCGGCATCCACCTGATTCAGGTCGACCCGCAGAAGATCGTGCCGAACCCGCGCCAGCCGCGTACGCACTTCAATGCGGAGGATCTCGCGGAGCTTGTGCACAGCGTGCGCGAGTTCGGCGTGCTGCAGCCGGTCGTGGTGCGCAAGAACAGTGACGGCGAGTACGAGCTGATCATGGGGGAGCGGCGCACCCGCGCTGCCCGTGAAGCCGGCCTGGAGAAGATCCCCGCCATCGTCCGCGAGACAGCCGACGAAGATCTCCTGCGCGACGCACTGCTCGAGAACCTGCACCGCTCCGAGCTGAACCCCCTCGAAGAGGCCTCGGCCTACCAGCAGCTGCTCGAGGACTTCGGCATCACCCAGGAGGAGCTGGCTACTCGGATCGGCCGATCGCGCCCGCAGATCAGCAACACCATCCGCCTGCTCAAGCTGCCCATGCCCGTGCAGCAGCGCGTGGCCGCAGGTGTGCTGACCGCTGGACACGCTCGCGCGATCCTCAGCCTGGAGACGCCGGAGGCGATGCAGCGTCTTGCTGACAAGGTCGTGAACGAAGACCTGTCGGTACGAGCCACCGAGGTCGCCGCGAAGACCGAGCCGGCGAGTCCTGGTCGCACCGCGAAGCCGACCCCCGGCGCCCGCCGAGCCTATCTCGATGAGGTCGCCGGCACCCTCGGGGATCGCCTCAACACCCGGGTCAAGGTCTCGCTGGGTGCACGAAAAGGCCAGGTCATCATCGATTTCGCTTCGATCCAGGACCTGAACCGGATCCTCAGCGAACTCGGCGAATCGGGGTATGGCCCGGCGTGATGCCGCGCCGCAGCCACTGACCGGTCGTAGACTCTCGACATCGCGATGACGAGAGGGATGCCATGTCCAAAGCGCTGAATCCGGAAGGCGTCAGGCGACGCGTCATCGCGGTGAGTATCGCCGCAGCTCTCGGAGGGTTCCTCTTCGGTTTCGACACTGCCGTGATCAACGGCGCCGTCGATGCCCTGGCCGGCGATGTCTCGGGCTTCGACCTCGGGGTCGGGCTCAAGGGCTTCGCCGTCTCGTCGGCTCTGATCGGCTGCGCGGTGGGAGCATGGTTCGCAGGCCCCATCGCGAACAAACGGGGGCGCATCCCCGTGATGGTCGTCGCCGCAGCGATGTTCTTCATCTCGGCGATCGGATCAGGACTCGCCTTCAGCGTCGTCGACCTGATCATCTGGCGGGTCATCGGCGGACTCGGCGTCGGTGCGGCATCCGTCATCGCCCCTGCATACATCGCTGAGGTCTCACCTGCCGCGATTCGAGGACGACTGGGGTCTTTGCAGCAGCTCGCCATCGTCACGGGTATCTTCGCTGCGCTGCTGTCCGACGCCCTGCTCGCGAACATCGCAGGGGCAGCGGACCAGCCCCTGTGGGGGCTCACGGCATGGCGCTGGATGTTCATGGTCGCGGCGATCCCCGCGCTGGTCTACGGGCTGGTGTCTCTGCGGCTTCCGGAGTCACCGAGGTATCTCGTGCGCAAGGGCGATATGACACGTGCCGCAGAGGTGCTGGAGACCGTCACAGGCGCCATCGACGTCGACGCGAAGATCAAAGAGATCACCAGCACGATCGACACGGAGCGCAAGGAGTCGCTGCGCGACCTCCGCGGCAGCCGTCTCGGGCTCAAGCCGATCGTCTGGGTCGGCATCCTGCTGTCGGTGTTCCAGCAGTTCGTCGGCATCAACGTCATCTTCTACTACTCGACGACGCTGTGGCAGTCGGTCGGATTCGACGAGTCGAGCGCTCTGCTGACCTCGGTCATCACGTCGGTGACGAACATCGTGGTGACGATCATCGCGATCCTGCTCGTCGACAAGGTGGGGCGCCGCATCATGCTCCTGGTCGGTTCGGTGGGCATGACAGTGACCCTCGGGCTCATGGCCCTGGCCTTCTCGTTCGGCACTCTCGACGCCGAAGGCGCGGCGACGCTTCCCGATCCATGGGCGACAGTGGCCCTGATCTGCGCCAACGGCTTCGTGGTGTTCTTCGGAGCCACCTGGGGTCCGCTCGTGTGGGTTCTTCTGGGCGAGATCTTCCCGAACTCGATCCGTGCCGGTGCCCTTGCCGTCGCTGCGGCCGCGCAGTGGGCGGCCAACTTCTTCATCTCGACGACGTTCCCGATCTTCGCCGACATCGGCCTCACGTTCGCGTACGGCTTCTACGCGTTCTTCGCTCTGCTGTCGTTCTTCTTCGTGTACTTCAAGGTGCCGGAGACCAAAGGCAAAGAGCTCGAGGAGATGACCGACGAGCTGACGGTGGAGCGCCGGGGCACGCGCAAGGCGACGTAGGCTGGAAGCATGACAGAGTCCGTTCCGCGCCGCGCCAGCCTCGAAGTGCTGAGAGCAGAAGCGTCGGACGAACTCGCCGTGCTGATCCAGGAGAGGCTTCTGAGCGGAGAAGACCCCTGGGAGTTCATGGAGGAGCTGCCGAGCGTCGACGAGCTCGTCGTCTACCTGCTGCGCGCCGACAACATCACGGCGAACGACGGCGTGCGCCCGAACGCCGCCCGGCACTACCGTGTGCTTCGCCAGATCGCGCTGGAGTACCCGGAGCTCACTCCGGCGGTCTGGGGCCTTCTCGACGAGAAGCAGCGCCACCGCCGCTGGGATCCCTCGGTCGCCGACGCCTCCTGAGGGCCGCGGAATCGTGCCTCGGATGCTTGTCGGCTACGACCCCACCTGGCCGGAGCAGTTCGAGAGGATCGCACGGCAGATCCGCGCTCTCGGGGATGCCGACTGGACGATCGAGCACATCGGTTCGACGGCGATCCCGGGGATGCGGGCGAAGCCCATCATCGATGTGGCCGTCAGGATCAGGGACCTCGACGACTTCGAGATCCACAGCCAAGCTCTGCATGCCGGTGGCTGGCGGCGGGGCAGCGCCGTGCGCTCGCATCCGGTGATGATCCTCGAAGCCGACGGCATCCGCAGTGCGATCGCGCACTTCTTCGTCGAGGGGGAGTGGGATGCCGTGCATCAGCGGCTGCTCAGGGACTGGCTGCGGTCGCATCCCGACGATGCCGACCGTTACTCCCACGCCAAGTGCGACGCGGTGGCCGCCGCCGCACGCGGTGCGTCGACTTACAACGCCGCGAAGACTCCCGTGATCCAGGAGATCGTCGACCGAGCGCGCGCAGCCCGAGGACTGCCCTCGGTGCCGGTCTACGACAAGTAGGCGGCACGAAGAAAGGGCCGCCACTCCCGGAGGAGTGACGGCCCGTGTCTACGCGGGATCAGCCGATGAACGCGGCGAGATCCTGCTCGAGGGCCGGCTTCGGCTTGGCGCCGATGATGGTCGTCTTGACCTCACCGCCCTGGAACACCTTCATCGCGGGGATCGAGGTGATCTGGTACTTCATCGCCAGCTGCGGGTTCTCGTCCACGTTCAGCTTGAGGATGGTGATCTTGTCGGGGTTGTCGGCCTGGATCTGGTCCAGCACCGGCGCGACCATGCGACAGGGTCCGCACCACTCGGCCCAGAAGTCCACGAGGACGGGACCTTCGGCCTGCAGAACGTCCTGCTCCCAGGTCGCCTGGCTCGTAGCCTTTGCACTCATCAGAGTTCTCCTTGTTCGAGGTTCGCCTGCTACAACAGCAGACGAGGTGAAACTGTTCCCTGCCGCTCAGGCGGTGATGATCTCGGCGGCCTCCGCAGCCGGGAACTCGACCGAGGCGTCTTCGAGATCGGCCAGGAAGTGCTCGGCGTCGAGGGCCGCGACCGTTCCCGAGCCCGCGGCCGTGATGGCCTGGCGGTAGGTGGGGTCGATGACGTCACCGGCGGCGAAGACACCGGGAACCGACGTGACCGACGAGCGGCCGTCGACCCAGATGGTGCCCTCTGCGGTCAGCTCGAGCTTGTCGTGCACGAGGTGCGTGCGCGGGTCGTTGCCGATCGCGATGAACAGACCGTCGAGGGCGAGATCGCTGAGCGTGCCGTCGACCGTGTTGCGCAGCTGCACGCCCGAGACGGAGTCGCCACCGAGGATCTCGGCGACCTCGCTGTTCCACACGAACTCGATCTTCTCGTTCGCGAACGCGCGCTCCTGCATGATCTTCGACGCACGCAGGGAGTCCTTGCGGTGGATGACGTAGACCTTCTCGGCGAAGCGGGTGAGGAACGTGGCCTCTTCCATCGCCGAGTCGCCGCCGCCGACGACAGCGATCGTCTTCTCTCGGAAGAAGAAGCCGTCGCACGTGGCGCACCACGAGACGCCGTAGCCCGAGAGACGCTCTTCGCCCTCGATGCCGAGCTTGCGGTAGGCCGAGCCGGTCGCGTAGATCAGCGCCTGGGCCTCGTGCACGGTGCCACTGCCCAGCGTGACCTTCTTGACGGGGCCGGCGAGGTCGAGCTCGGTGACGTCGTCGTAGACGACCTCGGTGCCGAACTTCTCAGCCTGCTCCTGGAACTTGGCCATGAGCTCGGGTCCCTGGATCCCCTCGGGGAAGCCGGGGTAGTTCTCGACCTCGGTGGTGTTCATCAGCTCTCCGCCGACCTCGACCGTGCTCGCGATGAGCAGCGGCTTGAGGTTCGCGCGCGCCGCGTAGATGGCGGCGGTGAATCCGGCGGGACCCGAACCGATGATGATGACCTGACGCATGTGCTCTCCGTCGTAGATGCTGAGACGCCGAAAGACGTTCGACTGCTTCAACCAATGGTAGCCGCGCGACATTCCCACGCGAGGAGCGGTCAGCGACCTGGCAGGAACCGCCGCAGCATGGAGCCCGCGACCTTGAGCTCGGGGGCACGCAGCAGGGCCAGGATGCCGATGTAGACCGCCACGACGGCGATGCCGATGATGCAGGTGCCCAGGGCACCGAAGAGCTGACTCCGGAGTGTCCAGCCGTCGTCACCGCCCATGAGGAGGAACACGCCCCAGCCGGCGGCTCCCGCCGGGATCGCCGCGAGAGCGAACCGGCCGATGGACAGCATCCACGACGCGATCTGCAGCCCGCCGATCTTGCGGTGCAGCAACCAGATCGCGAGCAGCGTCTGCGCCGTGCTCGCGATGGACTGGCCGAGGGCGACTGCTGCGGCGAGCAGGCTCGCGGGGAGAACATCGGCGGTGTAGAGGAATGACGCGAGTAGGGCCGTGCCGACGACGAGCGTGCACTGGAAGATCGTGAACCAGAAAGGCGTACGGGTGTCGTCGTAGGCGTAGAACGTCCGCTGCACGATGAACAGGATCGTCAGGGGCAGCAGTCCGATGAGGTACGCGATCAGCACCGGGGCTGCCTGGAACGTCTCGTCTATGGAACGCGTGAACACCCGGGATGCGGGAAGAGCGGCCGCTGCGACCGCGGCGATCGCGGCGATGATGAAGAACACCAGGGTGCGGATGCTGCGGCTGATGTCGGCACGCACCTCGTCGTCCCGACCGGCCGCCGCGTGCTCGCTGATCTGAGTGAAGTACGGGGTGCCGATCGAGAGCACGATCACCGAGTACGGGAGCATGAAGACGAGCCATGCGTTCGCCATCACCGTGGTCGAAGCGTCGGTGCCCGACACCGTCGTAGCGATGCTGGTCTGGAAGAACCCCGCCGCGATGCCGGCGAGAGCCATCAGCAGGGTCCACCCGGCCAGTCGTCCCACAGTGCCGAGGCCCGCGCCTCGCCAGCGGAAGTCTGGGCGGAGCGAGAGGCCGGTGCGCCGCCAGAAGACGAGCAGAACCAGCGCCTGCAGCATGATGCCCAGGGTGGCCGTGCCTCCGAGCATCGCGGTCATCTCGGGCGTCCAGGCGGCGGCTCTCGTAGGCACGTTGCCGAACAGGGCACCGAGCGCCAGGAAGCCGGCGATCGACGCGACGTTGTTGATGACGGGCGCCCACGTGAACGGGCCGAAGATGCGACGCGCATTGAGTGTCTCGCCGAGGAGCGCATAGATGCCGTAGAAGAGGATCTGTGGGAGACACCAATACGCGAGCGCGGTCGCCAGTGCGCGCAGCTCCTGCTGCTTGTCGGACGTCGCGAGGGCGACGAGTCCGGGGGCGGCGATCATCGCGATCGCCGTACAGACGAGGAGCACCACCACGCCCAGCGTGAACATCTTCGAGATGAAGGCGCCGCCGCCATCGGGCTTTGCGGTGGCCTTGACGATCTGGGGCACGATGACAGCCGTCAGCACGCCGACGGAGATCAGTTGAAAGACGCTGTTGGGGAGCTGATTCGCCACCGTGAAGGCGTCGGCAGCCTGAGAGATGGATCCGAGTACTCCGACGAGCACGATGCTTCGGAGGAGGCCCGTCACCCGAGAGACCATGGTGCCGGCCGCGATGACGGCGCTGGCGCGCCCGAGACTACTCATTCATCTCCTCGACGGCATCGGACTCGGATGTCGTCTCCTGTTCGTTCTCAGCGATGGCCTCGCGGCGCCGACGTCGGACGGTGCGGATGATGCCGAGACCGAGAAGCAGCACGATGAGGCCGCCGAAGACTCCGAGACCGATCGCCTCCCATTCGGCCCGCACCGAGACGCGGACGCTCTCCGGCTGACTGATGGGCACGCCGGTGGGGCTCGAGAGCGACAGCGTCAGGGTGACCTCGCCGCTACCGACACGGGCCGATACGGGGACCTTGACCCTCGTGGTGGTTCCGGGCTGGATCGTCCACGGCGTCACCGACTGCACGTCGAGACGCGGGTCGCTCGGCTTGACGCTGAGCTGGATGTTCACCGGCCACGGCAGATCGTTGCGCACCGAGAACGGCAGGTCGGCGTTGGCGGAGAGCAGCTGGATGGTGCTTGCCGGAGGGATGTCGACGGCGTTCAGGGTCTCTGTCGTCGCGATGTTCACGTCGGAGACGGCGTCGTCGAATCCCTTCTCCGTGAGGCCGACCGCAGTCGCCCGCATGATCTGGATGCGCTTGGGGCTCAGCAGCAGCTGACTGTCGTCGAGGATCGTGGAGAAATCGCCGAGCACGATCTCGCTCTCGAGCATCCGCTGCAGAGCCGTCGCACGAGCCTGATCGGGATCGGTCGAGAGCGTCGCCGGAGTCTCCGGGACTGCCAGCACCTCGGCGAGACCGAATCCGAGGGAGTCGACCGACGCGACGGCCTCTCTGAGCGCCTCGGCCGTGCGCGTCTCGTCGCGGTCGAGTCCGATCAGGAGCGGTGCGGTCGGGTTCGACTGGCCCGTCAGGGAGATGTGGGCGCTCGCCTCGGCGAGCCACTGCTGACGCGCGGCGGTGTCGTCTTCCCCTGCGGCCTGCGACAGGGCATCGGATGCTGCAGCCGAGGTGACCAGCACGCTGCGCCCATCCACACCGGCGTGCGCACCGACGGCGCCTTCGATGGCCGACGACGACAGGACCGTGACCGCGCCGTCGCTCATATACGTCGAGAAGACGTCGAGGTCGGCGGCGGACACATCGCTGCGCGGCCACAGGATTCCCGGGGTCGTTCCCTCGATGGCGGTGAGTCCGGCATCATCGGGCAGCACAGGGCCATCGGTGGGCGGCGACGTCGGTTCGTCACTCGGTGTCGGCGCCGGCGTCGGCGCAGTGCCTTCTGACGGCACAGCGCCCTCTGTCGGTACCGAGGCCGGAGTCGGCTCAGCAGTCGCGGTGGGGGTGGGGGTGGGAGTCTCGTCTGCGGGCTCGGTGAAGTTGCTCGGGTTGAGGAACGGCGCGAGCGTCGTGGGCTGCAGGAGCGTGGGAAGGCCAGCCTGAGCCTGCGTGGTGACGTCGGCATCGGCGAACTGCAGAGCGAAGCGCTCGTTGGGCAATGCGTCGAGAAGGCGCAGCCACTCGCGGGCGCTCTGCGGCGCGGAGGATCCGAGCACCCGGATGGCGGCAGGAATCGCCGGGTCGATCGCCAGGATCGCCGAGGTTCCGCGAACTCCTTCGACGGCCGCGGTGAGTGCGCCGTCGGGGGCGGTGAGGGCACTGAGTTCGTCTGCGGTCAGGAGGGCACCGTTGTCGGGCGTGGCCGTGATCGGCACCATCACGGCGATGGGAGGGTTCGCGGCGGCGGTCACGACGAGCACCGTTGTCGACGTCACCGATCGCGCATCGTCCTGAGCATCGGTCTGTGCTCCGCTGAGGGTCGCTCGCAACGGGTAGACGCCGGGGGCGAGGTCGCCCAGAACCTCGGGCGGCAGGAAGAGGCTCGAGGTCACGGATCCCTCGGCGTCGACGGGCGCAGTCGTCTCAGAGCCGAGCTGTTCGAAGCCGCCCGTGGCGTCTGCCTCGTCGAGCCATGTCGAGACGGCGGCCTCGTCGGTGAGGGGGGTGCGGTTGAGCTCCACGGTGACGCGACCGGACGAGAGCTCGGTCCGGGAGTCGTTCTGCACGGTGATCGAGGCCGTCGTCGCGGCCCCAGGAGCGACCGTGCCGCGGACACCGGCAGAGACGAGCAGATCGATCGACGAGCCCTCGGACTCGGCATCGGTGGCGGCGAACGCGCTGCCGGCCCCCGCGCCGGCCAGGCCGAGAACGATCGCCGAGATGACGGATCCGCGTGCCAGGCGGTGCAGGCGCGTGCGGAGGCCGTTCTCGGGGGTGGTCGCGGTCATGAAGGTCTTCCTCGAACGCCGGGGATCCCAGGCTGCTCGTGAGTGCTGACCTTGTGATTCTAGGCGGCTGGCTGAATGAGAACCCTGAAGACGCGTAGAGTGACGGCCGTGTCCGACACCCTCGCCCCCACGCCCGATCCGCTCCGCAGCACCGCGCTCGCCGCGGATCTCGACGACGCGGATCTGCGTTCGGAGCCTCTTCGCCGACTGTGGGGAGAAGAGGAGGACGACGCGCTGGCCAGAGGCATGCGTGAGCCGATCCTGCGCTCGATCGCCGGTGACGGCGGTGTGCTCGCCACGCTCGGCAGGCTGCTGGTGCTCGGAATGCCGCAGCCGCTCGCCGCGGTGACCGCGGCTCTGCCGAGACTCGGCGCCGACGGCCTCGCCGCTCTCGGTCTCGCACGCATCGAGGGGAGCGACGTGGTTCCCACCTCGCTTCTGCGGCCGCAGTCGTTCGTCGACTCGGATGGGTTCGGTGAATGGTGGATCGCCAGCGATCTGGATGAGGTGGCGCTCGACGGCGCGCTTCCGGCGGATCACGTTCTCGGCGTCGGCGGAGCCTCGCGCACCCTCGCCGAGATCATCATGCCGATCGAGGTCGACCGCGCTCTCGATCTGGGCACAGGGTGCGGCATCCAGGCACTTCTGGTCGCTCGCCACGCAGGCTCGGTCGTGGCCACCGACATCTCGGCGCGTGCCCTCGCCTATGCCGAGTTGAACGCCCAGCTGAACGGCGTCACGAACATCGAGTTCCGCCTGGGCAGCATGTTCGACCCGGTGGAGGGGGAGGCGTTCGACCTGATCGTCTCGAACCCGCCCTTCGTGATCACCCCGCGCGCAGAGGGCGTGCCCGAATACGAGTACCGCGACGGAGGGCTCGTCGGCGACGCCCTCGTCGAGCAGTTCCTGCGCGCGGTTCCGTCCTTCCTGACTCCTGGGGGTGTGGCGCAGCTGCTCGGCAACTGGGAGTCACGCGGGGGTCAGGTGGCGTTGACCGGACGTTCCGGTTTCGACCGCCTCTCTTCCTGGGTTCCCGCCGACCTCGACCTGTGGGTGATCCAGCGTGAAGAGCTCTCGCCGCTCGGATACGCAGAACTGTGGATCCGGGATGGGGGCACGACGCCGCGGGATGCCGCGTTCACTCCGCTCCTCACGGCGTGGCTCGATGACTTCACCGCCCGCGGCGTCACCGCGGTCGGATTCGGCTACATCCTGGTGCGCCGGCCGGTTGCCGACGGCATCCCGCTGCGCCGTCTCGAGCGCGTGACGCAACCCGTCTCGAATGTGGGCGCCGCACTGCGCGCGGGCCTCGCCGCACACGATGTCCTCGCGGCCGGACTGCCCGCCACGCTGCTCGTCGCTCCCGACGTCACCGAGGCACGCCATCTGCTCCCCGGCAACGACGACCCGAGCATCATCGAACTCCGACAGGGCGGGGGATTCGCCCGCACGATCACGGTCGATCCCGCGCTCGCCGGTTTCGTCGGAGCGTGCGACGGCGACCTCACCGTCGTGCAGATCGTCTCGGCCCTCGCCGACCTGTTCGAGGTGCCGCTCGTCGAGCTGTGGGCCGACCTCGAACCCCGTATCCGGCAGCTCGTGCTCGACGGCCTGCTGGTTCCGGGGGAGTGATGACGGAATACCGCACCCCATCTATGCGTTCGAATACACCATGAAGGCTTTCGGATTCCTCTCCTTCGGGCACTATGCAGACGTGCCCGGTTCGGCGACCCGCACCGCGGGAGACATGCTGAAGCAGACCATCGAGATCGCGGAGGGTGCAGACGAGATCGGCGTGAACGGCGCCTCGGTGCGCGTTCACCACTGGGCACGGCAGGCCGCCTCGCCCATGCCGCTGCTGTCGGCCATGGCCGCGCGCACGAAGCGCATCGAGGTCGGCACCGGCGTGATCGACATGCGGTACGAGAACCCCTTCCAGTTCGCCGAAGAGGCCGCCGCCCTCGACCTGATCGCCGACGGGCGCATCGCGCTCGGCGTGAGCCGGGGGTCACCCGAGACGGCTCTGCGCGGCTACGAGACCTTCGGCTTCCATGACGAGGAAGACCCCGAGCGGGGCAGCGTGATCGCTCGCGAGAAGTTCGATCTCTTCCTCCGTGCCATCGATGGTGAGGGTCTCGCCCCCGGCGACCCCCGCATGGTCGGCGCCGGGCGCTATCTCGCGATCGAGCCGCAGTCGCCGACTCTGCGCGACCACATCTGGTGGGGCTCCGGGTCACGGGCCACGGCTGAGGAGACCGGACGCAAGGGCCTGAACATGATGAGCTCCACGCTTCTCACCGAGGCGACAGGCGTGCCTTTCCACCAGCTGCAGCGCGAGCAGATCGACCTCTTCCGCGCCGCCTACAAAGAGGCCGGTCACACCGGTGCACCGCGAGTCTCGGTCAGCCGCAGCGTGTTCCCGCTGGTCTCCGACATGGACAGGGCGTACTTCGGCCTGCGCAGCGAGGAGAACGCCGACCAGATCGGCATCATCGACGGCTTCCGCTCGACGTTCGGCAAGACGTATGCGGCCGAGCCGGACGTGCTCATCCAGCAGCTCCTGGCCGACGAGGCGGTCATGTCGGCAGACACACTGCTGCTGACGATCCCGAACCAGTTGGGGCCCGCCTACAACCTCCACGTGCTCGAGTCGTTCGCGACGCACGTCGCTCCGGCACTCGGCTGGAAGCCGAACACCGAAGGGCCTGTGCAGGGCGATCCGGTCTGACGACCTGTCGGCTCGGGCGACGAAAGGGCGGATGCTGACAGCGTCCGCCCTTTCCTTGTCGCGGACCGCGGATTCCGGGCTGACCGTGCTCTGCGGTGCGGAGGCGTCGGTCAGGCGGGGTGGACGACGCGAAAGCGCTCGCAGATGATCGGCATGTCGGCCTCGAATCCCCGGGGGTTCTCGGAGTGGGCGCGCCAGTACCGCTCGTGCGATTCGCGCCAGTAGGTGAGGGTGCGGTCTCCCTCTCCTTCCGCGTGCGCGTGCTCGTCGGTGACCTCGTCGAAGGGCACAGTACGGACCGCGGTCGTCTCGAGCACGGCGCGCGGAGCGCCGGATCCGTCGAGGATGATGCTCAGCTCTCCGACGTACGGCTCGGGGTCACCCGTCTCGTCGTAGTCCCACTGCGAGGAGGCGGTGCCGGTCTTCACGCCGGCGAGGACGAGCGCGAGCAGAGAATCGGCATGGTCGGGCGTCGCGCCGAAGGCCCAGGCGCCGGGCGTCTGCTCCGGAAGCGCAGGATTCTCTGCGCGGACATGGTTCCAGAAGGCGGTGAGCGCGGCACTGTCGGTCATGCGGCAAGCCTATTGCCGTGCTACTTGGCCGCGGGGCCGAACAGCTCCTCGCCGTGCTCGTGCAGCAGCCGGTAGGCGTCGGCGAACGTCTCGGGCTCGGGTTCGCCCGGCTTGCCGTACTTGGCGATCAGCAGACCGAGCAGACCTCGGGCAGGCGGGGTGAGCGGTTTCATCTCGGTGGGGTCACCGGGCTTCGGCTCCGCACGCTCGGGGTTCGGCGGCGTGTAGGCGGGTGTCGTGACGGGCCAGTCGGCGGGATGCCGGGGCTGGTCGAGGTTCACGGCGGCGAAGAGCGTGTTCGCCGACTGGTCGCGGTCGTTGAGCGGCTTCAGGCCGTGCAGGCGCGAGAGGGTGGCCGTGACCGACCCGTGGTGCATCTCGTCGTGGACGATGGTTCCTCGACGCGTGTACGCCGACACCGCGATCGCCGGCACACGGCATCCGAGTCGATCGAACGTGAAACCCATCTCGCCCGCCCCGGTGTCCTTCGTCGGCTTCGTCGCCGAGGGGGGAGGCACATGGTCGTAGCACCCGCCGTGCTCGTCGAAGGTGATGAGCAGCAGGGTGTTGACCGCGTTCGAGCCCTGGGGCGACGCGCTGGTGCGCACCGCCTCGTAGATGTCGTGGATCAGACGGTCTCCGGCCCGGACATCGGAGATCGCGCTGTCGTAGACGGGCTCGCCGTCGACGACACTCTCGCGAGGCGACCCGAACGGCGGGTGGAAGTCGTTGTGGTCGTAGACCATGCGCGGTTCGATGAACGCGTATGCCGGCAGGGTGCCGTTCTTCGCCTCTGCGTAGAAGTCCTCCATCGTGCCGAAGTGCTCGGTGCGCCAGTACTTCTCGAGCACTGCGGCGTGCAGCATCCCCGTGAACGACACCAGCTGGAGCTTGTCGATGTAGATCTTCCAGCTGACCTTCTCGTCTTCGAGCCGATTGAACACCGTCGGCGCCGCAGGGGCGTCGAGCCACTTGCGGTAGCCGCCGCCCGCCTGGTTGGTGACGAAGCCGTGCGAGGTCGACGCGTGGAAGAACGACCGGTTGCAGAACGTCTGCGACGGAACCCCGGCATACCAGTGGTCGAACACCGCGAACTCGGAGGCGAGCGTCGACAGCACGGGCAGCATCTCAGGGGAGAAGGAGCCCATGATGTGCGCGGCCTCCTCGGGCTTGGGCTCGACGCCCTTGCGCAGGCGGCGGAAGTTGATGATGTAATCCTCGAGGAACCCCGACATCGTCGCCTTCTCGCCGTGTGTCGGTGCGTTGAACGGGGCCGACATCTGATCGACGAACAGGTCGGCGTTGTCCTTCGGGTCGACCGTGCCGAAGATCTGCGTGTTGACGTGCGGATACTCCTCGCCCGGGTCGGGGTCGGGCAGGCTCATGATCCGGTCGGTGTCTCCGGTGTAGACGTGTGCGTCGACGACCGTGCCGTCGGCCGCGGTGTTGCTGTGCGTGCCGAAAGCGAGACCCTCGAACTTCTCGCCTTTCGGAAGCGTCTCCTTTGAGTACAGATAGCCGAGCAGGTTGTCGAACGACCGGTTCTCGCCCATCACCACGACGAGGTGGTCGAAGCCGGGTTCGCTGCGCGGAGTCAGCGCGGCGAACGGATCGGGGTCGGAGGCGAAGCCCTTTCGCTGATTCGCGACGTTCACACCGATCGCCGCACCTCCGGCGCCGCCGATCACGGCGCCGGCCAGTGCGGCGCCGCCCATCTTGAGGAATCCTCGCCGGGAGGGCTCAGGCGCGGTGGGGGACTCGCTCTGTTCTCCGGTCACGATGCCGATCCTAGGACGCGGAGGGTGTCGACGCACGGGATGCGGAACGCGGCGCCGCTACGGTGGGGGGCATGAGCTACGCAGGAGAGTCCTCGATCGAGGCGCGCGTCCGGGCGGTCAACGCCGATTTCGGTCGCCGTCAGACGCGGCTGTTCGTCACGTTCGCGCTGATCGAGGGCCCGGTGCTGCTTCTCCTCGCTGTCGCGATCTACGGCTTCGAGCTGATCGACCCCGAGATCGGGATCTGGTTCATCGTCGCCGTCGCGGTGATCGGCGGGTTCCTGATGAGCATGCTCCTCATGCGGCTGGTGCAGGCGAGAGCTCGCGCGGTCGCGCAGGCCAAGGGCGAGAACCCCTTGTTCTGACACCCTGCCCGGACACACCAGCCGCCGACGGATGACACCCGCACCCCGGTACGCTGGAACCCATGCTCAATATGGCTGACGGCCTCGTCCGTCTCGGCGCGCTCGCCGAGAACCCGGTCGTCCGCACCCTCGCCGGGGCGTTCGAGGCAGCGGGCTTCGACCTCGCCGTGGTCGGCGGACCCGTGCGTGACGCGCTGATCGGCAGGCCGACGCACGACCTCGACTTCACGACGAACGCGATGCCGGACGACATCCTGCGCATCGTCAAGCCGATCTCGACCGCCCAGTGGGACATCGGCCGCGCATTCGGCACCATCGGCGCGCGTGTGCAGGGCGAACAGGTCGAGGTCACGACGTACCGGGCCGACAGCTATGACGGCGTGACCCGCAAGCCGACCGTCGAGTTCGGCGACACGATCGAGGCCGACCTGCACCGACGCGACTTCACCGTCAACGCGATGGCGCTGCTCGTGCCGGCTGTGAAGCTCGTGGACCCGACCGGGGGAGTCGAAGACCTCATCGCAGGTGTCCTGCGCACGCCGGCGAGCCCTCACGTGTCGTTCGGCGACGACCCGCTGCGCATGCTGCGCGCCGCGCGCTTCAGCGCTCAGCTCGGCTTCCGCATCGACGACGACACGTTCGACGCGATCACTCAGCTGCGAGCGACTCTCGAGATCGTGAGCCCGGAGCGCATCCAGTCGGAGCTCGTGCGGCTCATGCAGACCGACGACCCCGTGCGCGGCATCCGCGTGCTCGTCGAGACAGGTCTGATCGAGGAGTTCCTGCCCGAGGTGAGCGCTCTGCGGCTCGAGGTCGACGAGCACCACCACCACAAGGACGTCTACGAGCACTCGCTCACGGTGCTCAACCAGGCGATCTCGCTCGAGCAGTCGCGCAACCCCGGGGCTGAACCTGACGTCGCACTGCGCATCGCCGCGCTTCTGCACGACATCGGCAAGCCCCGCACTCGCAAGCTCGAAGACGGCGGCGTCGTCACCTTCCACCACCACGACGTGGTCGGGGCGAGAATGGCGCGCAAGCGTCTGCAGGCGCTGCGGTTCGACACGGACACGACCGAGGCCGTGTCGAAGCTGATCGAACTGCATCTGCGGTTCTTCGGCTACGCCGAGGGCGCCTGGACGGATGCCGCGGTGCGCCGCTACGTGCGCGATGCGGGCGACCAGCTCGAACGCCTGCACATCCTCACTCGCGCCGACGTCACCACGCGGAACAAGCGCAAGGCAGGGCGGCTCGCCTCGGCCTACGACGACATCGAGTCGCGCATCGCCGCGTTGCGCGAGCAGGAGGAGCTCGACTCCATCCGCCCGGAGCTCGACGGCAACCAGATCCAGAGCATCCTCGGCATCGCGCCCGGCCGCGAGGTCGGCGAGGCCTACCGATTCCTGCTCGAGCTGCGCCTCGACGAGGGTGTCATCGGAACGGATGCCGCTGAGCAGCGCCTTCGCGAATGGTGGGCCGCCCGGGCCTGAGCTCGCTCCGCGGGCGGGCACACCTGGGGATGCCCGTACGGCAGGTGCATGCCCAGAACACGCATGTCACCCTGCATCCGTGATCCGAGCATTCACCTGCGCGTGGATCTGAGTGCGCAACCGGAATATCGCGGGTACCGCCCGCGGCATCCGGCTCCTACACTGAGGTAACGCTCCACCGACGACGAATGGAGACGCCGTGGTTGTGTCGTGGCAGGTGTCACGTGATGGCCCTCCTGAGGCCTCTCGTCTCCTGATCGAGCGCGCGCATGAAGAGCTGATCGCCGGCAACCTCGAAGATCATCGACTGCAGCAGGTGCGTCCTCTCGTCCGTGAGTCGTGGGTGCGGTCGTGGCGAGGCCGGGTCGGGCCCGAGGAGGCGCCGCGGATCGAGCTGGTGACCGAGGAGCTCGAGGCCTATCGACTCGCGCATCCGCTCGCATCCGCCATGGACATGATCCGCGCGCTGCTCCTGCCCGGCACCCCCGAGGAGGCGGGGGTCGTCGTCGCCGTGGGCGATCAGGCCGGTCGGCTGCTGTGGATCGAAGGCGACCGCCAACTGCAGTCGCTCACCGAGGGCATGGGATTCGTCGCCGGCGCGAACTGGGCAGAGAACGCCGTCGGCACGACGGCACCGGGCACGGCTCTCACCCTCGATCAGTCGGTGCAGATCCGCGGGGCCGAGCACTACAACCGGCTGGTGCATCCGTGGTCGTGCACCGCGGCACCGGTCCGCGACCCCGAGACGCGGCGGGTGCTCGGAGTGATCGATGTCACGGGTGGTGACGAGGTCGTCTCGACCCAGGCGCGGTTGCTGGTCGACGCCACGGCGCGCGCCGTCGAGTCCGAGCTGATGGTGGCGCGGCTTCGGGCGCGCAGCGAGGCCCCACGCCCCGCGACGTTCTCGTCGCGCGCCAAGCCCACGACCCGCGCGACCCTGCACGTGCTCGGGCGAGACAGAGCGCGTCTCGAGACCGAGACCGAGCTCGAGGAGTCGATGATCGAGCTGAGCGCCCGACATGCCGCGATCCTGCTCATGCTCGCAGTGAACCGCCAGGGCCTGTCTGCCGAGCGACTGAGCGAACTCGTGTACGGACCCGAAGCGTCTGCCGACACGCTGCGTCCTGAGATGGTGCGCCTGCGCAAGGTTCTCGAGAAGCACGCGCCCAGCCTCGTTCCGGAGTCCCGGCCCTACCGACTGACGGTGCCGCTCGAGACCGATGCGCACGACGTGCTCTCGCTGCTCGACCGAGGCGCACATCGTGTCGCCCTCACCGCCTATCGCGGCCCTGTGCTTCCCGAGTCGACCTCGCCGGGTGTGGAGGAGTTCCGTGAGTCGGTGAGAGCGGCGCTGCGCGAGACGATGCTGTCGGAGGCGAGCCTCGACGTTCTGTTGGAATACGCGGAGATCCCGGAAGGGCAGGGGGATGCCGCGGCGCTGCGTCTCGCTCTCGAGATGCTGCCGGCCCGGTCTCCGAAGCGCGCCGGACTCGTCGCGCGCATCGAACGCATCGAAGATCGCTGACCCGGGGTCATCCGGCTGACGGATCCCCGCCCGGCCGCCCACACGCCGACGGCATACCCGCCATCCGGGGAAGTATCAGCCGTTCGACGGATGCCGCCATGCCCGCCCCGCAACCGTTCGCAACGTTGCGCATCGGGACGCAACGTGCGGCGACCTACCGTCGGATCACAGCCGCACGGCATCGGAGCCGCGGCCCGTCGAAGGAGTCACCGATGACCATCGTCGAAGAAGACGTGTCCACCGCATCCGCGTCGTCCGCCTACGCCGCTCCCGGCCAGCCGGGCGCCATCGCGACCTATCGCCCCCGGTACGGCCATTACATCGGCGGCGAGTTCGTGGACCCGGTCAAAGGGCAGTTCTTCGACAACGTCAGTCCGGTCAACGGCAAGCCCTTCACCGAGGTGGGCCGCGGAACAGTCGAAGACATCGACCGTGCCGTCGACGTCGCCTGGAAGGCGTTCGCGAGCTGGGGCAAGACCAGCCCGGCTGAACGATCGGTGATCCTCAACAGGATCGCCGATCGCATCGAGCAGCACCTCGAGGAGATCGCCGTCGCCGAGACCTGGGAGAACGGCAAGCCCGTGCGCGAGACGCTCGCCGCCGACATCCCTCTCGCAGTCGATCACTTCCGGTACTTCGCCGGCGTGCTCCGTGCGCAGGAGGGCGGCATCAGCCAGCTCGACGAGAACACCGTCGCGTATCACTTCCACGAGCCGCTCGGAGTGGTCGGTCAGATCATCCCGTGGAACTTCCCGATCCTGATGGCGGTGTGGAAGCTCGCGCCGGCGCTCGCCGCAGGCAACTGCGTGGTCATCAAGCCCGCGGAGCAGACCCCGGCATCCCTGCTCTTCCTCTTCGACATCATCGGAGACCTGCTGCCGGCCGGTGTCGTGAACATCGTCAACGGCTTCGGCATCGAGGCAGGTGCACCGCTCGCGCAGCACAAGCGCATCCGCAAGGTCGCCTTCACGGGTGAGACCACGACGGGGCGCCTGATCATGCAGTACGCGTCGCAGAACCTGATCCCGGTCACCCTCGAACTCGGAGGCAAGAGCCCGAACGTCTTCTTCGAGGATGTCGCGCGCGACACCGCCGACCCGTTCTACGACAAGGCACTCGAGGGCTTCACGATGTTCGCGCTGAATCAGGGCGAGGTCTGCACGTGCCCGTCGCGCGCGTTGATCCAGCGGTCGATCTACGACGGGTTCCTCGCCGACGGACTCGAGCGCGTCGGCAAGGTGATCCAGGGCAACCCGCTCGACCCGGCCACGATGATCGGCGCGCAGGCGTCGAACGACCAGCTGGAGAAGATCCTCAGCTACATCGACATCGGAAAGCAGGGCGGCGCGCGGCTGCTCACGGGAGGCGATCGCGTCGACCTCGGCGGCGACCTCAGCGACGGGTACTACGTCGCACCGACCGTGTTCGAGGGCACGAACGACATGCGCATCTTCCAGGAGGAGATCTTCGGGCCGGTGCTGTCGGTCACCTCGTTCGACAACTTCGACGATGCGATCTCGATCGCCAACGACACGCTCTACGGTCTGGGCGCCGGAGTCTGGAGCCGCAGCGGTGACACGGCATATCGTGCGGGGCGTGCGATCGAGGCCGGTCGCGTCTGGACCAACACGTATCACCAGTACCCGGCGCACGCAGCGTTCGGTGGATACAAGCAGTCGGGCGTCGGGCGCGAGAACCACAAGATGATGCTCGACCACTACCAGCAGACCAAGAACCTCCTGGTCTCGTATGCGGAGGGCCCGATGGGTTTCTTCTGAGTCAGGCCCCCGCCGCTATTTGCTCGAGCAGCGAAGCCCGCCTCCGGTCATTGAGCGAGGAGCGGAGCCCCGAGACGAAACGCGCTGAGCCGCTCGCCGCGTTTCGTCTCGGTCGGCTTCGCCGTCCTCGCTCAACGACCGGGAGCTGACGAAAGGTACGAATCATGGTGAGCATCGGCACCTATCAGCGGGTCGACGTGACGGATGCCGCGGCATCCCTCATCCGCGACCTCACCGTGCAGCATGGGCCGCTGATGTTCCACCAGTCGGGCGGATGCTGCGACGGATCGTCGCCCATGTGCTACCCCGTGGGGATGTTCATCACAGGTCCGGGCGATGTGCTGCTGGGCGCACTCGACGTGGGGGTGGACTCCCCGGTCGAGGTCTTCATGTCGGAGTCGCAGTTCGAGTACTGGAAGTACACGCACCTCACGATCGACGTCGTGCCGGGGCGTGGCGCGGGGTTCTCGGTCGAGGGACCGACGGGAATGCGGTTCCTGATCCGCTCGCGGATGCTGAACGACGCGGAGCTGGAGTACTTCGGGCTCGCGGGTTCGGCGGGATCCACGGCTGCGGACTGATGCCACGTCACGCCGCAGGCGGCGCTCAGCGGGGGAGGCGCGGAACGGCGTCGACCAGCGCCCGCGTGTACGGATCCTGCGGGGCGTGCAGCACGGATGCCGTGGCACCCTGCTCCACCACGTGACCGTTCTTCAGCACGACTGTCCGGTCGCACGCCGAGGCGATGGCCGTGAGGTCGTGCGACACCATCACGAGCGACAGGCCGTTCTCGCGGCGCAGGCGGTCGAGCAGCTCGAGCACCTGCACCCGGGTGGTGACGTCGAGAGCGCTCACGGGCTCATCGGCGAGCAGAACCCGCGGACGGGAGACGACGGCCCGTGCGATGGCGATGCGCTGACGCTGTCCGCCCGAGAACTCGTGGGGATAACGGTGCGCGGTGTCGGCGGGAAGGCCGACCGACTCGAGGGATTCGGCGATGCGGCGCTGGGCGTCGGCACCGGATGCCAGGCGCAGTGACCGAAGCGGCTCGCCGATGATGCGGTCGATGCGCTGACGGGGGTCGAGCGACGAATACGGGTCTTGGAACACGGGCTGTACGCTCGCGCGGAAGCGACGCATCTGCGCGCGATCGCGCAGCGACAGGAGCTCGCCGTCGAACAGCACCTGCCCCTCCCGAGGCACGGCGAGGCCGAGCAGCAGACGCAGGATCGTCGATTTGCCGGCACCCGACTCGCCCACGAGCCCGAGGGAGTCGCCTTCATCGAGGCTCAGCGAGATGTCGTCGAGCACTCGATGAGAGCCGTACGCGAAGCCGGCGCCGCGCAGTTCGAGAAGGCTCATGCGCCCGCCTCCGTCGCATCGAGGAACGCGTCGAGTGCGCGAGCGCTGTCGACCAGCATCCGCGTATACGGCTCCACAGGGTTCCGCAGCACCTGGGCGACCGTGCCCTCTTCGACCACGAGCCCATCGCGCAGGACGACGATGCGATCGACCATGCGCGACACGACGGCGAGATCGTGGCTGATGAACAGCAGCGCCATGCCTCGCTCGGCGACGAGACGCTCGAGCAGGGCAAGCACGGCGTCCTGCACCGTCACGTCGAGAGCGGTCGTCGGCTCGTCGGCGATGAGCAGCTGCGGCTTGGCGGCGAGGGCGATCGCGATAGCGACCCGCTGCCGCTGACCACCCGAGAGCTCGTGCGGGTAGGCGCGAGCGATGCGCGGGTCGGTGAGAGCGACCTCGTCGAGGGCGGCCGCCACCGCAGAACGCAGCTCGGCACCGCGCAGGCCGAGGTGTCGACGCAGCGGTTCGGCGATCTGGCGTCCCACCCGCATCAGCGGATCGAGCGCGGTGAGCGGCTCCTGGAACACGATCTGCGCGACGGGTCCGCGCAGAGGCCTGAGGTCGGCATCCCGCGCACCGACCACCTGGTGTTCGTCGAGCAGCACCGACCCGGAGGCCGTGAGCGAATCAGGAAGCAGACCGGTGACGGCGAGCGAGGTGAGCGACTTGCCCGACCCGGATTCGCCGATCAGGCCCAGACGCTCGCCGGGTGCGAGTGAGAACGACACATCGCGCACGAGTGCGCCCGATGCCGAACGCACGGTGAGGCCTGAGACGTCGAGGATGCTCATCGGCTCCTCCTGCGGGTCGGGTCGGCGAGATCGCGCAGGCCGTCGGCGAGGAAGTTGACTCCGAGCACCAGGGCGATGATCGCGATGCCGGGGGCGATCGCGCCCACCGGGGCGGTGAGCACGGTGCCTTGCGCCTCCTGCAGCATCCGACCCCACGAGGCGTTGGGCGGCGGGGCGCCGAGTCCGAGGTACGACAGGCTCGCCTCGGCGAGCACGGCGGCACCGAACTGCAGCGCGAGACTGACGGCGAGTGTCGGCGCGATGTTGGGCAGCACGTGCTGCATCACGATGCCGAGAACACCCGTGCCGCTGGTGCGCGCGGCGGTGACGAACTGCTCCTGCAGCACGCGGCGCGAGAGGATGCGGGTGAGACGCGCGACGACTGCCGACATCGCGAGACCGATCGCGAGCACCGCAGACCAGAGCGAGGCGCCCTGCACGGCGACGACGAGCATCGCGAGCAGCAGCACGGGGAACGCGATGACGACGTCGAGCCCCGCTGAGAGCGTGTCGTCGACCCAGGGGCGAGAGAAGGCGGCGATCAGGCCGACGATCGTGCCGAGCACGGCGGCGATCGCGACAGAGCAGGTGCCGACGATCAGAGCGATCCGCGCACCCCACATGAGCTGCGACAGCAGGTCACGGCCGAGACGGTCGGTGCCGAGCAGGTGCAGGGCGCTCGGGCCCTCGAGGCGGCTGCCACTGGTGTCGGCGAGCGGGTACGGCAGCCAGAACAGCGAGACGAGGGCGATCAGCACGATGACGCCGGTGAGCGCGAGTCCGATCAGCAGGGTCGCCTTCGGTCGGCGCCGCACGGGGACGGAGCCGGTGATCAACTGCTCGGCGACGCGGCTCATCGGTTGCCCGAGACGCTCGTGCGCAGACGCGGATCGATCAGGCGCTGCACGATGTCGGCGGCGAATCCGACGAGCAGCACGAAGAGGGTGCTGACCACGAGGACGCCCTGGATGACCTGGAAGTCGTGCTGCTCGATGGCCGACAGCAGCAGGCTGCCGAGACCGGGGAGAGTGAAGACGCTCTCGACCACGACCGCGCCGAGGAGCGTCGTCGACAGCTCGATTCCGAGGATCGCGACGACGGGCACCGAGCCGTTGCGCACACCGTGACGCAGAAGCGCTTCGGCAGTGCCGGAACCCCCGGCCCGGGCGGTGCGCAGGTAGTCGCTGCCGATCACGTCGAGGGTGGCCGACCGCACGTACCGGCTGAGAGAGGCGCTCATCACGATCACGATGGTGATCACCGGCAGGGCGAGCGAGCGCAGGGCATCGGCCGGATCCTCCCAGTCGTCTCGGGGGAAGCCGCCCGAAGGCAGCAGGCCGAGTCCGAGAGCGAAGACCCAGACGAGCACGACGCCCACCCAGAAGACGGGAACCGCGACGCCGAGCTGCGCGAAACCGGAGAGCGCGATGCCGTACCAGCGGTCGGACTTCACAGCCGCGGTGATGCCGATCACGAGCGAGACGAGCAGCGCGACGGCGAACGCGATGAGCGTGAGCGGAAGGGTCACGGCGAGGCGGTCGGCGATGTCGGGGCCGACCGGACGCGAGCTCAGGAAGGACTCACCGAGGTCGAATCGCAGCAGCTGCCCCGCCCAGGTCGTGAACTGCTGCAGCAGGGGCTGGTCGGAACCGACCTGCGCGCGGGCCGCGGCGATCTGCTCAGAAGTGGCATTGACCGAGAGCAGGGCGTTCGCCGGGTCGCCGGGAAGCAGGCGCAGCAGCACGAAGATCGCGATCATCGCGACGACGAGCGACACCACGAGGAAGGCGAGACGGCGGATCAGATAAGCGAGCATGGCTGTTCAGGATGAGGAGGGGGATGCCGACGCGCGGCATCCCCCTCGCGCGTCAGGACTTGACGATGTCGTAGGCGAAGAACTGGGAGTTCAGGCCGTTGACCGGGTATCCGCTGAGGTCACTCGAGGCGACCACGATCTGCGGGTAGAGGTACAACCATACGCTCGCGGCATCCTCGGCGATCTTCTCGTTGACCTGCTTCAGCAGGGCGGTCTGCTCGTCGGTCGTGGCTGCCTGCTCGGCCTCCGCGACCCACTGCTGCACCTGGGCGTCGTTGTATCCCCAGTAGAAGTCGGGGTTGCCGTACCAGACCACGTCACGGTCGTTCACGTGCTCCTGGAGCGTGGCCTCGAAGTCCTGCTCCTTGAACACCTTCGTGTACCACTCGTCGGCGCTGATCGTGTTGATCTCGACCGTGATGCCGACCTCCGCGAGCTGTGACTGCAGGAACTCCGCCACGGCGGGGTGCGGGTCGTAGCTCGGGGTGTCGAGCGTGAACGTGAAGCCGTCGGCGTAGCCGGCCTGAGCGAGCAGATCCTTCGACAGCTCGACGTCGTAGGGGTTCACCGCGGTGAGGTCCTCGTACCAGGGGTCGGTCGGCGGCACCATCGAGCCGATGAGCGTGCCGTAGTCGCCCCAGATCGACTCGAGGAGCTTCTGGGTGTCGATCGCCGAGTAGATCGCCTTGCGCACGAGTGCGTTGTCGAAGGGGGCGACGCGGTCGTTGAAGGCGAGCAGCTCCTTCGTGGTCGAGGTTCCCTCGCTGATCACGTAGTCGTCGTTGTCGAACTGCGCGAGCGAATCCGGGCTCTGCACGCTCGTGATCACGTCGATCTCGCCCGTGGCCAGAGCGTTGTTCTCGGCGGTCGCGTCGGTGAAGTAGGTGTAGACGACCTCGGCGTTCTTGGCCGGCTCGCCCCAGTAGTCGTCCCAGCGCTCGAGCGTCAGGGTCGAGCCCTTCTTCCACTCGTCGAGCGTGTAGGGCCCGGTGCCGTCTTCCGACCCGGTGATGTCGCCGGCCTCGTCGTTCACGACCCAGACGTAGCTGAGGTTGTAGAGGAACGAGATCGACCGCTGCGACAGCGTGAAGACGACGGTCTGGTCGTCGGGGGTCGCGATGTCGGCGATCGTCTTGAAGCTCGACTTGCGGGCAGAGACCGAGTCCTCGGCGGTGACGGCCTCGACGCTCGACTTCACATCGGCGGAGGTCAGCGGGTCACCGGAGTGGAAGGTCACGTCGTCGCGCAGCGTGATCGTGTAGGTGAGGCCGTCGTCGGACACCTGAGCGTCTTCGGCGAGAAGCGGCTCGACCTCGCCGTCGTCGGTCAGGCGGTAGAGGCCCTCATAGACGTTGCCGGTCAGGGCCTCGGTCACGCCCTGGCCGCCGCCTTGCGTGTTGCTCAGGTTGGTGGGCTCGTACAGAGACCCGATGAAGATCGTGGCGTCTTCGTTCGTGGCGTCGTCGGTGGCGCCCGACGCGCATCCGGCCACGAGGGCGAGCGTGGCCACGGCGCCGAGCGCGCCGAGGATGCGGGTTCTTCTCATGAGTGCTCCAGGGTGAGGGTGTGCGGCGTCACGCCGCGTAGATGTCGAAGCCGTCGCGGAAGACGACGTTCTTCTCGCCTGCTCGGATAGGCAGGGGGAAGCGGTTGGATGCCGGCGGCAACGGGCAGTTGTACTGGGCGCTGAACCCGCACGGCGGCACGAAGGCGCGGTTGAAGTCGAGCACCACGGTGCCCTCGTCGTCGCGCAGCTCGACGAACAGGAAGCGGCCGGATCCGTAGGTCTCGGCGCCGTTCGTCTCATCACCGAACACGAGCAGCAGGGTGCCGCCGTCGTCGAAGGCGGCCAGATCGTATTCACGGCCGTCGAGCTCGAAGTGGATGTCGCCGGGGACGACGAGCTCGCGTGTGCCGCCGTTGTCGCGGATGTGCTCGAACGACACTCGGCGATCGCCGGACACCGGGGTGAAGTGGCCCTCGAGCACCCACGCAGGGTCGTAGTCGTAGGTGTCGATGCGGTCGAAGGCGCGGATCGCCGGTGCATCGGCATCCCACAGACGCAGTCCGTGCTCGGCCTCGCCGGTCTCGATGTTCGTGCGCTGGATCCGCGTCACGGTCACCGTGTCGGATGCCGCCTGCTGCTCGGCATCCAGATCAGGCGCCTCGCCCGTCCAGCGGGTCTCGATCAGGGCGAGGTTGCCCGTCGCGGACGTGACGGAGGCGCGGCGCTCGGCCTGCCATTGGGTGTGATCTTCGCGTTCAGACATCACCTTCCATTCTCTTGCATGCAGAAGAGGGTGGGGCCGGGTCCGTCACTCGAGGTAATGCGCGATGACAGGCATTCGCGAGAGTGCACGAATGCCGCCTTCCGGAGGGCCTTTCTGTCCGCATTTCGTGCATTATTCCGCGGGATTCGACCGGTTCGGTCGAGTCTCTCCGACGCAACGGAATGCAACGTATGCCGGTATACCATTACTCATATACGCGCAGAGTTGTCAGTCCCCAGCTGACCCGCACGTATGGACGGTTCGACCGTCCTGCGGAGGGAGTGTCAGATCTCCTTCTGATCCCGAGGGGGGATGGGGTGGGAACGCTGATCCCCAGTCAGCACCCACCCCCACAACCCACCCTCGGGGGTTCCCGCTCAGAACGATCTGGACCAGAACCAGAACGCCGCAAAGGCGATCATGAAGACCACCGGCACCCACGGGAAGCTGCGCTTCAGTCTGCGTCCTTCGTGCGCGACGCCCGGCGGCGGCGACAGCAGGCCGGCCGGTGGCGCGAACGGAAGTCGCTCGTTCGCGAGCCGGGCTGAGGCGGCCGGGGACGCGGATGCCGCAGCCGTCTGATTCTCGAGGAGCAGACGCTCGTCTCTCCATCGTTCCCATTGATCGAGCTTCGTGATCAAGGCACCGACGGCGCCGAACAACCACGCCCAGGTCGCTGGGTCGAGCGTCGACACCCTGCGCTGCGTGTAGAGGAACATCCAGTCGTCGACGATCTCGACGTCGAGCTCGGCGGCGTTGTCGATGAACCGGGCCATGATGTCGGGGCTGAACAGATACAGCGCGTCTCGCTCGTATCCCTCGGGGCAGTAGAGGGTGAAGTACTCGTCGAAGTCGCCCTCGAGCGACAGCCGCTGCTCGCGCTGGAACGACGCCGGCAGGTTCGATCCGAATCCGTTGTTGCCCTTGGCGTCGAGCACGATATTGGGCAGCGGCACGTCGAGCTTCACCGCGACATAGCCCCAGCGGTAGGTGGTCGAGCTCTTGCCTCGCTTCACCGTGTACTGGTAATTGCCGAACTCGACGAACCGAGGCGTCGTGCCACGCACGAGATCCGTCGACATGCGCGAGCCGCCGAGGCTGAAGATCATCCCCGGCAGCGCGGGGGCAGTCACTCGTCCCTCGTACGACATCCCGTTCGCCTGAGCGAACCGGTGCAGTCGATAGCGCGTGACGCGGGCGCGCCGCCATCCGACGAACGACCCGATGGCGATCACGACGGCGACGGCGCCGAAGATCACCAGCGGAACGATGGCGAACCCGGATCCGCCGGGCGTGGAGACCATGCCGACGATGGTCGTGAAGACCACAGGCACCACGATGATGGCCATGAGCGCGATGACGACGATCGCGATGATGCTCGAGCCGTTCGTGCCGCTGGACGCTCGGGCTCGAAGCTCGGCGGCGAACGCGGTGACCGCCTTCGGGTCGACCGGCTCGGTGAGCGGAGCGGCGTCGAAGGACGCCGCGGACGCGGGCCGCGGAGTCGTCATCGGTTCACCTCGTCGGCATCCCAGGTCAGGTCGGCGTTCTCGGGGATCGGGAAAGCCTCGAGACGCTCGTCGGCGCAGATCGCGGCGACGAGTTCGGCGGACCCCGCGACGATGGTCGAGTCGTAGTCGATCTCGCTCACGAGGGTCCACGCGTGGTCGTCCGGCCACAGGATCGTCGGGCTCTGCGCCGACGGCGGGAAGCCGTGCTCCTCGCCCGGACGGTCGCGCCAGGGTACGTCGAGCACCCAGTCCGCGCGGGCGAAGTCGCTGACCGCCCCGCGGAACAGCACGTGGTCGCGCCCGGGGAGGCGGAACCGCGGTCCTTCCGAGATCTCGCGTGACAGGATGCCCTCCTGCCACGTCGGCTTGCGGAAGGCGTTGTTGAGAGGGTCATGGATGCTGCGGTCGAGCATCGCCTGGTGATTCGGCTCGTCGTTGAACGTGAAAAACATCCGGGACGGTGAATGGCCGAGGTGTCCGACGAGACCGCCCCGACCTTCCCAGAGCGCCGCGAAGCCGGCATCCGGAGTCGTCGTGTGGGTGGTGAGGTGCCCGGCGATCACGGAGAGCATCTCCGGAGAGACTTCGCCCTCCATCGGCCCCGTGAACTCTCGGCCGTCCGGTGACAGCCGCAGGTTCCAGTCACCGTCGATCGGGGTGCGCACGATGCGCTGCCACTGAGCCGACGGGTGCAGGGTCGTGCCGAAGGCGGATGCCGTCTCCGCCCACGTCGCGGGCTCGTCGACGTACTGATCTCTCAGGCTCAGATGCTCGGCCTCCGACATCCGCTCGTACTCCTCGTAGGAGGGCACGGGGCGGTCGGGCAGAGAGCGCACGGTCGCGGGATGCAGGATGCGGGCGTACGCGGGGAACCCGTGCGGCACGACGTCGTGCATCGTCGCTTTCCACGGATCGTCGAGGCGATCGCGCAGCCAGTCGCCCGCCGAGGTGTCAGAGATCCACTGCATGCGACCCACGGTACCTGCGAGGCATCGGTTCACCTGCCCGCGCGGCGGAGGGGCGCATGCTCGACGTCGAACGAGGGTCAGACGAAACGCCGAGGGCATCGGTGCCCGCGCCCGTTTCGTCTCACCCCGCCTGCTCCGCGAGCTGCCCGGGAAGACGCTTGCCGAAGGGGCTTCAGTGCACCTTCGAGCGCCCTCCATAATCGGAGGGTGAGTTCGACTGCAACCATCCCCTCGCTCGACGGCCGCCGGTTCCTGATGGTCTCCTCGACCACCTCGGCTGTCGACCCCGAGTCTCCCAGCGAGTTCGTCTATTGGGAGAAGGACGGTGCGATCTGGGGTGACTACTCCGGTGACACCGTCACCTTCGGGCGCTTCGTCGGCACCCGCACCGGCGACACCATCTGGGTGTCGTTCGTGCACGTGCTCGTCTCAGACGGAGCCGTCGTGACCGGAGACGGCGAGAGCCAGCTCGAACTCACGGATGACGGCCGCATCCGTCTCGTCGAGCACTACGAGATGCACGGACTGCCGCAGCTCAGCGTCTGCGAAGAGCCCGTCGCGGCCTGATCGGGCGTTTCGTCTCGGTCGGCTTCGTCGTCCTCGCTCGACCACCGGGTTCCGCGTCAGCGTGGCGGCAGCATGTCGCGACCCGGCGTCGCCGGAGTCCATCGCGTCATGCCCAGCGGCGTCGCCAGGTCGCGCTCCGGCAGGTCGCTCGGCAGCAGGAACGACCGGCGGATCACCTCGTCGAGCACGACCACGCTGACGACGGTGCGCACCTCGGGCAGCTGCGCGACGACGCCGGTCGTGAACTCGTGCACGCCGCTCACGTCGACGGCACGGATGAGCAGCATGGCGTCGTGCTCGCCCGTGGTGATGGCGCACCACTCGACGTCGGGCATCTCGAGCACGCTCTCGCGGAACGACGCCCAGGCCTGCGGATGCACGGTGACGAAGACGAGCGCACCGATCGACAGCCCCGCCTTGGACTGATCGACCCGCGCGCTGAACCCGGTGATGACGCCGTCCTGCATGAGCGTCTCGACGCGCGTGTAGGCGTTCGCGCGAGAAATCCCCACGGTCTCGGCCAGCGCGGCGATCGAGATCCGACCGTTATCGCGCAGCGTCTCGAGGATTCTGTATCCGATGTCGTCCAGTGGGGCGGCACTTCGTCCAGATTGCTTCACGGCTTCGTCGCTCTTGGTGGACACAATGCTCCTCATGGGCGGGGTCTTGGACAGACTGTGATGACGTCTGCATTCTTGCTGGACACATAGTCCCATACAATGCGAATCTGATCACCGGTCGTCCACCCGGCGTCGACCGAACCCGATGAAACTCCTCGCCCCTGGAGGCCCATATGTCGTCACGTCGCAGCACGTCCGTCATCGCGATCGGAGCTGTCGCGCTCTTCGCTCTCGCCGGTTGCTCCGGTGGCAACTCGGCGAACACCGGGGGAGAATCCTCCGGTTCCGACTCGCTGGTCATCGACACCGCGTTCTCGATCGAGACCGCCGACCCCGGTCACACCTACGACCCGACCGGCAACATGATCGCGAAGGCGCTCTACGAGACCCTCGTCGACTTCGAGGGCTCGGATGTCTCGACCCCTGTGCCCGGCCTCGCGTCGTGGGAGCAGAACGATGAGGCGACCGAGTTCACCTTCACGCTCGAAGGCGACCGCGTCTTCTCCGACGGCACGCCGATCGAGGCGAAGGATGTCGTCTTCACCCTGCAGCGCATCCAGGGCATGACCGACGCCAAGCCGAACTTCCTCCTGGGCGGTCTGACGATCACCGAGGTCGACGAGAAGACGATCTCGATCACCTCCGAGACGCCGCTGCTGCAGCTGCCCGCGATCCTCGCCAACCCTGCGCTCGGCATCGTCAACTCCGATGTGGTCATCGAGAACGGCGGATCGATCGACGGCTCCGACAGTGCGCAGAGCTTCCTCGACGGCGAGTCCGCCGGCTCCGGTCCGTTCGTGCTCGACACGCTCGACCTCTCGTCGCAGGTCGTGCTGACCAAGAGCGACGAGTACAACGGGGACGAAGAGGCGGCATACGGCCGCGTCGTCGTGCGCAACGTCTCGGAGAGCGCGACGCAGCTCGCGAACCTCAAGGGCGGCGACTCGATGGTCGCGATGGACCTCAACGGCGACCAGGTCTCCGGCCTCGGCGACGGACTGAACGTCGAGTCGGTGCCGTCGGGCCAGACGATCTTCCTGCTGCTCAACCAGTCGGAGGCCGTCGCGGGAGAGCTCGCGAACGTCAAGATCGCCGAGGCGATCCGCTACGCACTCGACTACGACGCGCTGCTCGAGCTCGCAGGTGCGGGAGCCGTGCAGGCGACCGGCGTGATCCCGCCCGGATTCGAGGGCGCCCTCGACACCGGTGTGGAGCAGGACCTCGACAAGGCCGAGGCTGCTCTCGCGGAAGCCGGCTACACGGGTCAGACCCTCAAGCTGCAGTTCCCGAACGACTACCCGGTCGGCGGTGTGGAGTTCACCCCGCTCGCCGAGCGCATCCAGGCTCAGCTCGAGGATGCCGGCATCACGGTCGAACTCGCACCGGCGCCGTTCGCCACCGAGCTCGACGCCTACGTCAACGGCACCGAGGGCTTCGGCCTGTGGTTCTGGGGCCCGGACTACGCCGACTCGGCGAACTTCCTCCCGTTCGCTCCCGGCCTGAAGGTCGGTCTGCGCGCAGGCTGGGCCGCTGAGGCGAACCCCGAGATCGCAGGCATCGCAGCCGGTGCTGCCGCCGCGACCGACGAGGCCCAGCGCAGCGAGGCCTTCACCTCGTTCGCCGAGGCGATGCAGGCCGAGGGCCCCTTCGTGCCGCTGATCGTCCCCGGCCGCAACATCGCCACGGCGGATGCCGTCACCGGCGCCGTGTACAACTCGGTGTGGGAGATGGACATCGCCGAGATCACGCCTGCCGGCTGATCGGGGCTGACTGATGACGACGGTGGCCGTGCGACGGCAGGCTCAGCGTCGCAGGTCACCGCTCGTCGGATACCTGCTGCGCCGGATCGGCACTTCGCTGCTCCTTCTCGTGGGCGTCACGATCGTGACCTTCGCGCTGACGAACCTCGTGCCCGGCGACCCCGTGTCGGCGGCGCTGGGCGAGGGAGCATCGCAGAACCCCGAGACGCGTGAGGCGTTCATCAAGGCCCAGGGCCTCGATCAGCCTCTCTTCGTGCAGTACTTCATCTACATGGGCAACCTGTTTCGAGGAGACCTCGGAACATCGCTGGTGACCGGGCGACCGGTCACCAGCGACCTGGCCACCGCGGTGCCGGCGACGATCGAGATCGCGATCGGGGCCATCATCCTCAGCCTCGCGGTGAGCGTCGTGCTCGGAACCCTCGCGGCCTACCGTCGCGGCCTCGTCACCGACCAGGTCATCCGCATCGTGACGCTGATCGGGCTGAGCGTCCCGACGTTCTGGCTCGCACTGGTCAGCTTCTACGTGTTCTTCCTCGAGTTGCGCATCGCGCCCGGCTCCGGTCGCATCTCTCCGTCGATCACGCCGCCACCACGCATCACCGGGCTCTACACGGTCGACTACCTCCTCAACGGAGACGGCGTCGGATTCGCCGATGCCCTCGCCCACCTCGCCCTCCCGGTCATGGTGCTGTCGCTCGTGACGATCGGTCTGCTGACGCGCTTCATCCGCACATCGGTGCTCGAGGTGCTCGGCAGCGACTACGTGCGCGCGGCCCGCGCCAAGGGCCTTCCGGCCATGCGCGTGATCCTCGACTACGTGCTCCGAGGGGCATCCCTGCCGATCCTCACCATCGTCGGCGTCGCCTTCGGCTCGCTGCTCTCCGGCACCGTGCTCGTCGAGTCGGTGTTCGCGTGGCCCGGCCTGGGCACCTACGCCTACAACTCGGCGGCGAACCTCGACCTCCCCGGAATCATGGGCGTCGGTCTCGTCGTCGGCTTCATCTACCTCCTCATCAACTTCGTCGTCGATCTGCTCTACGGCGTCCTCGACCCGAGAGTGAGGATCGCATGAGCCGCATCGACTCGGCATCCGGTCCCTGGCGGTTCCGGTTCCGCTGGCCCCGCGCCTGGCGCACGCCGCTCGGCGTGATCGGCACCGTCATCGCCGGAGCATGGATCATCGTCGCCTTCACCGCGCAGTGGTGGGTTCCCTACGGCCCCAATGCCCAGGTGCTTCCTCGTCTGCAGGCGCCGGGAATCGACACACTGCTCGGCACCGACGGCAACGGGCGAGACATCTTCTCGCGCCTGATGACCGGTGCGACGGTGAGCCTTCCGCTCGCCCTCATGCTCGTGATCGCCGCGATGATCATCGGCACCGTGATCGGCGCCGTCGCCGGCTACTTCGGCGGCTGGGTCGACGAGACGCTGATGCGAATCACCGATCTGTTCATGGCGTTCCCGACGGTCATCCTCGCGATGGTGGTGGCGGCATCCCTCGGGCCGTCGCTGTTCAACGCGGTGATCGCGGCGATCGTGGTCTCGTGGCCGCAGTACTCGCGAGTCACGCGCAGCATCGTGCTCGGACTCCGCGGGCAGAACTACGTCATCGCCGGTCGTCTGCTCGGACACTCGCCGCTGCGGACGCTGTTCATCGACATCCTTCCGAACATCGCCGGACCCGTGCTGGTGCTCGCCACCCTCGACATCGGTGCGGCGATCCTGCTGCTCTCCGGCCTCTCGTTCCTCGGGCTCGGCGCGCAGCCCCCGACCGCAGAGTGGGGATCGATGATCTCCGCCGCCATGCAGAACTTCGATGCCTGGTGGCTCGGGGTCTTCCCCGGTCTCGCGATCCTCACCGTGGTGCTCGCCTTCAACTTCCTCGGTGACGCGATGCGCGACATCCTCGACCCGACGGCCGAGGTCACGCACGAGAAGCAGGCCGAGCACGTGGCGTCGGCGAAGGGGGCGGCAGCATGACCGCCTCGACCCTCACGAGCGCGCTGAGCATCCGTGACCTGACGATCGACATCGGTCGCCCACTCGTGCACGGCATCTCGCTCGAGCTCGAAGCCGGTCGCATCCACGGCCTCGCCGGCGAATCCGGATCGGGCAAGACACTCACCGCGCTCGCCGTGCTCGGGCTGCTGCCCCGGCAGGCGCGCACCGGCGGATCCATCACGCTCGCGGGGGAGGAGCTCGTCGGCATGCGCCGCCGCGCCCTCAACCGCATCCGCGGCAAGCGCATCGCGATGATCTTCCAGGACCCGTCGGCGTCGCTGCACCCGCAGCTGCCGATCGGCCGGCAGCTCACCGACCACATGCGCGTGCATCTCGGTCTTCGGGGCGAGGCCGCGAAGGCCAGAGCCATCGAGCTGCTCGAGACGGTGCAGGTGCCGAATCCGGATGCGGCACTGAAGCGCTACCCCCACCAGTTCTCCGGAGGTCAGCGCCAGCGCATCGCCATCGCGTGTGCGCTCGCGTGCGACCCCGAGGTGCTGCTGGCCGACGAGCCCACCACCGCGCTCGACGTCACGGTGCAGGCCGGCATCCTCCGGCTGCTGCGCGACCTCGCGACCGACCGCAATCTCGCCGTGCTGCTCGTCACGCACGACCTGGGCGTCATGAGTGCGATCGCCGATGAGGTCGCCGTGATGAAGAACGGGCAGATCGTCGAGCGGGCAGACCGCGCGACCCTGTTCCGCGACCCGCAGCACGAGTACACCCGCACGCTGCTCGCGGCCCTGCCGGGATCGAAGCTCGAGATCGCCTCACCGGATCCCGCGCTCATCGATCCGGTGATGTCGGATGCGGCGCTCTCGGATGCTGCCGTCAAGGATGCCGAAGAGGAGGCCGCAGATGAGTGAGATCGCCGTCCTCGACGCGCAGGGAGTCGTCGTGCGCTACCCCGGGAGCCCGCCGGTGGTCGCCGTCGACGGCGTCTCGCTGACCGTCGCCCCTGGAGAGACCGTCGCGCTCGTGGGCGAGTCCGGCAGCGGCAAGTCGAGCCTGGCCCGCGCGGTCGTCGGCATCGAGAAGCTCGCCGGGGGAGAGGTGCGGTTCCGCGGCGAGCCCGTGAAGCCGCTCGGCATCCGCCGGCGGGATCTCGCTCTCACCGGCATCCAGATGGTGTTCCAGGATCCGTCGACGTCGCTCAACCCGCGGCGTCGCGTGGGCGACCAGATCGCCGACGGCATCGCGACCGCCCGCGCTCGCGGCGCCGAAGGATCGACCGTCCCCGAGTGGCTCGACCGCGTCGGGCTGCCCACCGAGGTCGCCACGCGCTTCCCGCATCAGTTCTCGGGCGGTCAGAAGCAGCGGCTCGCGATCGCGCGGGCGCTCGCCGCGCGGCCGTCGCTGCTCGTCGCCGACGAGCCGATCTCCGCTCTGGATGCATCGACCCAGACGAGCGTCGCCGGTCTCATGCGAGACCTCGTCGCCGAGGCCGGCGCGGGGATGCTGTTCATCTCGCACGACCTCGCCGTCGTCCGGCGCATCGCCGATCGGACCTTCGTGATGTTCGCCGGACGCGTGCTCGAAGCGGGGGCCACCGATCGTGTGTGGTCTGCGCCGCAGCATCCGTACACTCAGGCGCTGCTCGCGGCGATCCCCGAGCCCGACGGAGCAGGTCGCATCCCGGTCGCGCCCTCGACGAACGAGCGCATCGTCTGGTCGGAGATCGCCCCCGTCATCGACTGACGTCTGTCGTCCGCCCGCTCGGGCGCTTGCCCGCTCGGCTGTTCGCTCGGCTGTTCGCTCGCTCGGCTGTGCGCTCGCTCGGACGACATCTGCCCCACTGCCCCCCGGGAGGAGATCTGCTCCTCGGGAGGACGGATGGGCGCGAAGCCTCCTCCCGTGGCGCAGTCGTCCTCCCGACGGGAGGGCCCTCGAGGCCTCAGCCTGATCGGCGGGTCACGGCGCCGCTGAACACGGCTGGTGCGTTCGCGTCCGCCCCTCGGGAGGAGATCTGTCTCCGGGGAGGAGGTTCCGAACCCGATCCTCCTCCCGAAGCGCAGATCTCCTCCCAGGGGATGGCCCGAGAGGGTGGGTCGAGGGATGACCCGAGCGGATGCTGCGCCAGCAGAGCCCGGAACGCACCGCGGGCCGAGGCGATCGCCCCGGCCCGCAGCATCTGCTGGTGGATCAGAGAGGTGCGACGATGTCCTGCTCGACGTCCCACTCGGTGATCTCGAGCGAGGTCTCGATCATCTGGCCGGCGGCCTCGGTGCTGCCGGTCGTCGCCAGCACCACGTAGTCGTCGGTGACCTCGAACACCACGTCGACGGCGACGCCCTGCGCCTCGGACGTGCCGCTCACGAGGTAGACGTCCTGACCCAGGCGGCTGCCGGTTCCGGTCACGGTGAACTCGCCGGTGAGCGCGCCTGCGGCCGTGGCCGGGTCGGTGCCCGCCGCCGTCGCCGCACCGCTGCTGAGCGCGGCGACAATCGGGTCGCTCGAGTTCGGGTCGGCGACCTGCCACTCGGTCGTAGGAGTCTTGACCCAGGCGTCGTCGCCGATGATGATCAGCGATCCCATCGGAGTGATGGTCTCGACGGCATCCGTCGCGGGGTTGTACCGGGCGGTCGTGTCCATGCCCAGGATCGATGTCTTGGCCTGGTAGCCGGCGGTGTCGGTCATCGCCTCGGTGATGCAGGCGCCGAGCGCGGTGCCGTCGACGGTCGCGCCTTCGGTCAGCTCAGGGCAGTCGGACTCGGGTGCGGTGGTCTCCTCCGCGGCCGCTGTGGGCTCTTCTTCGGCGGGCTCCTCGGCACCCGCGGTGCACCCGGTGAGCAGTACGGTGGCGGTCAGGACGAGGCCGACCCCCCATTTGTTGACGCGCATGGCGTTCCCCCTTCGGTCGTGTGCGCACTGAGTGTCAGACCGCACGCACTCCAGCATGCCAACTGCCCGGCGAGAGGCGTGGGGGCAGGCCGAAGGTTTCTCCGCTAGACTGTCAAGGTTGTCTGCCATCAGGCCCCCACTCGGGTGGCTCGGCGGATGACGTTCACACACCCTCCTGCTTCCGGGAAAGTCCCGGAAGCCGTTCTAGTCCGAAGGAGGTGGGTAAGTGACGCACCAGTACGAACTCATGGTCATTCTGACCCCCGAGATCGACGAGCGCCAGGTAGCCCCTACGCTCGACAAGTTCCTGAAGGTCATCACCAACGATGGTGGCTCGATTGACAAGGTCGACATCTGGGGTAAGCGCCGTCTGGCTTACGAGATCCAGAAGAAGAACGAGGGCATCTACGCCGTCGTCAACTTCACCGCCACCAGCGAGGCCACGCAGGAGCTCGACCGTCAGCTGAAGCTGAACGAGCAGATCATGCGCACCAAGGTCCTCCGTTCTGAGGAAGCTCAGGCGATGGTCGCGTTCGAAGCGAAGCGCACCGAAGAGAAGGCTGCTCGCAAGGCCGCCAAGGCTGCGAAGGCCTGAGTCCGATGGCCGGCGAAACAGTCATCACCGTGGTGGGTAACCTCACGGCCGACCCCGAGCTGCGCTACACGCAGAACGGACTGCCGGTGGCGAACTTCACCATCGCTTCGACGCCTCGGAACTTCGACCGCGCCGCCAACGAGTGGAAGGACGGCGAAGCGCTGTTCCTCCGTGCGTCGGTCTGGCGCGAGTTCGCCGAGCACGTGGCGGGTTCGCTGACCAAGGGCATGCGCGTCATGGCGCAGGGCCGTCTGCGTCAGCGCTCCTACCAGGACCGCGAGGGCAACCAGCGCACCGCTATCGAGCTGGAGGTCGACGAGATCGGCCCCTCGCTTCGGTACGCGACCGCGCAGGTCACCCGTGCGGCGTCGACCGGTGGCGGCGGCGGTGGTGGCGGCGGACAGTCGCGCCCCGCTCAGCAGCAGCAGGTGTCGGAAGAGCCGTGGTCAACCCCCGGCTCGTCGACGAGCGCAGACGCCTGGAGCACTCCGGGCAGCTTCGGCGACGACACCCCCTTCTGAAACAGGATCTCGGGATGCTTCGGCATCCGTCTCATCATTAAGGAAAAACAATGGCTGGAAAGTCTAGCGGCGACCGCCGCAAGCCGCGGAAGGGTGGCAAGCCCACCGCTCCCGCGAAGTCGATCCGGGTCGGAGTCATCGATTACAAGGATGTCTCCACCCTCCGCAAGTTCGTCTCGGAGCGTGGCAAGATCCGCGCCCGTCGTATCACCGGTGTTTCGGTGCAGGAGCAGCGTCTGATCGCCACCGCGATCAAGAACGCACGCGAAATGGCACTCCTGCCCTACGCTGGCGCCGGCCGGTAAGGGGTATCGAGATGGCAAAGCTGATTCTCACGAACGAGGTCGCCGGGCTTGGTAGCGCCGGTGACGTAGTCGAGGTCAAGAACGGGTTCGCCCGCAACTACCTCATCCCCCAGGGCTTCGCTACGGCGTGGACCCGCGGTGGCGAAAAGCAGGTCGCTTCGATCCAGGCTGCTCGTCAGGCTCGCGCGATCCACGACCGCGACGAGGCCGTGGCGCTGAAGAACTCCCTCGAGGCCACCAAGGTGCGCCTGGCCGTCAAGGCCGGCAACGAGGGTCGCCTCTTCGGTTCGGTCAAGACCGATCACATCGCGGATGCTGTCGCAGCCGCGGGTCTCGGCTCGATCGACAAGCGCAAGGTGCACATCCCGTCGGCGATCAAGTCGGTCGGCGAGCACGAGGCCACCGTTCGTCTGCACGACGACGTGACCGCAGTCATCACGCTGCAGGTCGTCGCCGCCAAGTAAGGCGCGACGCTCTCGAACGCCCCCTGTCCTTCGGGACAGGGGGCGTTCTGCGTTCGCGGCCGGTCGGTGTTTCGGAGGGTCTGGTGAAGGCGGCTAGCGGGTGAGACCGAGTTCGGCGGCGCGACGGGGATTCGCGGGCAAAGTCTCATCGACGTCGACGGACCGTGACCACCCGTCGTCCTCGACAGGTATGCCGCGAGAGACGAGAGCGCGCACTGCTTCGTCGACCCCGTCCACGAAGTCCCCTCCGACGTGGGATCCGGCGACCAGTGAGACGATCACGCGGATCGAGTGCGCGTCGACCGGGCCGATCCAGGTGACGGCGACGCCTCGGGCAGACAGCGGACCGAGCCTGGTCGTGAGGGTGGAGAGCCCACTTCCGCCGATGAGGACATCGCCGACAACCGACCCGCGCCGGTGGATTCGCTGCACCCCGGCCTCGGCACCGGGCACGTCTGCACGGAAGTGGGCAGCCTGCATCGCACGGTCGATCTCGACCAGGGCGACATCGGCGGCATCAGTCGGGATATGGAATGTCCGTGCGCCGTTGACCGCCCACCGCAGACGGCGCGGATCTTCTGTCACCGCGGCACCTGCGAGGCGAGCGCGTTCTGCATGATGACCTCCCCGGAGAGTCTAGGCGGATCGTCCTCGGCGTCATCCGACGCGCCTCGTGCGGGTTCCGGGCACGACGGATGCCCCGCGCTGGGGACGCGGGGCATCCGTGAACTGTGCGGCATCGCAGACGCGGGCAGGTCTGGGGAACCTGCTCAGGGCATCACGGGATCCGCACACCGGCGGTGTCGCATCTCCTCCCCCGAGGACGTCGACACCGCCGGGGTCTGCGGCTACGCCGTCACGGGGCGACGACGCAGCATTCCGGCTCCGAGGAGGAGCAGGAGTGCGGCGAGGAATGCGAAGCCGAAGGAGGAGGAACCACCGGTGGCGGCGAGTCCCTCAGCCGGGGCGGATGCCGTCACGGCTACGCCGCTCGCGACAGCGGTCGCGGACGTGCCGGCGTCGGTGCCGACTCCCGTGACTGCGCCGGGAGTTGTGCCGGGGTCGGTGCCGGGATCGGTTCCGGGGTCCGTGCCCGGGTCGGTTCCAGGATCTGTGCCGGGGTCGGTTCCCGGGTCGGTGCCGGGGTCGGTGCCGGGGTCGGTTCCGGGGTCCGTGCCGGGGTCGGTTCCCGGGTCGGTGCCGGGGTCGGTTCCGGGGTCAGTGCCAGGATCCGTTCCCGGGTCGGTTCCGGGATCGCTCGGGGGAGCCGTGACGGTGCTCTCGCCTACCACGGAGATCGCGTTGCCGCCGATCGTGATCGGAAGAGTCACGGGGGCGGTGACCTGGGTTCCACCGAGGATTCCGTCGTCACCGGTGGTGGTGCTGCCGGTGGACGGGGTTCCTGTGATGGGTGCGGTGCTGCCGGCTCCTCCGTCGGCTTCGCTGTCTCCGATGACGGAGATCGCGTTTCCGGTGCCGGTGATCGGAGCGGTCACGGGTGCGGTGACCTGGGTTCCGCCGAGGATTCCGTCGTCACCGGTGGTGGTGCTGCCGGTGGACGGGGTTCCTGCGATGGGTGCGGTGCTGCCGGTTCCGCTCGTCGACTCGCTGTCTCCGATCACGGAGATCGCGTTACCGCCGACGGTGACGGGCGCCGTCACGGGTGCGGTCACCTGTGTGCCGCTCCCGACCGCGTCGGTACCCGAGGTCTCCGGTGCAGTGGTGCTGCCTCCGGATGCGGGTGCGGTGGTGCTGCCTCCGGTGCTCTCGCTGTCTCCGATGACGGAGATCGCGTTGCCGGCGGCGGTGATCGGTGCGGTCACAGGTGCGGTCACCTGTGTGCCGCTCCCGACCGCGTCGGTACCCGAGGTCTCGGGTGCGGTGGAGCTGCCTCCGGATGCGGGTGCGGGGGTGCCGCTGCTTCCGGTGCTCTCGCTGTCTCCGATCACGGAGATCGCGTTGCCGCCGATCGTGACGGGTGCCGTCACGGGTGCGGTCACCTGCGTGCCGCTCGCGACGCCGTCGTCGCCCGACGTGGACGGCGCTGTGGATCCGATTGCGCTGCCGCTCGAGGGCGCCGGTGCTGCGGCATCCTGTCCGAGGGTCTCGCTGTCGCCGAGCACTGCGATCGAGTTGCCCGACACGGTGATGGGCGCGTCGACCTGAAGCAGGGCCTGGGTGCCCGACAGCAGACCGTCATCGCCGTTCGTCGTGACAGCCGGGGCGGGGGCGGGGGCCGGTGCCTGGGGAGCCTCGGCCGGCGCCGCCGACTCGCTCGACGAGTCGCCGAGCACGGTGATCGCATTGCCGGTCACCGTGACGGGAACGACGACGTCCACGACGGCCTGGGTGCCCGACGCGGTGCCGGATTCACCGCTCGTGGTGGGGGCCGGTACGGGAGCCGAAGCCGGTTGAGGTGCCGGAGCCGGTTGAGGGGCCGGAGCCGGGGCCTGCTCCGCGGAGGAATCTCCGAGCAGCGAGACGGCGTTGTCGACGATCGTGACGGGCGCCGTGATCGCGGTATCCGCCTGGGTGCCCGACAGCAGGCCGTCTTCTCCTGAGGTGTCTGCCGCGTTGGCGGCCGTTGCGCCGAGCAGGGTGATCCCGCCGGCGAGAAGCGTGCCCCACAGGGCCCGCTTGATGTATGTACGCATGATGTCCTTCTCCTGACTGGAAATGGGTGTGTCTGGATGGGTGCACGCGAAGAGCATGTGCGCGCGCAGCACGGCATCTGTCGTTCACGAGGAACGACCGGACAACCCGTCAGTCAGGAGAGACGTCGGTGTCGGCGACCAGTGACGTCGGCAAGACGTCGTCGGGTGCGCCGGGGGAGCGCTCCACAGCACGGAGCGCGACAAGACCCGCGTCGCTGAGGTGCGCGTAGGAGAGTGAGGAGGCTCCGCTCGAACCGGCGGAGGAAGACGGAGCCGCCGGGGCACCGGAGGGCGGAGAGAAAGGCGAGGGCCGGTCATCGGATGCCGGCGCACTCGTGGCGGGCACAGTGATGGGTGCTGCCGGCTGGAGTCCGGATGCTGCCGGGTCGACTGGCTGAAGGCGCGCGACCGCAGGGGAGTGGAGGCCCGTCCGCGCATCGGCTGCGGCAGGGATCGGTCCGACCGGATCGGAGTCCGGCCCGGATGCGGGAACGGCTGGCCGACTGGGCGTGAGGCCCGGGACGATCGGCGGCACGGTGTTGTCGACGACCTCTCCGACGATCGGTGTCGTCCCGTCGACGACACCGACGACCAGATCGATCACCGCGGGCACTCCGAGATCGCCGGTCACATCTCCGACGATCGGCAGTCCTGCGATCAGGTCCGTCACGGGTGTCACGATCGGCGCCACCGGGGATCCGTCGACCAGATCGGTCACGGGCGTGACGACGGCCTCGGTGGTGTCGGCGACGATGTCGACGATCGGCGACGTCACCGGGCCGACGACCGGAACCTGCGCGATCGTCTCCGCGACGTGTTCGACGGTCGGCTGAGCCACCTGCTGCACCGGCTCGACGACCTGGGCCGCGACGGGCTCGACGACGTGGGTGAGGACCGGCTCGACGACGTGGGTGACGACCGGCTCGACCACCTGGGTGACGGCCGGGGCCACGACCTGGGTCACGACGGGGGCGACCGGCGCCACGATCGGCGTGGTCGCTGCCGTGACGGTGTCTTCGACGGTCGAGACCGTCTCGCTGACGACAGAGGAGACACCGTCGAGCAGAGAATCGCTCGAGCTGTCGTCCGCGCTCGCAGACGACCCTCCCGTGAAGATCGTGATCGCCGCCCACGCGACCGCGCCCAGGCTGCCCCACAGGGCGACAGCCGGAAGGCCACGCCGGGCTTCTTGAGCGTTCACGTCGACTTCCCTCCCCCGAGAGCCATCGTTCGTTCACGACGCGCACTGCGTCGATTGCCGGTGACGATACTCCCGGCATATCGCGATGTCTAGAGGGTTCCGCTCGAAAACGATGACATCTCGCGCACATTTCAGGGGGTTGCGCAGTGTGACGCGCCCGGTTGAATCTCGGCTTGACTTTCCCCAGGTTCTACACATCCCCCACCGGATGCGATCAACCTTCAATGCCCAGTTGAACCACGTTCTCATCCACAGGGTGGGGAAGCTCTAAATCCCAGACCAGAGAAAAAAATAGAACCCTGTTTCGAGGTACTCCACCGAGTTATCCACATGCGTTCTGCACAGACTCTCCGGACTTGTTCGCACGCTTTCCACATAGTTATCCACAGGCCGTGTTGCGACCGAAAACACCCGCTCGTAGCGTGGTGCAGCGACCCGATGTCGGAAGTGCCTGGTTTGCTGTGCGAACGGTCCTTCTCGAGCTGAATCGCATCGAGTGGCCGACGCAGTCGGCACCGAGCACACCGGAAGAACGTCGCATCGAAGGGAGCAGTGTGTCGATCGCCGACATCTCAGAGGAGCGCCTCGGGGGCAAGCGTCCGCCAGAGCGCACACCCCCGCACGACACGCTCGCCGAACAGAGCGCGCTGGGTGGAATGCTCCTCTCGAAGGATGCCGTCGCCGATGTGATCGAGACGCTCAAGGGCGCCGACTTCTACATCCCCAAGCACGAGCTCATCTTCGAGGCGATCCTGTCGCTCTACTCGCACGGCGAGCCGACGGACGTCGTCGCCGTCACCGACGAGCTCATCAAGACGGGGGAGCTGAGTCGCGCCGGCGGTGCCGATTATCTGCATACGCTCACCTCGATCGTCCCCACTGCGGCGAACGCCGGATACTACGCGGGCATCGTGTCGGAGCGGGCGATCCTGCGCCGTTTGGTCGATGCGGGCACCCGCATCGTGCAGCTCGGTTACGACGGACAGGGCGACGCCACCGACATCGTCAACAACGCCCAGGCAGAGATCTACTCGATCACCGGATCCGAGACTGCCGAAGACTACGTGCCGCTGCAGATCGCGGTCGATGCCGCGCTCGAAGAGATCGAGGCAGCCAGCGGCCGCGACGGGTCGATGACGGGCGTTCCGACGGGCTTCAAGGAACTCGACGAGCTCACCAACGGCCTGCACGGCGGGCAGATGATCGTCGTCGCCGCGCGTCCTGCGATGGGTAAGTCGACCCTCGCGCTCGACTTCGCGCGCTCGGCATCCATCGGCCACAACATCCCCTCCGTCTTCTTCTCGCTCGAGATGGGCAAGAGCGAGATCGCGATGCGTCTGCTGAGCGCCGAAGGTCAGATCCCGCTGCAGAACATGCGCAAGGGAAACCTCGACCCGCGGGACTGGACCACCGTCGCGGCCACTCGAGGCCGCATCAACGACGCCCCCCTCTACATCGACGACAGCCCCAACATGACGCTGGTCGAGATCCGTGCGAAGTGCCGGCGACTCAAGCAGCGCGAGGGTCTGCGGATGGTCATCATCGACTACCTGCAGCTGATGACGTCGGGAAAGCGTGTTGAGTCGCGCCAGCAGGAGGTCTCGGAGTTCTCGCGAAGCCTCAAGCTCATCGCCAAGGAGCTGCAGGTTCCGGTCATCGCACTGTCGCAACTGAACCGTGGTCCCGAGCAGCGCACCGACAAGAAGCCCGCGATCAGCGACCTGCGTGAGTCCGGCTCGATCGAGCAGGACGCCGACATGGTGATCCTGCTGCACCGCGACTCGGTCTACGACAAGGACGTTCGTCCGGGTGAGGCCGACCTGATCGTGGCCAAGCATCGTAACGGCCCGACGGCGACGATCACCGTGGCCTTCCAGGGGCACTACTCGCGCTTCATGGACATGGCGCCGGGCGGCGACTTCAACTGAGTCGGGCGGGGCTCCCGGTCTCCGCGTGGTCGCATCGTTCGGCTGCGAGCTGATCCGGGGAGGACGGGACGCCCCCACCACGGGGGAGGCGGCAGAAAGGGCGCCCCATCCGATGCCGTCAATGGGCGGCACCCCAGCTGTCGCGTTACAGCGCGACAGAACTGTGAGGCAAGCGTGACACCAGCCGCCTCGCCGCACAAGCCCTATTGTCGACCGGTATGCGCGGGTCGAGGCAGCGTTCCGATCAGGTCAGCGCTTCGGCGTGACGCCGCAGCTCTCTGCGGTTCGAGACGTCGAGCTTGCGCATGATCCGGTGCATGTGGCTCTCGACCGTGCGCACACTCAGCACGAGTCGGGAGGCGATCTCGGCGTTGGAGAGTCCGCCCGCGGCGAGGCGCCCCACCTCCTTCTCGCGGTCGGTGAGGGTGACAGCTGTCGCACCGAACCGCGCGAGGTCGTAGCTCCTCCCCGGGTGACGGGCACGGATCTGCTCCTCGCGCTCGACCGCGCGCTGCTGTCCGAGGTCGTCCGCCCCCGCAGCGAACCAGGCCCGCGCGAAGCGGCAGGCCGACAGCGCAGTGCCGGTGAGCCCGCGCACGTCGAGCTCGTCCGCGACGGCGAGCATCGCCACGGGATCCCGCTGCACCAGCGCGCTCACGAACGAGGCCTGGGCCGCCAGCCCTGCCGCCTCCGGCAGCTCCTTCGCGTGCGCCATCGCGGCCGACAGGCGGGTCGGCGTCGGGTCGAGTTCGACGGCGGAGAGCTGGGCGGTGAGCCCTGCCACGCGGGCTCCGCGGTTCCAGAGGGCGTCGCCGGAGCGGGCGAGCAGCTCGGCGGCCTTGTCGGTGCTTCCGTCGAAGGCGAGCAGCTGCACCTGGGGCCACGCCTTGCTCTGCCCCGGAAGCGGGCCGTCTTCGGCTCCGAGCTGATCCAGGTCGGCGGCCAGCCGCTCGCCGGTCGTCACCTGCCCTCGTCGGATGGCGACCACGGCGGCGACCGCGAGCAGCGAGAGCTGCACTCCGGGCGGCAGCGGTGAGGGCTCTCCCGCCGAGAAGATGACCTCGAGCAGATCGTCGACGGCCGCATGATCACCTGCTGCCAGATGACACAGCGATGCGGCGGTGCCGAAGGCTCGCACGGCGTCGATGTCGAGATAGCCGTGCGCCTCGTCGAACCCGCGCTGCAGCACGTCGAGAGCGGCGCCCGGGTCGCCCTGGCCGAACAGTGCCATGCCGAGCAGCACCCGAGGGGTGTACCGCTGCTCCTCGTGCTCCAGCGCCTCGATGAGGCCGAAGACCCGCAGTGCATCGGAGAAACGACCGAGGCTGACGAGCACGCTCATCTGGGTCTCGAGCATCATCAGCTTGACCGCCGCGGGCAGCTCGTCGGACACCTCGAGGCGGTTGCCGAAGTCAGCGGGCACGGTGTCGAGGTTCGCGAGCAGCTGCACCTCGACGGCCCGCAGCATCCCGGCGTGCGCACCCACGGTCTGGGCATCGTCCTGCAGCTGCGCGACCGCTCGCTGCAGGTCGTCGTCGACGTAGGCGGTCCACTCCGCCTTGAGCGAGGCGAACTCGGCACGACTGGCGTCGTCCCCGGTGCGCGTCGCAGGAGACGAGAGGACGTCGGCGATCACGTCTCGCACCCTCGCTGTGTGCGTGTGCATGAGGGCACGGATGTAGCGCACGGCACTGGCGGCGGTCGGGTTCGCCTCCCACTCGGCGGCCGTCACGATACGGCGTGCGCGGGCACGCTCCTGCAGCAGCCGGACGAAGAGAGCATCCTGACCACCCGACGCGGTCGGAGACGACTGCTGGTCGGTGAGCACCGACCACACCGACTCTGGCGTGCTCAGCTGTCGCACGATCTGGCTCGTCAGTCGCGTGCGTCGCGCTGTGAGCGGCTCGTGCCGGAAGAACTCGACCAGCAGCGGCGGCATGACGGCGACGAGCTGTCGGTCGCCGCTGGGGATGAAGGTGATCATCCGGCGCTCCTCCAGCAGCTCGAGCGTGCCCCAGTCGACGAGCTGGCTCGCCGTGTCGATATCGGCCACCCCCACGATCGCGATGATCTCGAGCGCATCACGCGTGGCGTCATCGAGGCTCTCGAGGTGCGCCTCCAGCACGGCTCGCAGTCCGCTGCTCCACAGATCGCGGGTGGCGGTCCACTCGCCGCCGCGCAGCACGAGACGCTTCTCACGCACGGTCGCGTCGACCAGGCTCAGGGCGAGGCCGATGTTTCCCCCCGACTTCGCGAACACCCGGCTCATCGTGCTCGCCTCGATCGGGTGCGACAGATACTTCTCGAGAGCCGTCTCGAGCTCCTCGAAGCGCAACGGGGTCATGTCGATCACGTACGAGGGTTCGAGAGTCGACGCGGGCAGGCCGCTCGGAGTGTGTCTGGCTCGAAGACCCTGCAGGCGAGAGAGCACGATCGGCACGCCGTACTCGCGTCGCACCGACTCCGCGACACCCCACGACGACTCGTCGAGGTCATCCCAGTCATCGAGGAACAGCACCGAGCGAGAGGCGCGGAGCGCCTGGCGCAGCGAGTCGGCGGTCTCGTGAAGGCTCGGCCCCGGCCGTTGACCACTGGTCGCGCCGATGCCGGCGAGATGCAGTGCGGCGAGCGGATGCTGGCGCAGCGACGCGATTCCGCGCACCGAGACGACCGTCCATTCGTCCTGCTCGACCCGGGCACGCAGCGCCTTGAGGAAAGCGCTCCGACCCGAACCGCGGCTGCCGACGACATCGATGCTGACGCCCGCCTGGATGAGGTCCACTGCCGCGGCGAGACTCTCTTCACGACCGACCACCATGAGATTCCGCTTCCTCACGTGATGTTCCTATGCAAAAGCTACTCTCCCGGGCCTGTCAGAGATAGCCGCACGGCGGGGGTGATGCGGCTGCTCCCTCGCATGAGCCTTCCCGGTGGCGGCGTCGCTGGTGACGTGAATCCCGAGGAGTACGAGCGGCGAGTGCCGACCTTGCGTACTCACGAGCGATCAGCGGCAGGGAGAAGCGGTGTGGGCCAGTACCCGCGAGGGCACTACTGAGCATCGACGCGTGGTACTCCGCAGGGTCGTGCACACCCGCCACGCAACCGTCGGAGAGGCCCACTGATATCGAGGTGGCGGAGTGCTGAAGACGCCCGAAACCCCTCCAAGCGGGCAGGTCGCCGACCGCATCCTTACGATGACCGCCCATTCTGCGCACATCGTGCCCGCGGTCTCCCATCACTCGAGCGCGCCACATGCGTCGCGCGGAACCCTCTGGAGGACGTCAGCTGTGAGCCCGCGAGAAGAAGGTCGTCGACAGGTGCGCCGCCGGCGTCGCCTGGTGCGACGCATGCGCCTCGTCTCTGCGGTGACGGCATGCGTCGTCCTGATCGCCGGCGGCCTCCTGGTGGCGGCTCCGGCGATGTCCGCGCCCAGCCACGAGCTCGAGATCACCAGCCTCGCGTTCTCGGGAGTCGATCAGGCGCCGGGTGATGGCGTGTGCCGGACAGCCGACGGCTCCTGCACGCTGCGCGCCGCGCTCGAGGAGTCGAATGCCCTGAACGGTGCGCCCGGGGCCGTCGTCATCGGCGTGAAGCCCGGCCTCAGCGGCATCATCCGTCCGGTGATGACCCGCTCCACCGCGAACTGGATGCAGACGAGTGCGGTGTCGACCTGGGATGACGGCGCCTTCTATCGCATCACTGCACCGGTCACGCTCGACCTCGACAATCGTGTCTCCATCATTCCGACGTCCGAGTCGACCGAGGCGGCGGCATTCGAGATCAACGGTCCGGACGTCGCGCTGAAGAACTTCCGCGACATCCTCTCCAGCGGCACGTCCATCGTGATGGGCGAGCAGGCGAAGAGGATCAGCCTCGCGGGCGGCTCGACCGTGACGAAGGAGAACTACTACCCCGAGCGCTTCGTCGTCTATCGCCAGGGTGCCAGCGACATCTCGGTCAGCGACTACGAGCTGCAGGGGTTCTACCACGAGGGACAGCAGACCTCAGGGCTGTTCCTGTTCAACGCCACGACCGCCACACCGATGAAGAACATCTCCATCGCGCGGGTGAAGGTCAACTACACGGCCGGCGGCGTGTGCAACGGATCCGACGGCTCTGGCTGCCGCACGAACCTCACCACCTTCTCGCCGCGCGACGCGAACGTCGTCCTCGACGGCTTCTCGTTCACCGATTCGACCGTGCGGAACCTCAACGGGGCGACGGCCTTCAAGTTCTCGAACAACAGCACGACGGGTGTGAGGCTGTCGAACCTGAACATCTCGGGCAACCAGTTCCTCAACTCCGTCGGAAACGGCACGGGAGACGAGTACGCGTTCGTCACGCTGCCCCCGGGCACCCTCAGCGGAGAGAACCGGATCTCGCGCAACGACTTCGTACGCGCGACGTCGGGACAGACCATCGCGATCTCCTGGGACGGCCTCACCCGCACCGGCACGGTGCCGAGCGGGCTCAGCATCACCGACAACTACTTCGACGGCTACGAGTCGAGCATCCGTCTCTCGCGCAACGGTCTGACCACCGTCTCGGGCAACACCTTCGGCACGCGTTCAGGGTCGCAGGGCAGGCCGGCGACGGGGGAGGAGACCGGCGACGGAGGCTCGCTCCTGGTCGACAACGGAACCGAATCGAACCAGACGGTGTCGACGTGGTACCCCACTGCCGCGGCGTCGGTCGTGGCGGCTCCCTCGAGCGGCGCGATGGTCGCAGCGCCCCGCGCCACGTTCACCGGCGGAACATGCACCGCGGAGATCACGGTGGCAAAGCCTGCAGGCAGCGGCAAGTCGGTGCCGAGCGGACCCGTGTCGCTCGACCTCTACTGGACGGCCGACCGCACAGCCGAGATCCACCTCGGGCGCGTGACCGGAGTGACCGCCGCTGCGGCATCCGTCGCCTTCTCGCTGCCCGTCGGACCGCAGCCGCTCGCCGGCGCCACCGTGCCCGCCTCCGCGCAGGCCGTGAATGCCACGACGGGCGACGTCTCGGGTTTCGTGCGCGTGCAGACGCACGTCGAGACGACGCCGCAGCTGACGTCGTCGCAGCTCAGCCGCACGGTGGCCGTGACCGGCAACTGCCGCCCGACTCTCATGCTCGATCAGGCCGGCGGTCAGAACGACCCGACCATGAGTCGCGACCTGCACTACACGCTGAGGTCTTCGCTGCCTCTCGACCCGTCGACCGTCACCGCGGATGACATCCAGCTGAGCGCTGCGGCGACCGCCGAGACCCTCGATACCGGGCGCCTCGATCCGCGAGTCATCGCCGTGACGCCTGTCGCGGGCACGAACGGACTCGAGTTCGACGTGGTCGCGAGGGTCGACGACTCGGCATCCGTCTCGGCGACTCTCGCGGCCGGTCGCGTCACGTCGACATCGGGATTGACGAACACCGCTGCTGCGGTCTCTGCCGACCCTCGAGTGACCTTCGTCAATCCGCTGCAGGTCACCTCGCCCCGATTCACGCTCGTCACGGGAGACGAGAAGGGCAAGTCCTACTCGATGATGCTGCGAGCCGGTGCGCCCGTGCCGACATCGCCGTTGATCTTCTCGTCGAAGATCGACGCAGTGGGCGTCGCGCATGGAGTCGGTCTCTCGACTTCCACTCCGATCATCGCCCCTGGCGCGCGTTCGACGGAGTCGATCGTGCTGCAGGCGACCGACGGAGATGTCACGGCGAACACCGAGGCGACCATCGCAGCGACCGTCGCCTCGGAGGACGAGAACTACGACGGGCTGGTCGTGCCGTCGGTGAGCGCGTTCCTGTTCGCCACAGACCCGACCATCGAGATCGAGAAGCGGGCCTACGCCGACGTGGCGGATGCCTCGACTCCCGCGACGATCGAGCAGACGGGTGGGCCCGTGCTCACCGGCGCGCGCCTCGTCGACGGACAGGCGGTGTGCTTCGTGTACACGGTCACGAACCGATCGGCCGACGACTGGATCACGAGCCTGCACGACATCGTCGTCACGGACTCGGACCTGCGCCTGGGCGCGCGGGGAGTGATCGGCTCGATCTCGCAGCTCGCCGTCGGCGAGAACGCGAGGGTCGCCGCGTGCGGCACGATCGTCTCGAACGGCACTGCCGACGGGTGGGGACGATGACCGCCGTCGAGGCTCGGCCCCGCGGCCGCACGCTGCCCCTGGTCGTGAGCGTGATCGCCCTCGCAGCCCTGACGGTCGCGGCGATCGGCGCCGGCACCTACGCGCTGTGGTCGTCGGAAGACACGTTCGCAGGGTCTCTGTGGCAGGCCGGCGACCTCTCGATGACTACGGAGGACGCATCCTGGCGGCAGATCACCCCGGGCGTGACCGAGCCGCGGTCCGGCGACCTGGCGACCACGCCCGAGGACTTCTTCACGATGCCTGGCGACGTGATCGAGATCACGCAGCCGCTCGAGACCTACCTGTGCGGCGAGAATCTGACCGCGGCGCTCAGTGTCGAGTTCGCGTCTCCCGACGCAGTGCGGGCGCAGGAGGAGACGGGCGAGATCGCGATCGCACTGCGCGTGGAGAATGCCGAGGGAGACACGGTCGCGACCGGCTCTGCCGACGGGACGCCGCTGGCCGTTCCCGGTCTCGCGGGGTCGTCGCAGGGCGAGTCCGATCGGTGGTCGGTGATCGTGACCGTCGAGGTGCGCGGCGACTACGCCTGGACGGACGCCGACGTCCACAGTGCCGCGGGAGTCTGGGCCGCGGGCGACCTCATCGTGCGTCTCGATCAGGTGCGCGCGAACGGTGCCGGTCGATGAGGCTGCGCACGACTCTGTCGCTCACCGCCGCGATCGCCGGTGTCATGGCCTTCGGGGTCGTCTCGACAGCGAACGCGCTGTGGACCGCGAACGACGCGGTCGTGGTGCCTGAGCTCCGCACAGGAGCAGTGACCTTCGGAGCCGCCGCCGAGTCGCAGCGTGTGCTGTCGGCGGCGGGCGAGCCGGTCGAGATCACCCTGCCCGGCACCGAGATCGCCACGGTGCTCGATCAGGGCGGCTTGAGAACAGAACCCGTGATCTGGCGCTTTCAGGTGACCGGGGCCGCTCTCGGCATCGCCGGACTCGACTACGACATCACGCTCGGCGATCAGGTCTGGCACGACGGTCGCTCGGCCGAGCTCGCCGGGGGCGTCGCCCAGGACGGCACACTGCTGGCGGACTCGACCGTTCGGATCTACCCGGCCGGACTCGGCGACGACTGCTCGGTGATCCCCGACGCGCCCGTCGACGGCGGGGCCGCCGTCGACGTGCACCTGCTCGACGCGTCCGATCGCACGCTGCAGGCGCCCGCGGCCAACCCCACCGGCACCGAGGTCACACAGACCTGGTGCGTCGCGATGCTCTGGAACCACCGTGCCGACGGCGTGTACGTCTCGGAGGCGAGCGCCCGGGGGATCGCCGTCGACGGCAGCGAGAACCGGGACTTCGACACGTGGGACGCCGCGGTGGCGTTTCCCGCGTCCCTGAACGCCATCGGCGTCTACGACCACACGGCGTGGGCGGAAGGGACCGGCGATGACGGCACCCTGTCGCGCGACGACTCGTCGTGGAGCGGATCGGTGCATCCGGATCCCGCGGGCGAACCCGACCTCGTGATCCGCATCGACCCCCGTGTGACGAACGCGAACCCCGCCGTCGCACCCGGCGATCACGCCACTCGCTAGTCGCCGAAGCAGAAACACACCACCCAGGAGAAGGAAGAAGAACATGTCCAACCAGAATCCTCAGATCATCGTCGTGACCGAAGAGCGGAAGAAGCGCCGCGGCGCTCTGCTGCTCGTCGCCGGTGGCGCCGCCGCACTGCTCGCGGGCGGGTCGACGTTCGCCCTGTGGACGGCGACCGACGGCTTCAGCGGCGGACAGATCACCGCCGGCGACCTCGACGTCGTGCAGACTGCCGACACGACCTTCTGGGACGTCTCGGCCGACCGCGACGACGCCACCGCCACCGTCGTCGGCACGGACGGCTCGCAGCTCGGCCACGCGCTGGCCCCCGCGGATGCGTCGACCTGGCGCATCGTGCCCGGCGACAAGGTCGCGGCCTCGTTCTCGGCCGCCGTGACGCTGGAGGGAGACAACCTCGTCGGTCGCCTCTCGCTCGACGGTCTCACGGCGAACGACTACGACATCAGCGGCATGACCTACACCTACGAGGTCTACCAGGACGGTGCGCTCGTGCAGCCTGAGATCGCGCTGCCCGTCGCGGCAGATGCGACGCTGCTGTACCTGTCGGCGCCGCAGACGGGTCAGAGCGCTGGCCTCGAGGACGCGAACGGCACCACCGTGCTCTCGATGGCCGAGACCACCGAAGACGTGACGGTCGTCGTCTACGGCGCCTTCTCGTCGACGGTCACCGACCGCACCGACGTCGCGCTCACCGACACGCTGTCGGGGCTGAACCTCAGGCTCGAGCAGGTTCGCGACACCGGGGAGCAGTTCTAAGACCCACCGTCGGGAGGCGCCCCGAGACAGGGGCGCCTCCGTCGCTCACGATCATGAAGAGAGACGCACGCATGCGCACCACCGGCAGGATTCCGAGGAGCTGGTACGAGTCGCCCTGGCGCATCGCCGGACGAGCCGTATCGATCGCATTCGTCGTGACGCTGTTCGCGCTCATCGCCGCGCTTCTCGTGGTGCCGCGTGTCTCCGGCGGAACCTCGCTCACGGTGCTCACAGGATCGATGGAGCCGACATTCGCACCCGGTGACGTCGTGGCGGTGCGAGGCGTCGCGCCCGATCAGGTGTGCGCCGAGATCGGGGTCGGCGACATCGTGACCTATCTTCCCGAGCCCGGCGACCCGGCTCTCATCACCCACCGCGTCGTGGGCAAGACCGTCGGCACGTTCGACGACGGCACGGACTGCAGGCTCATCACTCAGGGCGACGCGAACTCCGCCGCCGACGCGCCCGTGTCTCCCGAGCAGGTTCGCGGGGCGATGCTCTACAGCCTGCCCGCCCTCGGATGGGTGCGCCAGTGGGCCACCGACAACATCGTGGTGCTCGGCGTCGCGTTCGGTGCCGGGCTTCTCGGCTACGGCGCATGGACCACCTTCCGGCGGCCTCGCACCCGCGTGATCGTGACCTCCGGACGGGGCGTGAACGACGCCCCCGCGGCATCCGCGGCCCCTGTCGTTCCCTCTGTCGCCGACGACCTCCGGATCCGGGAGCTCGATCTCAGAGAGCGGGAGATCGCGATCCGCGAGGAGGAACTCCACCTCGCGCGGCTCGGACTCCTCTCGCTCGACGACGATTCGCTGCGCGAGATGCTGTCGCACGCGACGGATGCCGAGAGGAGCCGGCGATGAACGGAGTGGACGGCCTCCTCGCGGAGGCACGCCGTCGCACCCGACGTGAGACGTCCATCGCCTGGATCCTCGCCGTCGTGCTCCTGCTCATGCTGGCCGGGGTGCTCTCTGCTGCGGGCGTGCTCCCTGCCGTGGCGGCGGGTTCGACGACCGGTGTCTCGACGACCGGCGAACCCGTCGACAGGGCGGTGGCACCGGCATCCGGGGGTGGTTCGCAGTCAGGGGATGCGATTGCCGAGGCCGCCTGGGACGGTCCGGCGACGCACCTGGACTGGTCGGGCCGGGGGTATTCGACCGCGGAGTCGTCGTTCGTCGGTCAGCGCATCGCCGCGCCGGGAGATCGCACTCGACGCACCCTGATGCTGACGAACAGCGGTCCTGCGCGAGCCGGCCTCACCGTCTCGCTGCGTCTGGATGAGAGCGTCCCCGGCGGCGCTCGCAATCCCGGCCTCGCCGACGAGGTCGAGCTGTTCTGGAGTGTCGGCGGTGTCGAGGGGCGGCAGCGCTTCTCCGCACTCGCCGAAGAGATGACCGGCACGGTCGACATCGCCGAGGTGCGGGTCGCCCAGGGTGAGACGGTGGCCGTGGAGATCGGGTTCGAGCTCCCCGCCGCGACTGCATCGCAGCGCAACGAGGGACAGGAGTCGACCGAGCTCGCGTTCGATGTCGTGTCTACGATGTCCGGCGAGGTCGACGAGCAGCCGACTCGACTGGCGGCGACGGGGGCAAGCTCGCTCCTTCTCTTCGGAATCGCGGCGGCGCTGCTGCTGCTCGTGGGGCTTCTCCTCGTCGCCGGCCGTCGGCGGCGGTGCGATGACTGCTCGAGGGCCATCGGTCAGGACGAGTCCTGGGTCGATCTGACAGAGCCCGACCGCGGCCGTCGGCGCGTGTGCCCGGACTCGGCACTACTGCGGCGGGCACTCCTCACTACTGAGAGATCGGGCGTCGGCACCGGAGACCGCGGTTCCCGGCTCGGAATCCGCCCCCTTCTCGGCGTGCGAGCGCGCGGTTCACGAGATGGTTGAACCGTTCGATCACCCCGTCGGATCATCGCGGATCATCCGCACGAACGCCGCCACAGAGTCGCTTCCCTCCCCGATCGCGACTTCTTCTCCCCGGATCGTGGCGGCGTTCACCCGTTCGCTCTGGCTGCGATGACCCGCGGACGCGAGGACGACCACCGCACTCCTCCGCGAGCACGTCCACCTGGCGGTGAGGATGCAGGGGTTCGTCCGCGGCAGCGGTGTGCCTCGTCGCGTCGATGACCCGGTAGACGCCTAGAGCGTGATGTCGGATGCGGAGGCGAGCGGTCGCCACTCGGTCGATCGCGCACTCGGCCGGGCGAGCACATCGGCGTCGAGCAGGGGGCCCACATCGACATTCGTGACTCGGGCGATCTCGGCGACCGGAACCTGGAACGTGCGGAAGGCGCCCAGTGGCGGCGCGGCCAGCAGGCCGTCGGAGGTGTCGACCAGCTCGGACTGATCGAGCACGAACCCTGCGGCCGACAGGCCATCCGGCGCCTGCCAGGCCGCGATCTTCCAGAACCGGAGGGGGATGCGGATGCCGCGATACGGCGGGTCGTCGTCGCCCAGCACAGGCGCGGTGAAGACCGAGACACGCTGATCGGTCGTCTCGGCATACTCGATCACATGGTCTTCCAGGCCGAGCCAGAGGTCCTTCGACTGGTTGAATCCTGCCGCCTGCGGGGCGGCGTTCGGATAGAAGAAGGTCGACTCGGTGGCATCCCTCGCCTCATCGGCATCGCCCCATCCCGGATCACGCCGCCGCACGAGATGGCCGCGATCGAGGTCGTTGCGCGCGTAGACATCGGGACCCGTCTGCAGCTCGTCGTCGATCCGGGGGTCGAGCCTCCACTCGCCGGTGCGCGGCAGTTCGCGGAGCAGCGCTCCGTCGATGTTCACGCCGGTCACGGAGGCCAGCCGACGGTCGCGGTCGAGCAGCACCGTGAAGCGCGGGTAGGTCAGCTCGGTCGCATCCTGCGCCGGTCGGGGCAGGGGGACTCGCGTCGGAAGGAAATCGAGGTCGTATCCGTCTGCCATACCGTCATATTGCCTCGTGCCCCCGACATCGCCGACCATCTCCGAACACGGGAACGCCCCCACCCGGTCGCTTCGGGAGGGGGCGTTCGCTGTCAGCGGGTCACGGCGTGGGCATGCCGCCGTTGACGTTGAGCGTCTCGCCGGCGACGTAGCTCGACTCGGCCGAGGCGAGGAACACGTAGGCGGGTGCCAGCTCGGCCGGCTGACCCATGCGGCCGAGAGGCGTGTCCTCACCGAACTCCGGCAGCTTCTCCTGCGGCTGTCCGTCGCTGGGCTGCAGCGGGGTCCAGATCGGCCCGGGTGCCACGGCGTTCACGCGGATGCCCTTCGGTGCGAGCTGGTCGGCGAGGCCCTTGGTGAAGGCGTTGATCGTGGCCTTGGTCGACGCATAGTCGACGAGGATCCCCGACGGCGAGTACGCCTGGATCGACGTGGTGTTGATGATGGTCGATCCGGCGGGGAGGTGCGGGAGTGCGGCCTTCGTGATCCAGAACATCGCGTAGACGTTCGTCTTGAAGGTGTCGTCGAACTGCTCGTCGGTGATGTCGGTCAGAGACTCCTGGTAGACCTGCTTGCCGCCGTTGTTGACGAGGATGTCGAGACCGCCGAGCGCACCGACCGCTTCTGAGACGAGCGTGCGGCAGTACTCGGGGTCGCGCAGGTCGCCGGGGATCTGCGCGACGGTGGCGCCCGCGTCGCGAAGGATGTCGGCGATCCGCGCAGCATCCTCCTCCTCTTCCGGAAGGTACGAGAGCGCGACGTCGGCCCCTTCACGGGCGAAGGCGATCGCGGTCGCCGCCCCGATGCCCGAGTCGCCGCCGGTGATGAGAGCCTTGCGGCCGGTGAGACGGCCGGTGCCGCGATAGCTCTCCTCGCCGAGGTCGGCCTTGGGAGCGAGGTCGGCGTCGAGCCCTGGTTCGGGCATGTGCTGCTTCTCGGGCTCGATGTCGGAATAGAGCTCGGCCGGGTTGACGAAGGTGTACTGGTCGCGAGACATGGGGTGTCCTCTCGGTCGCTGGTCTGGGGGTATGTCTCCAGCGTGCGCCGAGGTCGGGATGTCGGCCAGCGCCTTGCGTCCGCGGACTCAGGTCGCTAAGGGCGAAGCCCGGGGCCGTCGTCGATGTCGCTGGGGGGAGGAGAACTGCTCTTCGGGAGGAGAGATTCGCAGGATTGCTCCTCCCGAAGGGCATATCTCCTCCCGAGAGGGTGGCAGCGACGGGGTCGACCAACCCCCGGCGCGCGGAGTAGCCTCGCCGCATGGGCCGACTCATCTACTCCATGATCACGTCGCTCGACGGATATGTCAGCGGGCCCCACGGAGGATTCGACTGGGCGCTCGATGAGGAGCTGCACGACTTCATCAACAGGCAGTTCGCCGACGTCGGCACCTATCTCTACGGGCGGCGCATGTACGAGACGATGGTCTATTGGGAGACCGCCCACCTCGAGCCCGATCAGCCGCAGGTCGGCATCGACTACGCACGGGTCTGGCAGGCGGCCGACAAGGTCGTCTTCTCGAAAACGCTCGCCGAGGTGTCGAGCGAGCGCACGCGGCTCGAGCGCACGTTCGACCCCGAGACCGTCGAGCGCTGGAAAGCCGAATCCGACAGCGACCTCTCTGTCGACGGGCCGACGCTCGCGGCCGAGGCGATCCGCGCGGGTCTGGTCGACGAGTTCGGCCTGTTCATCGGTCCGGGCATCGTCGGGGGCGGCAAGCCGTTCTTCCCCGGCGACGTGCATGTCGATCTCGAACTGCTCGACGACAAGCGCTTCAGCAGCGGGGTGATGTTCCTCCGCTACGCGACGCGGCGGTGACGGCGATCGCTGCCGGCGTCAGGGGCGCACGCGAACGGTGCGGCCCTCGAAGGTGACCAGGTCGCCGTCGTGCAGCTGACGGCCCCGGCGACGATCGACCTCGTCGTTGACCTTCACGAAACCGTCGATCACGACCTCCTTGGCGTCGCCACCCGAGTCGAGCAGACCCGAGTACTTCAGGAACTGCCCGAGGCGGATCATCTCGCCGCCGATGGAGACATCGTCGATGCGGCCGGAATTCGTCATGACTGAAATGGTAGCCGCAGCACCGGGCCGCGGCTCGCGGTCAGCCGAGCGCCCGCTGGATCCGCTCGCTCAGACGGTCGGCCGCCTTCGTGGTCGTCCGGCGACGGGTCGGCGCCTGCAGTGCGATCCTCACGTCGGATCCTCCCTCAGCCAACGGAGTCGCCACGACCCTCACGTCGGCGGGTCCCCCGAACAGCGTCCGTCGTGTGCTGAACGCCACGGAACGATGATCGGAGACTCGCCACTCGACGCGCTTGAGCTCTGTCGTGAGCTGCTGCAGCACCCGCACGACGGAGTCCGCCCGCGCGGGTGTGTAGAAGTACGTGTGCACCGTGACCGGCATGGATTCCCCTGACGACAGCATCTTCGGTCTGCGATCGAGACCGTACCCACCTACAGAGACCGCGCGGTGAACGGATCATGATGCGAAAGTGCCGAACTCGTCGGAGATGCGTCGAGCCGCCGACCCCGTGGGGCCGGCGGCTCGAGGAACGACGCGGGGTGCTCAGTCGTCGATGTCGGTGCCGACGACGGCGAAGTCGGCGCTGAAGTCGATGTCGATCGAGCGGCGGTCGGTCGTGAGCACCGACGCGTCGTAGGGGCTGACCTCGTCGTTGTCGGCGTCGAGGTCGGTGATCATGCCGTCGGCCTCGGCCAGCGCGGCATCGACGAGTGCGCGGATGGCCGACTCGTCGAGGGTGTGGGTGGGGGCGGAGTCATCGTCGTCCTGCTCGGTCGAGACGACGGTGGCGGCGAGGTCGGCATCCACCCGCACCTCGGTCTCGCTGCCGTTCGTCCCGGTCAGCTGCACCTCCCAGGTGCCGTCGCGCTTCGCGTCGATGGACGTCACGTCGCCTTCGGCTGCGCCGCGGGCGGCATCCGCGATCTTCACGAGCTCGTCGGCGGAGTCGGTGCCGATGTCGGTCACCGGGCCCCCGCCCTGGGGTGCGCCCTGCTCTCCGTCGTCGTCGCGGTCGTCTCGGTCGCCGCCCGGCTGCCCGCCGTTGTCGTCGGCGTCGCCACGGGGGCCGTCGGAGACCGAGGGGCGGTCGTCGTCGTCGCCGAACTCGTCGCCGATCGCTGCTCCGATGGCCACGCCGCCGCCGGCGAGAACCACCGCGGCCGCGATTCCACCGCCGATGAGAAGGGCACGCTTGCGACCACGCTTCGCGGGGGCTGCGGGAACGGATGCCGGAGTGCCGGTCTCAGCGGCGAGCGGTGCGACGGGCACGGTCTCGGCGTCGTGGGCCGGAGTCGGCGCGGGCGGAGCGGGGGGCGCCGGGGGAGTCGAGTTCACGGGGAGGTTCTCGGGCGTCTGGTCGGGGGTCGAGTTCTTGTCGTTCATGTCTCGATGCTGTCCCGGCGGTGCTGAAGCCACCCTGAAGCCTCCTGAAGACCTCTTCAGGAACCAGCGACCGAACGGCCGGGGCCGCGGACCGGGGTTTCCTCGTACCGTTTGCAGGATCCGGGCACTCCTGCGGGACGAGAACAGGTGTCCGGTGCCGCATCCGTGCTTCAGCCCTGCAGACGGGCCGGATGCCGAGAGGTGCCGGGTCCCTGCAGACGGGCCGGATGCCGAGAGGATGTCAGTCCGAGAGCGGCAGGGTCACCACGAAGCGGGCGCCGCCCCAGCGCGAGGCGTCGACCGAGACCGTCCCGCCGCTGGCCGCGGCGATGCCCTGCACGATCGCGAGGCCGAGACCGCTGCCGCCGGCATCCCGGCTGCGGGCCTCATCGAGCCGCACGAAGCGCTCGAAGATGCGCTCGCGCTCGTCGGCTGGCACTCCTGCGCCGTCGTCCTCGACGGTCACGAACACCCAGGCGTCCTGCGGGATCACGCTGATCGCCACGCGGCCGGCGCTGTGCCTGACGGCGTTGTCGGCGAGGTTGCGCAGGAGCTGGCCGAGAAGCCGAGGATCCCCGGCGACCCGGGCCGCACGGATGCCCGACCCGTCGACCTCGACCCCTCGCGACCTCAGGCGTCGCACCTCGCCCAGGGCCAGGTCGTCGAGGTCGACGGCCTCGTCGTGCGTGCCGCCGCCCTCGTCGAGCCGGGCGAGCAGCAGAAGTGACTCGACGATGCCCTGCAGTCGGAGCCCCTCCTCTGAGACGACCTCGGCCAGCTCGCCGATGCTCGTTGTGGCCGGATGCGCCTGTGCGAGCTCGGCGTGCTGACGGATCGTCGCGAGCGGTGAGCGCAGCTCGTGTGAGGCATCCGAGACGAAGCGGCGCTGGGCGGTGGCCGACGAGTCGAGGCGATCGAGCATCCGGTTCATGGTGGTCGCGAGTGCGGCGATCTCGTCGGATGACGGCGGCACCTCGACGCGTCGGTGCAGGTGCTCGGCGGTGATGCCGTCGACCTCCTCGCGGATGCGGGTGACCGGCCGCAGCGCCCGGCCGACGACGAGCCAGGTGGTGACGGCGACGAGCAGCAGAAGCAGCGGCACGGCGACCGCGAGCAGCACGGCGACCGTCGACAGCGTCTCGACACCGTCTTCGATCGAGACGGCGAGCACGAGCGTCTCGTCGTTCTCGAGGTCGTCGGAGACGACGAGCATCGGCTCGCCGCCGATCGTCGTGGTGCGTGCCTGGTCGGCGAGGGGGAGCGCGGTGGAGCCGAGCTCGTCGCGGGCATCCTCGCTGGCGGCCCTGACCGCGCCGTCCTCGCCGATGATCTGGACGATCTCGTCGTCGAGGGAGTCGACCCCGCGCTCGCCGCCCGGGCCGCCGCCGGGACCGTCGAAGCGCTCGGCGAGTTCGTCGAGTCGCTGCTCGGCGGCGCGCTCGGCGCTGGCGTGGATGCTGGAGCTCAGGATGCCGTAGAACGAGAACGCCCCGATCAGCAGCGCGACGGCCACGACCACGGTCGCGCCGAGGGTCGTCCTGGCACGCACCGACCGGAACGCGCGGCTAGCCACCGTCGGCCGCCAATCGATAGCCGGCGCCGCGGATCGTCTCGATCGCCTCGCGCCCGAAGGGCTTGTCGAGCTTGCGGCGCAGGTGACCGACGTAGACCTCGACGATGTTCGGGTCGCCGTCGAAGTCGTCGTCCCAGACGCCCTCGATCAGCGCGCGCTTCGACAGCACCTGACCGCGGTGCCGCATGAGGTGCTCGAGCACGGCGAACTCGCGCGCGGTCAACGTGACCTGGGTCTCGCCGCGCCAGACGTGGTGCGACGACGGGTCGAGCTTGAGGTCTCCGGCTTCGAGCACCGCAGGGCGCGCGACAGCGCCGCGGCGCACGAGAGCACGGAGCCGAGCCACGAGGATCGCGAAGGAGAACGGCTTGGTCACGTAGTCGTCTGCGCCCGTCTCGAGGGCCTCGACCTGATCCCACTCGCCGTCCTTGGCGGTGAGCATGAGCACGGGCGTCCAGTTCTCCTCGGCGCGCAGCGCCTCGCACACCTTCCACCCGCTCATGCCGGGCATCATCAGGTCGAGCACGATCGCGTCGTACCGCGTCTCACGCGCACGCCACAGCCCGTCGACGCCGTTGTTCGCGACGTCGACCGCGAAGCCCTCCGCCTCGAGCCCCCGGCGCACGGCGTCGGCAAGACGCGCCTCGTCGTCAACCACCAGGATCCGCATTCCTCCAGTGTGGTGGGCGCACGCTGAATCCGCGCTGAAGCGGGTCAGATGAGGCTCAGTCGCGCATCAGCGCGCGCACTCGGGCTCTCCCTCGTGCGCCCTCGGGCTCTCCCTCGTGCGCCCTCGGGAGGAGAACGCTCCCACAGGAGGAGAGAATGCCGCTGAGACTCCTCCCGTGGCGCAGTTCTCCTCCCGTGGCGCAGTTCTCCTCCCGGCGCGCAGTCCTCCTCCCGGGGCGCAGTGCTCCTTCCGACGAGCAGGCGATGGTCGCCCACGTAGCGCACACCGGTTGGCACTGTCCGTCCCGTGTGGTTGCATGAGGGCATGACCGGAATCCGGGGGGACAGGTCGAGAGGTGTACGTCTTCTTCTCGTCGTCGCGACGACCATGATGCTCGCAGGATGCGCGACGGCGACCACGGGTCCGCCCGGCGCATCGCCGTCCGCATCCCCGAGTCCCACCCCTACGGCCGCGTGCCCGCAGATCGAAGGCGTAGACCTGCCTCCGGACTGCGCGCCGTACGACCCCGATCACGCGATGGCGCAGAACGAGCGCTATCGCGACCGGGTCGACCTCTCGGAGGAGAGCACGGCAGCCGCCGAGGAGCCCGCGGCTGCCGTCCGCACCGGGCTCGAGACGCTCCGTGTCTCAGGAGGCCTGTCGGTGAACGCGGTCGAGGAGGTGATCGCCGCGGCGGGCCTCGCGGGCGTCCAGACGCTGGGCGATGAACGCGCGGTGGCCTTCGGCGCGGCTGCACCTGAGGGCGGATGCATCTTCGGCGAAGTCTCGGCAGATACTCTCACGGTCGAGATCGGCGGCGTCATCATGGACGGCGGCTGCCTGCCGGCGATCGGGCACTGACCACGATCGACGTGCGCCGACGAAGACCGACCGGCATCATCGAGATCAGGCGTCGGTGCGGAACCCGGCGGCCTTGTGCGTCCCGTCGCAGAACGGCTTGATCGTCGAGAGACCGCAACGGCACAGCGCCACCGTGCGGCGCGTCACCTCGATCGGCTCGCCGTCGGAGGTCTCGAGCACCGCTGCTCCGCGCACCAGCAGCGGACCGTCGGGGTACGCCGTGATCGTGACGGCATCCTGCGCCCCGCTCATCGCGCGTCCCGCTCTCGCAGCGAGGATTCGCCGCGCGTCCAGGAGTCGAGCATGTGTCCCGCCGCCCATCCGTCGACGGTGAGGCAGGCTGCGGCGCCGAACATGATGTCGGGCAGCAGGTCGGGGCGGTCCTCGGCCAGTCCACCGGCGAGGTCACGCGCGGCGATCTGCTCGTGCACGGCATCCGCCTCGACGTGCTCGTCGAAGTAGTCGGTCACGTCCTCGGTGAAGCCGAGCCGTCGCAGCCCGTCGGCGTAGAACCGGTTGGGGATCGACGAGGTCATCTCGAACGCGGCCAGATGGCCGACGATCGCTCCGACGAGCCGACGGTTGAGGCCGAACATCGACATCATGTTGAGCGACGCGAGCGTGATCGCCGGCACGTCGTCGACGTAGGCGCCGTAGGTGTCGTCGAGGCCGGCGCCGCGCATCGCGCGAGCGAAGATCGTCGCGTGCACACGGTCGGGGCGCCCTCCGCCGTACTCGTCCGACTGGATCTCGACGAGCGCCGCCTTGGGCCGACCGGTCAGGCGGGGGATCGCCCACGAGTGCGGGTCCGCCTCGCGCAGCGTGTAGATCGAGCGCTGCATGAAGAACTCGTGCATCTGCTCGTCCGTGGCCTTCTTCGCGACGTAACGAGAGAGGCTCGGTCCGGTGTCGGCCTCGGCGAGAGCGAACAGGGCTCGTCCGACGGCGTCCACGGTCGGCTCGGGCAGTTCCGGGGTCGGCACGGTCGCCCGCAGCGCCCGCTCGAAGGCGTGCTCGAGGAGTCCTCGCGTGGCGATCAGCGCCGGGTCCCACTCGAGGGCGGGATCGAGCTCGGACAGAGATCCGTAGGACGAGGCGTACAGCACGAAGAGCGCGAGTTGGATGTCGTCGTCGCGCACGACATCGTCGCTGGTGGCGAGCGCGGTCTCGGCGCGGGCGCCGAGGTCGTCGGCGTCTTCTCCGCTCAGGCGGCGCATGATGCCGTCGCTGAGCGGGCCGCGGGCGGCGATGCCGTGAAGGGCGGACGGAGTGAGGGCCGGTGCAGACATGCTCGAAGTCTCGCCCCCGATCCCCTTCTCGAGAAGGGTCTTGACGGCGACACATCCGATGCGGAAGGGACGGGAGGGCGGATGCCGTGGCATCCGCCTTCCCGTCCCTTCGCTCGATCAGGCGTGCACGGGGTAGTGGCTGCTGATCGCGATGCGGTTCCAGCTGTTGATGACGACGGCAAGCCAGGTCACGGCGGCGATCTGCTTCTCGGTCAGCACGCCCTCGACGTCGACTCCGCGATTCGCGAGGCGGCCGTGGTCGCCGATCATCGTCACGTTCTCGGCGATCTGCAGGGCGGCCTGCTCCTCGGCCGAGAAGTACTGCGACTCCCACCATCCCGCGAGCACGGCCAGCCGGTCGGCCGTCTCCCCGGCCTTGACGGCATCGGCGCAGTGCATCCTGAGGCAGAAGGCGCAGCCGTTGAGCTGCGACGCCCGCACCTTGACCAGTTCGACGAGCAACGGCGAGAGTCCGGCATCCTCGGCTGCGGCGACCGCCTGGGCGTTGAACTCCAGCATCGCCTGATACGGGGCTGCGTAGACCTTGCCGATGTTGACGTGCGACACGTCGCCTCCTTCGCTCATGGGGCGCGGGATGCGCCTCCATGAGTACTGACGCCTCAGCATCCGGATCTGTGATGCGCCCGCGCCGCCTAGGCTGGATGCATGAACAAGAACTCGCTCTGGACCATCATCGGCGTCGTCCTCGCCGTCGTGATCGCCTGGTGGATCGTCAGCGCGCTCTTCTCGATCCTGTGGTTCATCGCGAAGCTCGCGATCGTCGCCGTCGTCGCGGTCGTGGTGTTCCTGGTGCTGCGCGGGATGTTCAGCTCGAAGGCAGACTGACCGGCGCCTCTGGTCACCACCCGGCGCTGATCAGGCGACCGGGGCGTTCGCTCCGACCCGGTAGCGGGCTGCGCGATGCGTGTCCTGCACGCGGTCGCCCTTGCCCTGCAGCTTGTTGCGCAGAGTTCCCGGCGTGTACTCGTTCGGGTAGACGCCGCGCTCGCGCAGCACGGGGATGACGTGCTCGATGACGTCCTGCCAGGTGCCGGGCGTGACCGCGTAGGCGAGGTTGAATCCGTCGATGTCGGTCTCCTCGACCCACGACTGCAGTTCGTCGGCGATCTCTACGCCAGAGCCCACGATCGTCGGCCCGAGGCCGCCGATCGCGTTGTGGCGGCCGAAGTCGCCGACGGTCCACTCGCGTCCGAGGTCGGCCTCCTCCTTGAGGTGCTGCAGCACCGACTGGATCGCGTTGGACTCGACGTTGCCGACGGGCTCGTCCTCGGCATACTGCGAGAGGTCGACGCCCATCCAGCCCGACATGAAGGTCAGCGCGCCCTCGGGGCTCGCGTAGGACAGGTATTCGGCGTGCTTCGCCGCGGCATCCGCGCTCGTGGCCCCCGTGATGACGGTGAGCAGCGTGTAGATCTTCGCGTCGTAGCGGTCGCGACCGGCGTCCTCCAGCGCATCGCGGATGCGCTTCACGGTGCCGGCGAGCACCTCCTTCGAGGGCGCGGCGACGAAGATCGCCTCGGCGTTCTCCGATGCGAAGCGCACACCGCGAGGGCTGGCTCCGGCCTGGTAGATGACCGGGGTGCGCTGCGGCGACGGCTCGGAGATGTGGATGCCGGGAACGCTGAAGTGCTTTCCCTCGTGGCCGATCGGGTGCACCTTCGCCGGGTCGGTGAAGATGCCGCGCTCGCGGTCTTCGACGACGGCGTCGTCTTCCCACGATCCCTCCCACAGCTTGTAGAGCACCTCGACGTACTCGTCGGCGTGGTCGTAGCGGTCGTCGTGCGCGAGCTGATCGTGCTGACCCATGTTGCGGGCGGCGCTGGGCAGGTAGCCGGTCACGACGTTCCAGCCGACGCGTCCGTTGGTCAGGTGGTCGAGGGTGCTCAGACGCCGTGCGAACGGATAGGGGTGCTCGAAGGCGGTGCCGGCGGTGATGCCGAAGCCGAGGTGCTCGGTGACCGCCGCCATCGCGCTCACGAGCAGGATCGGGTCGTTCACGGGAACCTGTGCGCCGTTGCGGATCGCCGCCTCGTTGGTGCCGCCGTAGACGTCGTAGGTGCCGAGCACATCGGCGATGAAGATGCCGTCGAAGGTCGCGCTCTCGAGCAGCTTCGCAAGATCCGTCCAGTACGAGATGGTGTTGTACTGGCGCGAGCGGTCATCCGGGTGTCGCCACAGACCGGACGACTGGTGGGCGACGCAGTTCATGTCGAAGGCGTTGAAGCGGATCTGACGGGTCATGGGGTCAAGCAAAACCCGCGGAGGCGCCCCGTGTCAGCCCCCGCGACACGGGGCGACACATTCGTCGGTCGAGTCCGGCCGGGTCAGCCCCGGTCGCCGTCGACTGTCTTCGTGGTGGAGGTGATCGGACGCGGATCGGGCATGATCGTCTCGACCTGCGGTTTGGCGTTCGCCTGCGCTCGGCACCAGACGACGAATCCGACCGCGGTGAAGACGCCGTAGAACACGTACATGAGTCCGGTCGCGTAGAAGCCTGAGCTGAACAGCAGCGGCACGCCCACGACGTCGACGGCGATCCAGATCAGCCAGAACTCCGTCCACCCCTTGGCCATGCCGTAGGTGGCGAGCAGGGATCCGACGAAGGTCCACGCGTCGGCCCACACCGGCTCCCACGAGCCGAGGGCGCGGAACAGGGGAGTGAGGGCGATCGTGCCGATCACCATCACGAGCACCAGGCCGATGCGCGCGCTGTTCGGTGCCCACCGGGGCGTGACGCGACCACCCGACGACGAGGCCTGTCGCCAGCGCACCCACCCGTAGATCGCCACGATGATGAACATGACCTGACGACCGGCCTGGCCGAGCAGGTGCGGCAGCTCATGATCGGGATTGAGGATGGATCCGAGGAAGACGGTGAGCAGCAGCAGGTTGCCGACGATGCCGACCGGCCACGCCCAGATCTTGCGCTGCATGCCGCCGAGTGCGCTGGCGAGGCCGAATGCGTTGCCGACCACCTCGCGCACGAGCAGCACCTGGCCGCCGGGCAGCATCCACTGCGAGTTGAAGGCGTCGACCAGCCAGAGGAAGACGTTCACTTCGTCTCGTCGGGGAAGGGCCGCTGGTCGAGCACCAGCTGCAGGAACGTGAGGTCGAGCCAGCGATCGAACTTGGTGCCGACCTGCGGCATGCGCCCGACCTGCATGAAGTCGAGGCGCTTGTGCATGATGATCGACCCCGTGTTGCTGCTCTCGATCGCGGCGACCATCACGTGCTTGCCGAGGCTGCGGGCGCGGTGGATGAGCTCGATCATCAGCGCCTTGCCGATGCCGCGACCCCGCTGGCCGTCGCGGACGTACACCGAGTGCTCGACGGTGTGCCGATATCCGCTGTGCGGGCGCCAGTCGCCGAAGGTCGCATACCCGAGCACGCCGGTCTCGTCGACCGCGACGATGACGGGATAGCCGCGGCCTGTGCGCTCCGCGAGCCAGGCGGCGCGGTCTTCGACCGTGACCGCCTCTTCATTCCAGATCGCGGTGGTGTTCAGCACCGCGTCGTTGTGGATCGCCGTGATCGCTTCGAGGTCGGCGGTCTCGGCATCCCGGATCTGGGGGTCGCTCATCGGCTGTCTCCTGCATCTGCGCTCGGGTGCGCACTGCACGACGGTAGCAGGATGCCGGGGCGGGGGCTCTCGGGCACCCGCTTCGCCTCACTGCGATGAGTTCCAGTAGGTGAGCTTGGCGGGGTTGAGCACGATCCACAGCTGGGTGATCACACCCGCCTCGACGTGCACGTTCATGACCGAATGCACGTTCTCTCCGTCGCGGAACACCAGGCCGAGACCGTCGCCGAAGTGCTTCTCCTCGGCGGTGAAGTGCGGGTTCTTGGCCGCGATCCCGAGCAGGAAGCGCGCGACGTTGTCAGCGCCGCTCACGACATTGCGGGCGGCGCTGACCACGCCGCCTCCGTCGCTGCGCAGTTCGACGTCCGGTGCCAGGAACTTCAGCAGCGGGGCGACCTCGCCCGTGCGCGTCGCCTGCTGGAAGGCCCGCACCACGCGGTCGTGCTCGGCGCGGGGCACGGCGGTCGCCCGGTTCTCGCGCACGTGACGACGAGCGGATGACGCGAGCTGCCGCACCGCCGCGGAAGACCGCCCCACGGCCTCGGCGATCTCGTCGAACGGCACGGCGAAGACGTCGTGCAGCACGAAGGCGACGCGCTCGGCGGGAGTCATCGCCTCGAGCACGACCAACAGCGCGGTCGAGACGTCGTCGTCGAGAGTGATGCGATCGAGAGGATCTTCGGGCGTCGTGGGCGTGCGCGATCCGATCGCTCCGGCGAAGAGCTCGGCCGGAACGGGCTCGGGCAGCCACGGCCCGACGTACTGCTCGCGCCTGTGGCGGGCGGAACCCAGAAGGTCGAGGGCGACGCGTCCTGCGACGGTGGTGAGCCAGCCGGCGGGGTTCGCGATGGTCTCGCGCTCAGCTTCGGTGAGCCGGTACCAGCGCAGGTAGGTCTCCTGCACGACATCCTCGGCATCCGCCAGAGTGCCGGTCATCCGGTATCCGAGGGCGAGCAGGCGTCGCCGCTCGCGGAAGACGTCGTCGAGGTCGTCATCCATGGGGTGCCTTTCGGATGCGGGTGCGAGTGTGCTTTCGCAGGATATGACGACGGAGCAGGGTGGAGTGTGAGGCCTCACGTTCTCGGGTGCTGATTCGTCATCTGGTGCAGGAGGCGTGGACGTGCGCCCCGGAGCGGAGAGGGAATCGGATGAGGATCGCGGTCGCAGGAGGAACAGGGGTCGTCGGTCGGCACGCCGTGGAGGCGGCGCGGGCGGCCGGTCACGAGGTGGTGGTGCTGTCGCGGTCGTCCGGAGCCGATGTGCTCACCGGCGCCGGACTGGCCGAGCGGATGCAGGGGGCGGATGCCGTCATCGACGTCACGAACACGACCACGCTCTCGGCTGCGAAGGCCGTGAAGTTCTTCGAGACGGCGACCCGCACTCTGCTGGCTGCGGAGTCGCGGGCGGGTGTCACGCACCACGTCGCTCTGTCGATCGTGGGGATCGATGGCATCGACGCCTCGTACTACGCGGGCAAGCTGGCGCAGGAACGCGCGGTGGCTGCAGGGTCGGTGCCGTTCACGATCGCGAGGGCCGGTCAGTTCCACGAGTTCGCCGGACAGCTGCTGTCGGGGATGTCCGGCCCGGTGGCGGTGCTGCCGAAGCTGCTCATGCGGCCGGTGGCTGCGCGCGAGGTCGGGGAGCATCTGGTGCGTGTCGCCGAGGGCGCGCCGGCCGGGCGTGCGTCTGACCTGGTCGGGCCGAGAAACGAGGTTCTCGCGGATGTGGCGCGGAGGCAGCTGGCGTTCGACGGAGTGCGCCGGCGGGTGCTGGGGGTGCGGCTGCCCGGCGCCTACGGGCGAGGGCTGGCGTCGGGGTCGCTGCGCGGAGGGGCGGATGCTCTGCAGGGTCGGATCACGTTCGATGAGTGGCTGCGGGGTGACGACCACCTGCCGTCATGAGCTCGGTTGTCTGCTCCAACGGATTCCGGCATCTCGCTCGAGTTTCGAACATCTGTTCTAAAGTGGAGACATGCCCTCATCCCGCCTGATGCCGCTTCTCGAGGCCCTCGAGTGCCTCGGCGACGTCTGGGGCGACGCCGAGGGGTCAGCGGAGCTCTCGCGCATCGAGCTGCTCGACGCGCACCGTGCGGTGAGCCAGGCGCAGCGATGCCTCGACGGGCTCCACGCCGAGCTCGCGGCGACGATCGCGCACGAGTCGCGGCCGGAACTCGGCCCTGACGGGTTCGCGAAGCAGCATGGACACCGGAGTGCTGCGGCGATGATCGCCGCGAACACGGGTGGGTCGGCCGGCGACGCCAAGCGACTCATCGCGGTGGGGCAGGCAGCGGCGCCGCGGACGAATCTGTCGGGTGAGGTCCTGCCCGCGCGGTATCCGGCGCTCGCGTCGGCGCTCGCCGCGGGGGAGATATCCGTCGCGGCCGCCGCGCTCATCGTCAGCCTGCTCGAGCGGATCCGGTTCAAGGTGGGGTCGGCTCGGGTCGAAGAGGCCGAGCGTCTCCTCGTAGGCAGGGCAGCGGGGATGTCCCTCGCCGACGTCGGCAAGCTGGTGGCCCGTGCCGAAGCCTGGCTCGACCCAGACGGCGTCGCACCCAGAGAGCGAGAGGCCCGCGACCGCCGTTCCCTGACGATGTTCGAGCGCGACGGCTCGCTTCACCTCGTGCTGCAGACCGACATCGCATCGGGGGCGCCGATCAAGGCCGCGATACAGGCCTACGTGGCGGCGTCGTTTCAGTCGCGGATCACCGCGACAGACCCTGACGCGCCGGATGCCGATCGCCGTTCGGTCGCGATGATCCAGGCCGATGCGTTGACCGCCATCTGCGAGCACGCGATCGCCTGCGACAACGGCGGGATGCCCGCATCGGGTGCGACAGTGGTGGTGCGCGTGAACCTCGACCAGCTCATGTCGGGCGAGGGCAGCGCGACGATCGACGGCAGCGACCAGCCCGTGAGCGTCAGCACCTGCCGTCGCATGGCTGCGGGTGGCGGCATCATCCCGGTGGTTCTCGGATCAGCGGAGGAGATCCTCGACTGGGGGCGCGAGAAGCGGTTGTTCACCCGGGCGCAGCGATTGGCACTCGTCGAGCGAGACGGCGGCTGCGCCATGTGCGGTCTCCCTCCGCAGATGACCAAGGCGCACCACATCAGGTGGTGGCAGCGAGACACCGGACCCACCGACCTGGACAACGGCGTACTGCTGTGCGAGTCGTGTCACCATCGCATCCACGACAACGGGTGGGATATCCGCATCGAGGGGATCGGAGCCGCGGCACGGGTATGGCTGATCCCGCCGCGAAGCATCGATCTCGCGAGGGCTCCGCGCCTCGGGGGTCGGGCCCGCTATGACATCGCTGCCTGACGTCGATTCCGTGGTGCGCGGTTCAGACGTGCACGTCGGCGGGCGATTCCTCGCCCTCGTGGAAGTTCGGCTTCTTGCCGATCAGGCGGCCGATGCCCAGGATGATCCCGACGATGATCAGACCCGCGATCAGGCCGGCGATGGCCGAGAAGAGGGTGTCGCCGATCCAGACGATGACAGCGCCGAGGGGCTCGAGCGCGTGCTCGATGGCATGCAGGATGTCCTCGCCGAAGTGCACGCCCACCTCGCCCAGGTTCACGAGCAGCAGGTGGCCACCGACCCACAGCATCGCCACTGTGCCGAGGATGCTGATGAAGCGGAAGACCGCCGGCATCGAGCGCACGATCCGCATTCCCGTGTGGCGGACGCGTGCGACCGGGTTCTTGGCCATCTTCAGACCGATGTCATCGATCTTCACGAGCAGGGCCACGGCGCCGTAGACGACGCCCGTCATGAGCAGGGCGATCACCGCGAGGATCGCGAGGGTCGTCCAGATGTCGAGACCGGCCTCGAGGTTCGCCAGCGAGATCAGCATGATCTCGGTCGAGAGGATCAGGTCGGTGCGCACGGCGCCGAGCACCAGCTTCTTCTCGTCGCGGGCGCCTTCATCGGCGTGACCGTGCTGCACGCCGAACCACTCGAGCACCTTCTCGGCGCCTTCGAAGCACAGATAGGCACCGCCGAGGATCAGCAGGTACGGCAGCACCCACGGCGCGAAGGCGGTGAGCACCAGCGCGATCGGGATGATGATCACGAACTTGTTGACCAGCGAACCGAGCGCGATCTTCGCGACCACAGGCAGCTCGCGCGCCGGCGTGATGCCCTGCACGTACTGCGGGGTCACCGCGGCATCGTCGATCACGACGCCCGCGGCTTTCGCCGAGGCCTTCATCGCCGCGCTGAGGATGTCATCGACGACGGCGAGCAGTCCAACCGACATGTGCGTCTCCCTGTGGTGTGTGTGGCTGAGCAACTCTATCGACTCCTTTCAAACTCACAGCCCGCTCACAGTCCTGCGGGACCAAAACAGGCGCCCGCCTGGTTCTCCTCTAAGACGCTGCAGCCAGCCGCGTCGGACAAGGAGTCAGATCATGTCGAACGAGTACCGCAAGAACCCCGCGGCGGTCAGCGACCTCACGCACCTGCAGTACGAGGTGACGCAGGAGGATGCCACCGAGCCGCCCTTCCGCAACGCGTATTGGAACAACCACGACGACGGCATCTACGTCGACGTCGTCTCGGGCCAGCCGCTCTTCGCGTCGACCGACAAGTTCGACAGCGGCACCGGATGGCCGAGCTTCACCAAGCCCATCGAGGCCGATGCCGTGACCACGCGCACCGACCGCAAGCTCTGGATGACGCGCACCGAGGCGCGTTCCACCGGCGCCGACAGCCACCTGGGGCACGTCTTCGACGACGGACCCCGCGATGCGGGAGGGCTCCGATACTGCATGAACTCCGCCGCCCTGCGCTTCATCCCGGCTGACAGCCTGGAAGATGAGGGGTACGGTCGCTACCGTCACCTCTTCCCCACCACCCCCACCTCTGAGGAGCAGTCATGACCGACACCGGAACCATCACCCGCACCCCCGGAGCCGAGACCGCCGTGCTGGCGGGCGGCTGCTTCTGGGGCATGGAAGACCTGATCCGCCGCCAGCCCGGCGTGCTCGACACCCGTGTCGGCTACACCGGCGGCAGCAACGACCACGCCACCTACCGCAACCACCCGGGTCACGCCGAGGCTGTGGAGATCGTCTTCGACCCCACCAAGACGACGTACCGCGACATCCTCGCCTTCTTCTTCCAGATCCACGACCCGTCGACGAAGGACCGTCAGGGCAACGATGTCGGCTCGAGCTACCGCTCGGCGATCTTCCCGCTCAGCCCCGAGCAGGAGGCCGTCGCCCGCGACACCATCGCCGACGTCGACGCCTCAGGCCTGTGGCCGGGCAAGGCCGTGACCACGATCGAGCCCGCGGGCCCGTTCTGGCAGGCGGAGGAAGAGCACCAGGACTACCTGATCAAGTACCCCAACGGCTACACCTGCCACTTCCCGCGTGCGGGATGGGTGCTGCCGAAGCGCGAAGAGAACGCGACGGTCTGACCGTCACCCCGAGAGCCCTTCGTCACCTCGTGACGGAGGGCTCTTCTCGTGCCTGCGGTCAGCCCTCCGACAGGAACGCCAGCGCGGCTTCCTTGAACGCGCGGGACCCCGGAGCGTTGAAGTGGTTGCGATCCGGGATCTCGAAGAACCGCCCCTGAGGGGCTGCGGATGCGAGCGCGCGCGAGCCTTCGATGATCGCGTCCTTCGAGCCCGTCGCGAACAGGATCGGGCTCGAGGGGGCGTTCGACGGATCGGGGTCGATCGTCCGTGACGACCGCATCCCCTCCGCCAGTGCCACCAGGGCTCCGAGGTCGTTGCCCGGCACGCGCTCGGTCAGCGTGATGTAGTTCTGCGTCGTCGCATCCGACACGGGCGTGCCGTCCGCCAGGTATGCGCGCACCTGATCGAGATCGAGCCGGGCGAGAGGGATGCCGTCGGGCACGCCGCCGAGCACGGCACGACCGATGCGATGCGGAAGATCACGCACGACCTCCCAGCCGACCCGCGCGCCGAGCGAGTATCCGACGTAGACGGCTTCATCGACGAGGTATGCGTCCATGACCGTCTCGACGTCGGTCGCGAGGGTGCGGATGCCGTACGCGTCGGCCTGATGCGGCTTCTGACTGAGGCCATGGCCCCGCTGGTCGAGCGCCAGCACGCGGTATCCGGCCTTGGTGAGTTCGCGCACCCAGCCCGTGAGCACCCAGGTGTCGCGGGCGCTCGACGCGAAGCCGTGCACGATCACCACCACCGGCGCATCGATCTCGCCCCATGTGTACGTCGCGAGGCGAGTGCCGTCAGCGGCGTACACCTGCTGGGGTTCGGGCATGTTGGTCAGGTCGGAGAGAGGAACAGCCACGGCATCCATTGTCCTCCTCCTGCGATGCCCGGAGACGCCGAGACCCACCGGCCCCGAGGGAACGGTGGGTCTCGGTCGTCAGCAGCTCCGGCTCAGAAGCGAGCGCGCAGGGCCTCGCCGAGCGAGCCGTCGACGTTCGTCCAGTACTGGAAGAAGCGCTCGCGGATCGCGTCGATCGTGATGGCCTGTCCCTGACCGGTCAGCGTGTCGAGGAAGCGCGCGCGCTGCTCGTCGTCGAAGACCGTGCGGTACAGCGTGCCCGCCTGACCGAAGTCGTCGTCGTCGAGGTGCAGAGTCGCCGCGGCGCGGATCAGCTCGCCGTCCGACTCCCAGCTCGCCTCGACACCCGCGGCAGGGTCGGCCGTCGGTCCGCCGGCGGGGCCGTACGAGTTCGGCGTGTAGACGCGGTGCTCGGCCGGGTTGAACTTGTACTGCATCTGGCCTTCGTGCATGTAGTTGCGCACCTCGGCCGCATGCGGCTGGTTGACCGGAAGCTGGTTGTAGTTCGCGCCGATGCGGTAGCGCTGTGCGTCGGAGTAGGCGAACACCCGAGCCATGAGCATCTTGTCGGGCGAGATGCCGGTGCCGGGAACCTGGTTGCCGGGCGAGAAGGCGGCCTGCTCGATCTCGGCGAAGAAGTTCTGCGGGTTGCGGTCGAGCGTGAACGTGCCGACCTTGATGCGCGGGTAGTCCTTCTTCGACCAGGTCTTCGTCAGGTCGAACGGGTTGAAGCGGTAGGTCTTGCCCTCGTCGTAGGGCATGACCTGCACGTAGACATCCCAGGAGGGGGCGTCGCCGCTCGCGATCGCGTCGAACAGGTCGCGACGGTAGTAGTCGGCATCCGATCCTGCGAGCTTCTCGGCCTCTTTGGCGCTCATCGCCTCGACGCCCTGCTTCGACAGGAAGTGGTACTGCACCCAGAAGCGCTCGCCTGCGGCGTTGACCCACTGATAGGTGTGCGAGCCGTAGCCGTTCATGTGGCGCCAGCTGCGCGGCAGGCCACGGTCTCCCATCAGGTACGTGACCTGGTGGGCGGACTCGGGAGAGAGGGTCCAGAAGTCCCACTGCATGTCGGCGTCGCGCAGACCCGAGTCGCCGAGACGCTTCTGCGAGTGGATGAAGTCGGGGAACTTCATGGCGTCGCGCAGGAAGAAGGTCGGGGTGTTGTTGCCGACGATGTCGAGGTTGCCCTCGGGCGTGTAGAAGCGCAGTGCGAAGCCGCGCACGTCGCGCCAGGTGTCGGGCGAACCCTGCTCGCCGGCGACCGACGAGAAGCGCAGCAGCGTCTCGCTCTGAGCGCCGGGCTGGAAGGCTGCGGCACGGGTGTAGGCCGACACATCCTCGGTCACGGTGAAGGTTCCGAAGGCTCCGCCGCCCTTGGCGTGCGGGTTGCGCTCCGGCACACGCTCGCGGTTGAACGACGCGAGCTTCTCGACGAGGTAGCGGTCGTGCAGAACCGTGGGTCCGTCTGCTCCGACGGTGAGCGAGTGGGCGTCGCTCGCGACGGGAGTGCCCGTCTGGGTGGTGGTCGATGGGTCGGTCATGTTCTTCTCCTTCTGCGCACAGGGACGATCACCCCGGGTGCCCGGGATCGGACGTCGGATGCTACTGCGCGGCGTTCTGGCAACTGGGGCACAGGCCCCAGAAGGTCACTTCGGCTGTCTGGACGGTGAATCCCCCCGCCGAAGACGGGGTGAGGCACGGCGCTTCGCCGACGACGCAGTCCACATCGCCGATCGCACCGCACTGGGTGCACACGATGTGGTGATGGTTGTCGTCGATGCGCCGTTCATAGAGCGCCGCGGAGCCTGCCGGTTCGATCCGGCGGATCAGACCCGCCGTCGTCAGGTCCGCGAGGATGTTGTGCACCGACTGGATCGACGTCGTCGGAAGCACCTCGGAGACGGCGCGGAAGACCCGCTCCGCATCCGTGTGGGCCATGGATTCCAGAGCCTCGAGAACGGCGACGCGGCCCGCGGTCGCACGCAGCCCGGCACCGCGAAGTGCCGAGTCGAGTTCTGTCTCCATGCCTCGACTCTAGCGTCTCTTTTGAGTAATTCAAAAGAATGGCGTGTCGGCCGCGCGGGTGGCATCCTGCACACGTGCACGTAGCGTGAAGGGATGTCTACGACAAGAGCGGCAGCAGTGGGACTGATCCTGATGGCGGGCGTCGCGCTCGCCGGATGCAGTGGCGAACCCTCAGGGTCGGGCGAGGGGTCCCCGTCGCCCTCCGCCTCGGCGTCGAGCCCCACGCCGACCCCGACTCCGGACGCCGAGGCGGATGAAGCGCTGCTCCCGGTGCCGGTCGAGGAGATCGCCGACTGGGCGAAGACTGCCGTTGCCGGCGGAGACGCCGACGGATACGTCTTCGGCTTCTCCGGGTGGATGAGCGAGAACAGTTCGGCCCACGACGTGACGTCCTTCACGTCACTCCCGCCGGGGTCGTACCAGGCTCAGTTCGCCTGCAGGGGTGACGGCACCATCACTCTCGTGACCAGCGAGCTGGACGAGGGAGACCCGACAGAGCCGGTCGTGTGCGCGAACGAGACGATCGCCTTCGACGTCACGAATGCTCGCACCGGGATTCGATTCGCACTCGCTCTCGAGGGCGCCCCCACGGTCCACGCGCTGTCGCTCGTCGAGGCGTCCTGAGCGCGCGGTCGTCCGGATCCACTGCGGGCGTCAGGACTCCGACGGCGCGAGAGGCAGCTCGAGGCCGTAGTTCCAGGTCAGGATCGCCGGCTGCTCGCGGTAGAAGCTCAGCACCGACACCGATCCGGCGTCCAGCGTGATCTGAGCGCCGAAGCGCGGCGCGAGGCGCAGATAGACCGCGGTGAGGATGCGGAGGAAGTGCCCGTGCGCGACCAGCGCCACATCACCCTCGGTCAGCTTCGGCAGAACCCGGGTGAGCACGCGGGATGCGCGGGCCGCGACCTCCTCGACGGTCTCGCCCGGCGTGGCGCCTCGGATCACTCCGTGAGTGAATGCGCTCCAGTCGTAGCCGAGCTCCTCGCGGATGTCCTTCGTCGTGCGGCCCTCGTATCCGCCGTAGTCCCACTCGACGAGCAGCGGATCGATCTCGGCGTGCAGACCGGCGAGCTCGGCCGTGCGCCGGGCGCGCTCGAGCGGCGACGACAGCACGAGCGAGAAGTCGTAGTCGGCGACCAGCTGTCCGGCACCCCGGGCGAGGTCCTCGCCCCGCGCTGTGAGCGGGATGTCCGTGAGGCCGGTGTGCAGGCCGGCCTTCGACCACTCGGTCTCGCCATGGCGCAGGAGCACGAGCTTTCCCGTCGGGTTGTCGGGCGCGGGGCGGTCGGGCAGCTGGTCATAGACAGGGATCGCAGGCACACCGCAACCGTAGCCCGACGTCGGGGCCCGGTCACTGCGTGATCGTGAACCCGCCGCCGCGCACGCGCACCTTTCCGCCGCCGACCGCCTGGCCGCGCTGCGATCCGTCCGCCTCGTAGGCTCGGCCGGCACCGCGTGCGAGCGCAGCGACCCGCTGGTCCCGTCGAGTCCCGTTCGCATAGAGCACCGCCGAGCCGGAGGTCGTCGAGTACACCGCGTTCGCGACGGCCGGCTGGATCACCAGGGCGTCGAGCCGCAGGTCGCCGGTGCTCGTGCATCGCACGGTCACCGCCTCGGCGGGCAGCTCGCCACCGAGCAGCTGCGGCACCAGCATCCCGTCGGCCTCGGTGAGTCCGCGCTCGCCGGTGCCACCCGCGGGCGTGCGAGTGCTCCACAGACGCCGGCGACCGCGGAACACCTCCCACACCGCTTCGCCCGCATCCGCCGCCTGTCTCCACACGAGGCCGTGCAGGATGCCGTCGGCCTCGGTCACATCGAACTCGACCGACTCGCCCGCGGGAACGCGCACGTATGCGCCACCCGAGAGGTTGCCCTCGCCTGTCCAGGCGCCGCCCTCAGGGCGCACGACCACGCAGCCCGCCGAGAGCCGGGCGCCCTCGGCGTCGATCACCCGCAGCCCCGAGAACGACGACAGCCCGGTGATCGACGTCGCGATCCGGGCGATGTCGCGGTTCGCATCCAGCAGCAGCATCGTGAGCAGCCCGTGGATGGTGGACTCGGCTCCGGAGTTCCGATTCACCCGTCCATCCGTCTCGACACCGTCGAAAGTCACACCGGTGGCCGGGTCGTAGACAGGGATACCCGCCGTGTTCGCGCCGAAGAACCACCCCGCGGCGAGTCCTGCGAGCACCCGCAGTCCCTCTCCGCCGACGGATGCCGCCTGCACCGCCGCCGCGACGCGACCGTGCGCGCCGTAGGCGATCTGCGCCTCCGCGGGCAACGGCGCCCAGGCGTTGTGCGGACCGCCCGTGGCGAGCACCTGCGGGGTGAAGGTCCCGGCATCCGCCACGGCCGCTGCGGTCCACTCGCGACGTCGCAGCAGCGCACCGGCGCGAGCGAGAGCCTCGGGGGCGGCCGCACCCCAGGCGTGCCAGAATCCCAGCGAGCCGGTCCAGGGCAGCACGGCGCCGAACGGCCAGCCCTTCGCAGGATCAGTGGCCATCGCCGCGACACCTTCTCCATACGTCTGCAGAGCCTGTCGGCTTCGGGCGTCCCCGGCATCGGTCGCCGCGGCGAGTCCGAGCATGGCCTCGGCCGTGGCATCCGCTCCACCCGCGATCAGCCAGGCGGGCAGGTCGCGTCCGTCGCTGCGCACCCACTGCCCGGCGCGCGACAGCGACTCGCGACCGAGCGCATCGAGGGCCAGATGCAGCCGCGAGAGCAGGAACGCCGCGAACTCGGCATCCTCCCGTCGGAAGGCCGCGTACCCCTCACCGAACGCCCACACCGTGCGCGCCAGCCAGTACGACTCGGCGGAGTCCGACGGATCCGGCAGTTCGACGGGGATCGCGCTGGGATTCAGCGTGCCGTCCTCCTGCTGCCACAGCACCACGCGGCCGGCATTCGGCCCGCTGGTCGTCTGCAGGAACGCCAGCGACCGGAGCACATCGCGGGCCTCGTCGCGGGCCTGCGCGTCGCCGGTCGCCTTCCATTCGCGCAGGAACACGATCGCGGCTCGGGCGATGTCATCCGCGTTGTACGCGCCCTGTGTCCAAGAGCCGGTCACGGCGTCGCGAGTGCCGCCACCCACCGGTCGGTAGCCCCCGGCGCCATCGGTGTCGGCATACGTCCATGGCGCGAGCACGCGCGGCGAGATGTCGATGTCGAACGTGGTGTGCGTGACGCTCGCCACGACCGGCACCTCCGCGAGCAGAAAGCGCAGGTGCGCGAGGTTCGTGAGTCGCGCCCCGGCACCCGCCCCCGCAGGCGGAGACCCGAGAGGCAGTCCGGCAGCGGACGCCGATGCCTGCGCCCCGGCCGAATCCAGCGGCAGGAGCGCCAGCGCCGAGGAGGCGGCTGCCGCGGTCAGGAAGGTCCGTCGGGAGATGGCCATGGTCTCATTCCTCGCCCGTGTTCGAGTCGGCGCCGTCTCGCAGTGCGCGGCCCCACGGCTGGGCGGGGTCGTGGATGGCGACGGCCAGCGTCGTGTCCGACTGCCCGTAGTACGCGAACCACCGGCCCTGGAACTTCACGAGTCCCTCGACGAAGGTCACGTTCGAGACGAGCCCGTGCATGTCCTCGAAGGTCTGCGGACGCAGCCACGGCTCCTGCAGTCGCGCGAGCACCTTGGTCGGCTCGTCGGGGTCGATCGCGATCTGGCCGCAGCGGTAGTCCACGTCGACCGAACCGTCTTCGTGCACGGTCCTGGTCGCCCCGTTCGTGAGCATCACGAGCAACCCGTTGTCGGTGACGACAGGGGATGTGCCGATCTCGACGAGCGCTTCGTCCCAGGTGCCGGGGGTCGGCGAGTACATCGGCTCGGTGTCGGGGGTGCCGGGAGTCCAGTGGAGGAGATCGTCGCTGGTGGCCCAGTAGATGCCGCCCTCGCCGAAGTACATCCACCACTTGCCGTGCATCTTCTGCGGCACGATGACCCCGGCCTTCGACCAGTTGAACCCGCGGGGGTCCATGGTCTTGAACGTGTCGAAGTCGTCGAACAGCGGTCCGTGCTTGGTCCAGGTGCGCAGATCGGTCGAGGTCGCGAGGCACAGCTGCGCGCTGCGCCGATCCCAGCCGGTATAGGTCAGGTAGTAGGTGCCGTCGATCAGCGCGATGCGCGGATCCTCGCATCCGTAGCGCTCGTAGTCCTCGGAGGGGGAGAGGATCGGTGCGTCCTCGCGGGTGAAGTTCACGCCGTCACTCGAGCGGGCGATGCCGATGTGCGAGACGATGTCGTCTGCGTGCGCCCGGTAGAGCAGCACCACTTCGTCGCCGTCGACGAGGGCCGCCGGGTTGTAGAGGTTGGCCGACTCCCAGCTGTCGCCCTTCGGACGCAGGATCGGGTTGCCCTCGTAGGGGGTGAACGGGCCGAGGGGGAAGGATGCTCCGGTGAACATGGGGGTCCTTTCGGGGATTCTGGGGAGGGGCCGGTCAGCCCTTGACGGCCGCACCGAGGTCGGTGGCCCGGAAGAAGCGCTGGAAGACGATGAACAGGATGACGACGGGGAACGCCAGGGCGGTCGCTCCGGCGAGGATCGCGCCGTTGGGGTTCGCCGTGGACTGCGCCACGTTCGAGATGTAGTTCGCGAGGGACACGGCGAGCGGTTGCAGCGATGCGTCCTTCGTGATGAGGAACGGCCAGAGGAACTCGTTCCACGGGCCGATGAAGGTGACGAGCACGACGGTCACGAGCACCGGCTTGATGAGCGGGATCGCGACGGAGGTGAGCAGGCGGATCTCGCCGGCGCCGTCGATGCGGGCGGCCTCGAAGATCTCGACGGGCAGCGCTTTGAAGAACTGCACGAAGATGAACACCGCCGTCGTGTTGATGAGGAACGGCAGGATCATGCCCATGTACGAGTCGCCGAGCCCGTAATTGCGCGTGATCTGCACGTACAGCGGGATCATGAGCAGCTGGAACGGCACCATCTGCACCAGCAGCATGAGCACCCAGATCACTCCGCGACCGCGGAAGTCGAGCCGCGCGATCGCATACCCGGCGAGCAGTCCGAACACGACGGTGCCCAGCAGCACGCCCGCCGTGAAGATCAGCGAGTTGAGCAGCGAGCCGACCAGGTCGATGCGGGAGTCGATCGCGAGGAAGTTGTCGATCGTCCAGCCGCTCGTCGGGAAGAGCTCGTCGGGCGAGTTCGTCGGGTTCTCCTGGAACGCCCCGACCAGCATGAAGTAGAACGGGAACGCGAATCCGATCGCCGCGACCGTGAGCAGGATTACGCTCAGGATGCGGGGCAGTGAACGCTTGCGTCTCATGGTCATCGCTCCCTGGTGGCGCGGTTGGCGGCGAGCGACAGCATGCCGACCAGGATCACGAGGATCATGCCGATCGCGGCCGCGGTGTCGGGGTTCTGCTGCTGGATGCCCAGCTGGTAGATGAGCAGCACGGGTGTCGAGGAGGCGCCGTCGGGGCCGCCGCCGTTCGTGAGCAGGTACGGCTCGGTGAAGAGGTTCGCTCCGGTGATGATCGACAGGATCAGCACGAGCGTGGTGGCGCTGCGCACGCCGGGAACGGTGACGTTCCAGAAGCGCGAGAACGCGCCCGCGCCGTCGGTCTCTGCCGACTCGTAGAGCTCCTTCGGCACGTTCTGGAGTGCGGCGAGGTAGAGCAGGATGTAGAACCCCAGCTGCTTCCACGTGACGTACAGCGCGATCATCGGCATCGCGAGACCGCTGTTCACCAGCCACGACGGATCGGGGGCGAGTGGCCCGAGGATCGTGTTGATCAGGCCGTTGCCCGAGAACAGCAGCATCCACACGCCGACGAGCGAGACACTGGCCGTCAGATACGGCACGTAGAACGCCACCCGGTAGGCGGCGACCCAGCGGATGCCGGTGTTCAGCGCCGCCGCGAGCACGAGCGAGAGCACGGCGGTGAGCGGCACGTTGATGACGAGGAAGACCAGGGTGTTGCGGAACGATCCGAGCACCCTCGGGTCGGTGAGCACGGTGACGAAGTTGTCGAAGCCCACGAACGGCCGGTCGACGTCGACATTGGGTGCCGTGAAGAAGTAGTCGTGGAAGGCGATGTAGACCGCGAATCCCAGCGGGAACGCGAAGATCGCCAGCACGAAGACCAGATACGGCAGGGCGAAGAGGCCGCCGATCGGCTGTGCACCCAGCAGTCGGTTGCGTAACCGCGCCCTCGGTGACCGGCCCGCGGACGGGGCCGGGGCGGTGGTGCCCCCGGCCACGTCCGCGACGGCGTCGTCTCGGAGAGTCATGTGCGGCTCATCACTCGGCGACGAGATCGTCGATCTTCGTCGCGGCGTTCTTCAGGAAGTCGTCGATCGACTCCTTGCCGAAGATCACGGCGGCGGAGTACTCGTCGCGGAACGCCTGCCAGGCCTCCACGGAGTTCGGGATGCTGGGCACGTCTGCCGTGGCCTCGGCCTGCTCGGCGAACGCCACGTAGTTCGGGTTCGCGTCGAAGTAGTCGGCGTAGGTCTCGGTGAGGTCGGTGCGCATCGGCATCTGGCCCGTCGCCTCGAGCAGCTGGCCGTCGCTGTCGACGCTCGTCGAGAACTTCAGGAACTCCCATGCGGTGCCCTGGTTCTCGCACGCGGTGAACATCGAGACGCTCTTCGAGTCCGCGAACGTCGTCGGGTTCTCGCGACCGTCGCTGGTCGGCACGGGCATGAACCCGACGTCCACGGTCTCGGCGTACGAGGGGATGGCCCACGGACCGGCGAGCTGCATGGCGGTCGTCCCCGCAGACATTGCGTCATCGGTCGACGCCTCGTTGGGCGAGAGCTTCTCGTCGTAGAAGGTCTTCCAGAACTCCGCGACCTCGCGCCCGGCATCCGAGTCGACCGTCGCCGCGCCGTCTTCGACGAGCATGGTGCCGTCGGTCTCGGCGAGGTACAGGGGATAGAAGTCGAACCAGGGCTGGTAGAACTCGCTGGTGGGTGCCGGCCAGATCGCACTCTGCACTCCGGATTCGACGATCGCGCGTGACCCGGCGAGGAACTCGTCGTACGAGGCCATCTGGGGGTCTTCGGGATCGATGCCCGCAGCCTCGAAGAGGGCCTTGTTGTACATCACCATGACCGGGTTCGACTTCCACGGCAGCTGGTAGAAGCTTCCGTCGGTGGCATACGAGTCGACCTCACCACCGCGCTCGGTGATGTAGTCGCTGCCGCCCTCCATGGTGCTGAGGTCGACGAGCCCGCCCTGCTTGACCCAGCCGGAGACCGCCGCCGGAGCCACGTTGTAGACCAGGCAGGGTGCGGTGCCGGCGGTGATGGCGGCGGTGATCGCCTCTTCCGACGACGAGCCGGCGGGGATCTCCTGCGCGTTCACCTTCTCGTCGGGGTGCTCGGCGTTCCAGGCCTCGACGACGGCGGTGCCCCAGGCGACCTCCTGCTCGTTGTTCGACAGCCAGATGTCGATCGAGCCGGTGCCCTCGCCCGAGGCATCGCCGCCTCCACCTCCGGATGAGCATCCGGTGGCGACGAGCGCGACCGCTCCCAGGAGCGCTGCTGCGCGGATCTTCTTCTTCATGTTGTCCTCCTTGACGCGATGGTTCGGGTGATCGTCTAGCGGGCTGTGCTCTCCCGGAAGTGCACGACGTTGCAGTCGACGACCTCTGTGCGCGGCTCGGCGCCGAGGATGTCGGCCTGAATCAGGCGGGCGGCAGCGCGTCCTCGCGCGGCGGGGCCCGACGAGACGCTCGTGAGTGCGGGGGAGAGGTGGGCCGAGAGATGGTCGTCGTCGAAGCCGGCGATCGCGAGATCGCGGGGGATGCTGAGGCCGCTCGACCGCGCGAACGACAGCCCGGCGATCGCCATGGTGTCGTTGGAATAGAGGATGGCGGTCGGGCGATCGGGCAGCGCGAGCAGCTCGGCGGTGCGCTCCCGGCCACTCGAGGCGGTGAAGTCGCCCTCGCGCAGCAGGGCATCGCCGCCCACGGCATCGGTGTAGGCATCGGCCCGCACGCGCGAGTGCACGTAGTCGAGCGGACCCGAGACATGAGCGATGCGTTCGTGGCCATCGGCACGCAGGTGAGCGATGATCTCGCGCACGGGCGCATCGTCGTCGGTGCGCACGCACGAGAATCGGGTCGGCTGCTCGTAGGCGCCGACCAGCACCGAAGGGAGGTCGAGCTCTTCGAGCAGCGGCACGCGCCAGTCGTCGTTCCGCAGGTCGACCAGCAGGGCGCCGTCGGCGCGCCCGTGGCTGAGCGACCGGTAGGCCCGCTCCTCGGCCGCCCGATCGGGAACGACCTGCAGGATCAGCGCCGTCTCGGTCTCAGCCAGCACCGATTCGACGCCAGCGATGAACGCGGGGAAGAACGAGTCGTTGGCGATGACCTCGGGGTCACGGGCCAGCACCACGGCGATCGCATTGGCCTTCTGCGTGGCCAGCGCGCGGGCGCTCTGGCTCGGCACCCAGTTGAGCTTCTCGGCGGCGGCGAGCACCTTGGCCCTGGTGTCGTCGGAGATGGGCCGCTTGCCGCTCATCGCGTGCGAGACGGTGGCCTTGGTGACGCCGGCCTCGCGGGCGACGTCGGCGATCGTCGTGCGGCTCATGCCACCTCCTCGTGGAACTTCCGGGTTGATCCCTGAATACTCGACACGGCACGATTTAACCGGTTTGACGAATGCGGGTGAAGCGAGTGTAAACCGGTTTGACGGATGCGGTCAAGAGCGGCGGTCGATCTCAGGGATCCGTGTCAGACGAAGGTGACGGTCTGCTGCAGGCGTGTGCGCACGTCGAACAGCTCGTTGCCGCCGATGGCGCGGGCACCGGGGACTCCCTGGCGCAGCACCATCGCGAGCGCGCTGCGACGCACGACGACCACGGGAACGCCGCGGCTGCTGCCGAGCGGGGTGACGGCCTGCGCGAGATCGTCGTCGGGGAGCACCATGATCAGTCCGCCGAACTTCACCCGCGCGGCCTTGGCCACGGTGCGCATGCGCGAGAGTGCGGCGGTGACGGGCGCGCGTGTGCCCAGACTCGGGCCCGTGATCTCGCCCCGACGGAACCCGACGACTCCGCCGAAGTCCTCCGACATGACGCCGTAGAGGCCCGAGGGGCTGAGCACGACATGGTCGAGCTTGTCGTCGGCATCCGCTCCTGTGGCGACGTCGTGCCACACCGTGAAGCCCATGCCGAGCGCGCTCACCGTGCGGGCGGTCGCCTCTTCGGCGAGAGCATCGGCGAGCAGGCGTCGCAGGTCGCGCGGGGCCGAGCGCACGAGCGCCGGGTCATAGGGGTCGGGCACCTCGACGCCACGGCCGGCCCATTCGCGGATCAGCGACAGGTAGCGCTCGCGGCGCCAGCCGCCGGGATGCCCGTACGAGCGAGCTCGGGGGCGGGTGTCCGTGCGGGCGGCCGACTGCGGTCGCCAGCCGTTCCACTCAGGCTCGGCCGGGATGCCGGGGTGCGCACCCGAGCGACGGTCGTAGGCGGCGCGGCCCTCGGGGGTGCCGATCAACTCCCATGCTCGCTGCACTTGGATGAAGACGGCCGCGTCTCCGCCCGTATCCGGGTGGGTCTGCCGCAGGCGCAGGCGATACGCGCGCCGCAGCTCGCCGTCGTCGACGGTCGGGTCCACGCCGAGGATCTCATAGGCGGAAGCCGAGAGCGGGCTGTCGAACATCGCTCTCCTTCCGAGATCGCGGCATCCAGAATATCCGGATGCTGTTGTGGATCAGCCGGGCGCGTCGGCCGGGGTCAGGCCGGCACGTCGACGACGCGCTCCACGCCGATCACCGGAATCACGGAACCGGCGGATGCCGCTGCGATGTCATCGGCGAGCCGGTCGAGCTCCTGCGCGGGCACCCACACCTCGAGAGTCGCCAGCGCTGCGTAGCGTGGCTCGCCGAGCGTCGCGCCGTGACGCGGCACCCAGTCGCGCAGAAGGTTGTCGAAGCGTCCGGCATCCGCCTGCGCGACGTCGATCGTCACCTGGGTCAGAGACTGCCGGTGCACGAGAGATGCGAGATCGAGGGCTTCCGAGACAGCGGTCGAGTAGGCCCGCACGAGCCCGCCGGCGCCGAGCTTCACGCCGCCGAAGTAGCGGGTCACCACTGCCACGACGTCCGTCAGCTCGCGCCGTCGCAGCACTTCGAGCATCGGCACCCCCGCAGTGCCGGACGGCTCACCGTCATCCGACGAGCGGGCCTGATCGCCGAGCAGGCCGGTGACCATCGCGCTGCAGTTGTGCCGCGCATCCCACCACTGCTTGCGCAGGCGTGCGATCACGGCATCCGCGTCCTCGACCGAGGTGACCGGCTCGACGGTCGCGATGAACCGCGACTTCTTGATGATGAGTTCATGCTCCACGGGCGCGGCGATCGTGGCCGGGTAGGTGCGGGGCGGAGTCATCCGCCTCAGACTACCCAGCGCACGCCGCTGCTCAGCGGTCGACTCAGCGGTCGACGAACGACATCTGCTGCGGGTTGTACCGATCTCCCTGCACGCCGACCCGGTCGGCGAGCTGATCGAGGTCGGCGAGTTCGTCGGCCGACAGGGCCACCGTGGTGGCTCCCGCATTCTCGGCGATCCGCGACGTGCGCCTCGTGCCGGGAATCGGCACGATCCACGGCTCCCGAGCGAGCAGCCACGCGAGGGCGATCTGGCCGGGGGAGGCCTCCTTGGACTCCGCGAGCGAGGCGACGTGGCCGACCAGCGCCTCGTTCGCCGCCCGGTTCTCCTCGCTGAAGCGCGGGATCGTGCCGCGGATGTCACCGTCAGCGAATGAGGTGGTGCGATCGACCGTGCCGGTGAGGAACCCCTTGCCGAGCGGGCTGAACGGCACGAAGCCGATGCCGAGCTCGCCGAGTGTGGGCAGGATCTCGGCCTCAGGGTCGCGCGTCCACAGCGAGTACTCGCTCTGCAGCGCCGTGACGGGCTGCACGGCATGGGCCCGGCGGATCGTCGAGGCCGATGCCTCGGACAGCCCGAAGTGCCTCACCTTGCCCTCGGCGATGAGCTCGGCCACCGTGCCTGCGACGTCGTCGATCGGCACATCCGGGTCGACACGGTGCTGGTAGAAGAGGTCGATCACGTCGGTGCGCAGGCGACGCAGCGACTGCTCGGCGACGCGTCTGATCTGCTCCGGCCGGCTGTCGAGCCCGACGCTCTTGCCGTCTTCGATGCGCCACCCGAACTTCGTCGCGATGACGACCTGGTCGCGGATGGGCTCGAGAGCCTCGCCGACCAGCTCCTCGTTCACATAGGGGCCGTAGACCTCCGCGGTGTCGAAGAAGGTGACGCCGAGGTCGAGAGCCGACCTCAGCACGCCGATCATCTCGTCGCGGGTGCCCGGGTTCGGCCCGTAGCTCTGCGACATCCCCATGCATCCGAGCCCGACGGCGGAGACCTCGAGGCCCTGTCCGAGTGTGCGAGTGTGCATTGCGTGTCCTTTCGTCGAGACCGACGCTACGCGCGGCCTCGACGATGAGGGAGGGGCTGTCAGAACCTCCCTCGGCACGAGCAGGACTACTCCGGGGAGTCGTCGCGCAGGTACGCGATGTGCTCCGCGTGACGGGTCAGATGGTTCTGCGACGTGCGCACGAACATCCAGGCGACGAGCAGCAGCACGAACCAGATCGGCGTCACGAGCAGCGCGATCAGGGTGTCGGGCTGCGTCGTGAGCGCCCAGAGGATGAACACGAAGAACGCGAGCACCACGTAGACCATGAAGATGCCGCCCGGCATGCGGAACTTCGACGCTGCGACCTTCTCCGGCCGCCGACGGCGGTACACGAGGTAGCTGCAGAGGAAGATCGTCCAGACGAACATGAAGCACACGGCTGAGACCGTGGTCACCATGTCGAACGCGGTGCCGATGTCCTTGCCCGCGTAGAGCAGCACGACGCCCGAGAGCAGCAGGATGCACGACAGGAACAGAGCGTTCTGCGGCACACGTCGCTTCGACAGCCGGCCGAAGATGCGCGGGGCGTCGCCGTCCTGCGCGAGGCCGAACACCATGCGCGACGTCGAGTAGATGCCCGAGTTGGCGCTCGACATGGCCGAGGTCAGCACGACGAGGTTCACCACCGTCGCGGCGATGCCGAGACCCGCGAGGGCGAACATCGCGATGAACGGGCTCTCGCCGGCGACGTACTCGGTCCACGGGGTGACCGCCATCAGGATGATGAGCGCGCCCACGTAGAAGAGCAGGATGCGGATCGGGATCGCGTTGATCGCCTTGGGCAGGTTCTTCTCGGGGTCTTTGGTCTCGGCCGCGGCGGTGCCGACGAGCTCGACGCCGACGAACGCGAACACGGCGATCTGGAACCCGGCGACGAAGCCCATGAAGCCGTGCGGGAACATGCCGCCGTGGTCCCACAGGTTGCTGAAGCTCGCGGTTCCCGCATCGTGCTGGAAGCCGGTGAAGATCATCACGAGACCCGTGACGATGAGCGCGACGATCGCGATGATCTTGATCAGCGCGAACCAGAACTCCATCTCGCCGAACGCGGCGACGGTGGGCAGGTTCAGTGCGAGCAGGATGACGATCACGAGGACGCCGGGGATCCACAACGGGATGCCGGGGATCAGCGCATCCGTGTACCCCGCGATCGCGATCACATCCGCGACTCCGGTGACGACCCAGCAGAACCAGTACGTCCATCCGGTGAAGAAGCCGGCCCACGGGCCGAGCAGGTCGCTCGCGAAGTCGCTGAACGACTTGTACTTGAGGTTCGACAGCAGCAGCTCGCCCATCGCCCGCATCACGAAGAAGAGCATGAAGCCGATGATCATGTAGACGAAGATCACCGAGGGGCCCGCGACCGAGATCGTCTTGCCGCTGCCCATGAAGAGGCCGGTGCCGATGGCGCCGCCGATCGCGAGCAGCTGGATGTGACGGTTGCTCAGGGCCCTCTTCAGGTGCTGGTCGTCGCCGTCGGCGGTTCCGTCCACCCCGACGGATCCCCGTGTTCTCTCTGTCGTCATCGCTCGAACCTCCGGTGTTGGGCGCCGCGTCCCGCTGCGGCATCTTTCCGACCGTAATGGCCGATCGGGGATGGCAGTTAACCGAATCGATTCGATATCCTGGTTCGACCCCCGATCATCCCCCCAGTTCTGCGAGCCGCTCCCACCATGGCCACCTCTCTCACCACGGGCCGCCCGTGGCGTGTCATCCTGTCGTTCTCGATCCCCCTGCTGCTCGGCAATGTCGTGCAGCAGATGTACCAGTTCGCCGATGCCGTCGTCGTCGGCCGGCACCTCGGCGTCGAGTCCCTCGCCGCCGTCGGCGCGACCGGCAGCCTGCTGTTCCTGCTGATCGGCTTCGCCTGGGGCCTGACGAGCGGTTTCGCTATCCCGATCGCGCAGGCGTTCGGCGCGGGAGACGGCGCAGCGGTGCGTCGCTCGGTCGCGACGGGCGTGATCCTGACCGGCATCACGAGCGTGGTGCTCACGATCGTCGCGCCGCTGATCGCGGCGCCGACGCTCGCCCTGCTGCAGACGCCTGACGAGCTCATGGCCGAGGCGACGATCTTCACGCAGATCAGCTTCATCGGCGCCAGCGCGACGATGTTCTTCAACTTCCTCTCGGCGATCATCCGTGCCATCGGCGACTCGCGCACGCCGCTGATCTTCCTCACGGTGTCGTGTGCGCTCAACGTCGGCCTCGTGATCCTCATGGTCGGCCCGCTCGACTGGGGCGTGGCGGGTGCGGCTCTCGCGACCGTCGTCGCCCAGGCCGTGTCGGTCGTGCTGTGCCTCGAGTTCGTGCGTCGCCGGCTGCCGATGCTGCACCTGCGTCGTGCCGACTGGCGCGTCACCCGCGACGACATCCGAGAGCACCTGCGCCTCGGCCTGCCGATGGGCTTCCAGGCGTCGATCATCGCGATCGGCACGCTCGTCGTGCAGGTGGCCCTCAACACCCTCGGCTCCGAGGCCGTCGCCGCCTACACGACGGCGTCTCGTGTCGACGGCCTCGCCGTAGCCTTCCTCTCGTCGCTGGGTCTCGCCTCGTCGATGTACACGGCGCAGAACCTGGGCGGACGCCGACCCGACCGCATCCGCCGCGGTGTCGTGGAGGGCACCTGGATGGCGATCGCCGCCGGCATCGCGCTCGGAGGCGTCATCATCGCGTTCGGGGCGCCACTGGTGCGGCTGTTCGTCGGCGAGGGCGCGGCGGCGGATGGGGTCGTCGAACTCGCGCACCTCATGCTGATCATCAACGGATGCGGATACTGGGCACTCGGCGTGCTGTTCGTGCTCCGTGGTGCGCTGCAGGGCCTCGGCCACACCCTGGTGCCCACCGTCACGGGTGTGATCGAGCTGGTGATGCGCGTGGGCGCCGCCATCGTGCTCGGCGCGCTCATCGGCTTCGAGGGCGTCGCGCTCAGCAACCCTCTCGCGTGGCTCGGCGCGATCGTGCTGCTGGTGCCGGCGTACGTGCGTGCGCACCGGTCGCTCGGCCGCATGCGCGTCGACCCCGTCGAGGCCACGGAGACCTCGGCGATGGCGATCATCGGACCCACCGACGGCTCGATGGTCGTGGACGCGGTCGTCACCCAGCCGGTGCGAGTGATCAGGACCTCGCGTTTCGCGCGGTTGACGCGCCGCTGAACAGCTCGTCACAGTTGCAGAACATCATCCTTGAGATGGATGCCCGGCATGCCGACACTTCGTAATGTTGGTGATGCGGAGATTCCGCAGACCGGGGGGTCGTGATGACATCGTCAAGGGTGGCAAGCGAACTGGCATCGATTCTGGTGCCGATCGGAGTGGTGGGGGCTGTGCTCGCAGCGCTGTGTGCGCTCATCGCAGGAATCGCGGTCATGCGCGGAGCGGCGGGTCTTGCCGGCGGAGCGGTCGGTCTGTGGATTCCGAGCGCGATGCTCAGCTCCACGGCATCGTTCGCGAATCAGTGGACGCCGCTGCTGATCTCAGGCGCCGCGCTCGTCGCGATGCTGGTGATCGGAGCAGTGGGTCGCGGCATCGTGAACACGGGTGAGCCGGCACGAGAAGCCGCCCGCGCCGCCCGCGTCCAGGCACTCATCGACGCACCGGACCCGGTCGTCGTGCCGCGCGGCACGACGGTGACGCCGAGCACAGGCTCTCAGCCCGCGCTGGCAGGCTGAGAGCTCGTCAGCGGTAGTCGCGGTCGCGGTGCTGTGCGGCCTCGTCTCCTGAGGTCACGCGCTCGGCCTCTCTGGCGCGCAGCTCGACGCGGCGGATCTTGCCCGAGATCGTCTTGGGCAGCTCGGGAACGAACTCGATGATCCGCACCCAGAGGTGCGACGACAGGCGGTCGTGGGCGTAGGCGAAGATCGAGCGGGCGGCGTCGGCTTCGGCTCCGACCGCGTCGGGGTGCAGGCACACGTACGCCTTCGGAACCGCGAGTCGCGTCGGGTCGGGGCTCGGGATCACCGCCGCCTCGATCACGAGGTCGTGCTCCAGCAGCACCGATTCGAGCTCGAACGGCGAGATCTTGTAGTCGGAGGCCTTGAACACGTCGTCCGCCCGGCCGATGTAGGTCAGGTATCCGTCGGCATCCCGCTGGGCGATGTCTCCGGTGTGGTGGAAGCCGCCGACGCGGGATTCGGCCGTCTTGTCCGGATCGTCGTAGTACCCGGCCATGAGCCCGACCGGAGGGTGGGCCAGGTCGAGCGCGATCTCGCCCTCGTGCTCGGCGATCTCTCCGGTGGCGGGGTCGAGCAGCACGACCGGGTACCCGGGCAACGGGCGTCCCATGGAGCCGACCTTCACGACCTGACCGGGAGAATTGCCCACACAAGCCGTCATCTCGGTCTGCCCGAAGCCGTCGCGGATCGTGCCGCCCCACGCCGCGCGCACCCGGTCGATGACCTCGGGGTTCAGCGGCTCGCCCGCTCCGACCAGCTCCCGCGGCGGGTGGGTGAGTCGCGCGAGGTCGGCCTGGATCAGCATCCGCCACACCGTCGGCGGAGCGCAGAACGTGGAGACGTGGTGGGTGTCCATGACCTGCATCAGGGTGTTCGCGTCGAACCGGTCGTAGTTGTAGACGAACACCGTCGCCTCGGCGAGGAACGGCGAGTAGAAGCTCGACCACGCATGCTTCGCCCAGCCGGGTGACGAGATGTTGAGGTGCACGTCATCGGGTCGCACGCCCAGCCACCACATGGTCGACAGGTGTCCGACGGGATACGAGACGTGCGTGTGCTGCACGAGCTTCGGGCGGCTGGTCGTGCCGCTCGTGAAGTAGAGCAGGGCCGTGTCGTCGGCCGGTGTGGCGGCGTCGGGCTCGAAGGCCGCAGGGGCGTCGGACGAGCCGTCGAAGCGCGTCCATTCGGCGGGGATGCCGTCGCCCACGCCGATGCGCAGCACGTCGGCGTCGATGTCGGCGATGCGCTCGGCGAGGCTGCCGAGCGTGACGATCGTGCGGGCCCGGCCGTGCTCGACGCGGTAGGCGAGGTCGGATGCCGAGAGCAGGGTCGACGTCGGAATCGACACCGCGCCGATCTTGGTGATGGCGAGCATCACCTCCCACAGCTCGATGGTGTTGCCGAGCATCACGATGACGTGGTCGCCTCGACGGATGCCGAGGTCGGTCAGCCAGGCCGCGACCTGATCCGAGCGGGACGACAGCTCTCCGTATGTCCACGACTCGAGACTGAGATCGGCCGAGACGATCTGCACGGCCGGGCGGTCGGGCGTCTCGCCCGCGATGACGTCGAACCACTCGAGCGCGAAGTTGAACTCCGTGGGCGTCGGCCAGACGAACCCGTCTCGCGCCGCCGCGTAGTCGGTGGCATTCGCGAAGAGGAAGTCGCGCATCTCTCTGATCGCGGACGTGGCTGCGGTGGCGCTGCGGCTCATTCTGGGCTCCCTTGCTCGGCAGACGTGTCCATCCTCGCCCACGATCCGCTCAGCGCGCGAGCAGGCCGGCGCCGTCGCGGAGCTCGAACACCAGCTGCGTCTCGGTGCCGCGGACGACGGGGTGGATCGTGATGTGCTCGAGCACGATGTCGCGCAGAGCGGTGGCATCCTGCACCGCGACGTGCACGAGGAAGTCGTCGACGCCCGCGACGTGGAACACCTGCAGCACCCGCGGGATGGCCGCCAGCGCGTCGAAGAGCGTGGTGACCTTGGGGCCCGTGTGATTCGCGAGGCGCACCTTGATGATCGCCTGCAGGGGCAGTCCGAGAGCCGATCCGTCGACCCGGATCCGGGTGTCGCGGATGATCCCGCGCTCGCGCAGTGCGCGCACGCGGTGCGCGCATGTCGACTCGGCGAGACCCAGCCCGTGCGCGAGCGCCTTGTTCGTGACCTCGGCGTCGCGGGTGAGGACGGCGAGGATCTCGAGATCGATCTCGTCGAGCTGTGCTTTCGCCAATGCCCGCACCTCCTGGTATCGCCTCTTTGCTCAGAATATCGAGAACGAGCCAGAATCCGACGGATACTGTCGAATCCCTGCGCATCCATCGCGCTTCGGGCAACGTGGCAGACATGACTGCACCGTTGCATCCAGACACCGTCGCCGTGCACAGCGGCCGCTCAGACCTCGAGGCACTGGGAGTCCACGCACTGCCGATCGACCTGTCGACGACCAACCCGCTGCCCGACATCGAGCGCGGCGGCGACTCGTACGAGGCGATGGCGACGGGTGGGCGGCCGCCCGCCGACGGCAGCATGGTCTACGCGCGGCTCTGGAACCCCACCGTGGGGCGGTTCGAAGACGCCCTCGCCGAGCTCGAGCACGCCGAGGCCGCCGTCGCCTTCGCATCGGGCATGGCGGCGATGACCGCGGTGATCCTCGCGCACGGCCCCGCAGCGGGGAAGAACCACGTCGTGGCGGTGCGTCCCCTCTACGGCGGCACCGATCACCTGCTCGGCTCCGGCCTGCTGGGTGTGGAGACCACCTATTGCCACCCTGCCGAGGTCGCCGCATCGATCCGTCCGGACACGGGACTCGTGGTGGTGGAGACCCCCGCCAATCCGACGCTCGAGATCGCCGACATCGCCGCCGTGGTGGCGCAGGCGGGAGTCGTGCCGGTGGTCGTCGACAACACCTTCGCGACGCCCGTGCTGCAGAATCCCCTCGACCACGGCGCGGCGATGTCGCTGCACAGCGCCACGAAGTACCTCGGCGGACACGGCGACGTGATCGCGGGCGTGGTGGCCTGCGACGAGCAGACCGCGGAGGCGCTCCGCCGTGTGCGTGCCGTGACCGGCGGTCTGCTGCATCCGCTCGGCGCTTACCTGCTGCACCGTGGGCTCGCGACCCTCCCCGCGCGCATGCGCGCGCAGCAGGAGAGCGCTCGCCGCATCGTGCAGTGGCTGATCGACCGCCCCGAGATCGCCGAGGTGTTCTATCCCGGACTCGACGACGACCCGCAGGGCATCATCCAGCGTCAGATGCGGGGCACCGGGGCCATGATCGCGATGCGGATGCGGGGCGGGTATGCCGCGGCATCCGCCGTCACCTCATCGACGTCGCTGTTCACCCATGCCGTCTCGCTGGGCGGGGTCGATTCGCTGATCCAGCATCCGGCCGCGCTCACGCACCGGCCCGTGCCGGCGGAAGCGCGCCCCGACGCCGATGTGCTGCGACTGTCGATCGGTCTCGAGAACGTCGACGACCTGATCGCCGACCTCGCGCAGGCATTCGCTGCACTGTCGCGGATGGAGGGCGCCGTGGCATCTGGCCGTCCGTGGGCGTGAGGTCGCGACGTTTGTCGAACAGCTACAAGGAACTGAGTCTCACTATGAACGGGATCTAGTTCCGAGGAGCAAACCTGTGCGAATCCTGAGAGCCCGCCCATACACTCGCCGGTGGCAACGACGCCACTGACCCCGGGAGTCCTCAATGACGAGTGCAAAGCCCCACGCGCACGGAATCGGAATGCGCATAGCCGTGATCGTGCTCAGCCTGCTGCTGGCCGCGATGGTGATCCTGTTCTTCCTGACCACGGGCAAGATCGCGGCCGGTGCCGCGGAACTCGCCGACGGCACCACCACCGCACGAGACGGCTCGGCCGACCTCGCCGCAGGTGCCGGTGATCTCTCTGCGGGCGCCGACGAGCTCGCCGCCGGCACGGAGCAGCTCGCGGCGGGAGCGACGAGCGCCCACGTCGGCTCCGAGAAGGTCGCCACGGGTGCGCAGAGCGCCTCCACCGGCGCCGCCGCGCTCGCCGTAGGTGCCGACACTCTCGCGATCGGCGCCTCGAACGCCGCGTCCGGGGCTGCTCGGCTGAGCGCCGGAGCACTGTCGGCGCTCACAGGCGCCGAGCGTCTCGAATCGGGACTCACGACGGCGGATGCCGGTGTGCAGTCTGCGCTCGACGGTGCGCAGAAGGTCTCGGCCGGTGCGCAGCAGATCGACTCAGGAGCCCGGGCCGCACTCGACGGCGCTCAGCAGGTGGCCGCAGGAACGCAGCAGGTCGACGGCGGAGCCCAGTCGCTCGTCGACGGCGCTCAGGACCTCACGACGGGCGCGCTGCAGGTCGACGCGGGAGCCCAGTCGGTGCTCGACGGGGCGACGAATCTCGCTGCCGGGGTCGCCGGCGCACACCAGGTCGCGGGGCAGGTGCTCGGCGGGGCGAACCAGCTCAGCTCGACGATCACCGGCGCCGTGACGCCGCAGCTTCAGGCGCTCGCCAGCCCGGAGAACGCCGCGGCGATCACCGAGGCGGCCAACGGTGCCCCCGCGAACGCGCAGCAGCTGGCCGATGCGCTCTCCCAGCTCGCTGCGGCAGACCCGACGAACGCGCAGATGCAGCAGCTCGCTGCTCTCGCCGCCGGAGTGGATGCTCAGGTCGACGGAATCGCCGGAGCGGCCGCCGCGGCACCCGTGCTCGCGCAGGGGACGATCCAGGCCGCCGCCGGAGCGCAGCTGGTCGCCGGCGGTGCGAATGCGCTGGTCAACGGCGATGCGGCGCAGGGATGGCCGGGAACGGTCGCGCTGGCAGACCCGACCGCAGGGGCCCCGGCATTCGTCGTGGGGGTGCAGCAGCTGAAGGCCGGCACTTCCGGTCTCGCCGCCGGCGCCTCGACGCTCGAGTCCGGTGTGGGCACGCTCAAGGCAGGCGCCTCAGCGGTATCCGCCGGTGCGTTGAAGCTCGCCGACGGCGTGCAGCCACTGAGCGACGGAGCCTCGCAGCTTTCGGGAGGCGCGCTCGCGCTGGCCACGGGACTGCAGCCTCTGAAGGCGGGCACCGCAGAGCTGTGGGCCGGCGCGGATCGGCTCGCCGCTGGTCTCGACACTCTCGCCGATGGCGCCGTGTCGCTGCAGGACGGTTCGGCGCGACTCAGCGCCGGTGCGGCCAGCCTCGACGAGGGCGCGACCGCGCTGGCCGAGGGCACCGAGACGCTGAAGGTCGGTGCGTCAGACCTGAGCACCGGCGTCGGCGAGCTCTCCGAGGGTGCTGCCACTGTGGCCGAAGGCACCGGCGAACTGGCGGAGGGCGGTGACAAGCTCGAGGCGGGTGCATCGGAACTCGCAGACGGCAACGGCCTGATCGCCGACGGCTCCGGCACGCTCGCGACCGCGACGGCGGGCGCTGCGCCGTCGATGCTGCCCTGGATGCTCGTCGTCACGCTGGCAGGACTCATCGCGGTCGGCTTCTGGATCGGCCACCGCGTCAGTCACCGTCGGAACGTCTGAGCGGCATCCCGGACTGACGCCGCACGCATCGAAGGAGACCTCTCGTTCCGAAGGACCCGATCCGCACGATCGTCCTTCGATACGGGAGATCTCCTTCGGCGCGCGTGAGACGCAGGGCGAGAGGATGCCGGAGCCTGGCTCTACGGCAGGCGGATCGTGCCTGTGGCGATGCGCTCCGTCGGCATCCGATCGCGGTTGTAGGTGATCTCGTCGTACCCGTGAGGGGTCGGCGTGCCGTCCTCGTCGAGGCTCACGAACACGATCTTCTCGATCGTGAGGATGCGCTTGCGGGTGATCATGTTGCGGGCGACCGCGCGCATGGTCAGCGAGGTGGTGCCGAAGTGGGTCGCCTGCAGGCCGATCTCGATCAGGTCGCCCTGCACGGCTGAGGCCTCGAAGTTGATCTCGGAGATGTGCTTGGTCACCGCGCGGTAGTTGCCCAGCTGCACGATCGCGTAGATCGCGGCCTCCTCGTCGATCCACTTGAGCAGGCTGCCGCCGAACAGAGATCCGTTCGCGTTCAGGTCCTCCGGCTTCACCCATTTGCGGGTGCGGAAGTTGATGCCGTCTTCGGACCATTGCCACTCGGGTGTCTGCTGTGTCGCCATGCTTCGAGGGTAGGAGCATCGTGAGTCGGTGGTGTTACGCGTGCACATCCGTGCATGTCGACGGTCGCTCGGTCTCGGGTCGCTCTGCCTCGGGTCGCTCTGCCTCCGGCGGATCTGCCGAGGGCGGATTCGGTTCCGAACGGACTCGACACGGCGGATGCTGAGGCCATGAGCGAAGAGACCCCCATCCCGCACTTCGGACCCGAGGCCAGACGGGCGCTGTTCCACGAGCGCGTGCTCGTGCTCGACGGCGCCCTCGACGACGACAACGGCACGCTGCTGATGACGCAGCTGCTCACCCTCTCGGCCGAGGATCCGACGACCGACATCGCCCTGTGGATCCACTCGCCCGGCGGCTCCGTGCCGTCGATGCTCGCGATCCGCGACCTCATGACGCTGGTGCCGAACGACGTGTCGACCCTCGCGCTCGGACTCGCGTGCAGCGCCGGGCAGTTCCTGCTCTCGGCGGGCGCGAAGGGCAAGCGCAGGGCGCTGCCCCACGCGCGCATCCTCATGCATCAGGGTTCCGCCGGCATCGGCGGGTCGGCGGGCGAGCTCGAGACCCAGGCAGACGACCTGCGGCACATGCGCGACACGGTGCTCGGGCTGATCGCCGCCGACACCGGGCAGCCCGTGGATCGCATCTTCGAGGACTCGCTGCACGACCGCTGGTACACCGCAGAGCAGGCGAAGGACTACGGGTTCATCGATGAGGTCCTCGACTCGCTCGCCGACCTCATGCCCCGTCGCCGGGCCCGCGTCGGGCTGGGGGCGAGCGCATGAGCGGCTACACGATCCCGAACGTCATCGCGCAGCATCCGCGCGGCGAACGCGTGATGGACGTCTACTCGCATCTTCTCGCCGAACGGGTCATCTATCTCGGCACCGGCATCGACGCGGGAGTGGCGAACGCCCTCATCGCGCAGCTGCTGCACCTCGACGCCGACAGTCAGGACGCGGGCGTGCAGTTCTACATCAACAGTGAAGGCGGCGACCCGGGGGCGGCGCTGGCGATCTACGACACGATGCAGCACATCCGCCCCTCCGTCGCGACGACCTGCGTCGGGCAGGCGATCGGACCCGCTGCACTTCTCGTCGCCGCCGGAGCGCCGGGTCAGCGGGCCGCGCTCACCCATGCCCGCATCGTGCTGCATCAGCCAGCGGGCCAGTCGCGGGGGGCCATTCCCGACCTCATCCTCGCGGCCGACGAGGTCGTGCGCGTGCGGGCAGACATGGAGGCGATCCTCGCCAGGCACAGTGGGCGCTCGCTGAGCGAGCTGCGCGCCGACACCGACCGGGATCGTGTCTTCACGGCATCCGCCGCTCTCGACTACGGGCTGATCGACACCGTCTTGGGGGAGTGGGCCGTCTGACCCGATGCCCGGCCGTCTGCAGGATCGAAGCACGGATGCGGGGTGATTCTGCCGATCTGTTCCTGCAGACGTGCCGTGGTCCTGCAGACGGGCCAAGGACACGGGCCGGGGCCGAAGATCTGGCCGACGCCCCGGCCCGAAGACCCCGGCCGGGGATCCCGCGATGGCTCAAGCGGCGAGGGCGAAGGCCCCGCGTGCGGCCGAGACGGCAGCGGATGCCGGAGCGGCCGTCACCTGACGCAGCTCGTCGGCCACGGCGCTCGTCAGCTCGATCAGTGAGGTGTCGAGGGCGCCGGCGATCGCCGCGATCATCTCACTCGACGGTTCTTTGAGTCCGCGTTCGACCTCCGAGAGGTACTGCGGCGACACTCCGGCATTCTCGGCCGTCTCGGTCAGCGTCTCGTCGCGGTCATGTCGTCGCCGCCGCAGCTGGTCGCCGAGCATCTGTCGCCACAGGGGCTCGGGCTCGCTGGGGCGAGGGCGGGAAGGACGAGGTGCACGGGAGAACGGGACGAGGTCGGCCATGCCTCACGATATGCCGCCGTCATGCGCGGGTTCGAGCGGTTCTGCTCAGAGCAGAACCGTCGCGCTCAGGCCTCGGTGCGCTCCGGCGACACGGTCTCGGGCTCGGCGACGGCCGCGTCCGTCGCCGCCCAGCTCGCCAGCATCCGCAGCTTGTCGGCCGATGCTGTTCCCGGCTCTGCCGTGTACGTCGACATCTGCAGCCCGGCGTCGGCGGGCAGCTCGAACGCCTCGTAGGTCAGCTCCATCTCGCCCACGACCGGGTGGTTGATGCGCTTGACGCCGCTGCGATGGAAGCGCACGTTGTGCGCGGCCCACAGGGTGCGGAAGCGCTCGCTGCGCGTCGACAGCTCTCCCACGAGATCGGTGAGCTTGCGGTCGTAGGGGTTTCGTCCGGCTTCGCCGCGCATCGCGGCGACGAGCTCCTGAGTGTTGCGCTCCCACTCGGGGTAGAACTCCTGGGCGGCCGGATCGAGGAACGCGAATCGCGCGCTGTTCGGCACCGGAGTCGTGAAGAGCGGCGAGTAGAGAGCGCGGCCGAGCGCATTGGCGGCCAGGTAGTCGAAGTAGTTGTTGCGCACGATCGCCGGCGCCTCGGTCATCGCATCGAGCAGGCGCGGGATGCTGGGGCGCAGCGTCTCGACCTTCTTGCGAGGCGTGCGGGCGACCGGCGACGCATTCGCCGCGCGCGCGAGGTCGAACAGGTGCGCCGTCTCGGCCTCGTCGAGCTGCAGGGCGCGGGCGAGCGCGTCGAGCACGCTGTCGGAGACGCCGGACAGATCGCCCCGCTCGAGTCGCGTGTAGTAGTCGACGCTGACGCCGGCGAGCAGCGACACCTCTTCTCGGCGGAGCCCCGGAACGCGGCGGTTGCCACCGTATGCGGGCAGGCCGGCCTGGTCGGGGGTGATGCGGTCGCGCCTCGATGAGAGGAATTCGCGCACCTCGCTGCGGGTGTCCATGTCTTCGACGGTACGCGCCCTCGCGCTGTGGAGGGAGGTTCTGGCAGTACCGGGAACGCTGACCGGCGTCGCCTTCAGAGCGCGGCGGCGACGCCGGGCAGCAGCTTCGTGAGGATCGTGCCGAGCTGCTCCCGCTCGTCGGCGGTCAGGGGATCGAGGATCAGCTCGCGGATCTGCGCCACATGAACGGGCGCCGCCGCACGGAGCAGCTCGCGACCGGCATCCGTCAGCGCTGCCGTCAGCGTGCGCTTGTCGGTGCTGCATGAGGTGCGCGTCACCCAGCCGAGATGCTCGAGCGAGTCGATCGCGTGGCTGAGGCGCGAGCGGCTGAGTCCGGCGATCTGGGCGAGCTCGGTCATGGGGATCGCGCGGTCTAACTGACCTGCCAGCGTCACGAGGATCGCGTAGTGCGAGTGCTTGAGTCCGGTCTCGGCCTTCAGAGTGCGGTCGAGCACCTGCGGCAGCAGCTGGACGAACCGGATGGTCGGCAGCCACGTCTGCATCTCGTCGTCGTCGAGTCGCCGATCGCTCATCGTGCCTGCCTCCCTCACGGCCGCCGCCATCACGCGGCGGAGAGGTCGAGCGTGTGCGAGGTGTGATCGCGCTTGGCCTCGAGGTAGCGGTGGTTCGCGTCCGAGAGGTGCACGCCGGTGCGCACCTGCTCGGTGACGCGGATGCCGAGCGCCTCGAGCTGCGCAGCCTTGTCGGGGTTGTTGCTCAGCAGGCGGATGCCGTCGACGCCGACCGCCTGCAGCATCTGCGCGGCGATCGTGTAGTCGCGTTCGTCCTCGCCGCGACCGAGAGCCACGTTCGCCTCATAGGTGTCGAGCCCTGCATCCTGCAGCGCGTACGCATCGAGCTTGGCGTAGAGACCGATGCCCCGCCCCTCCTGGCGCAGGTAGAGAAGGAACCCGCCCTCGTCGGCGATGCGCTCGACCGCCTCCCGCAGCTGAGGGCCGCAGTCGCAGCGCTCCGAGCCGAACACGTCTCCGGTCAGGCATTCGCTGTGCGGGCGCACGAGGGGTGCGTCGCCGCCGTCGGCCGCCCGCTCCATGGCCGCGCTCCAGTCTCCGAGCCCGAGCAGCAGGTGCTCGCGGCCGTCGATCAGACCGTCGAAGGTGACGACATCCGCCGTGGTCGAGAATCCGTCGGCGAAGCGCATCGGCACGCGCACGCGCGTCCGCTCGGTGGCGACCGGAACGACGGTTGAAGTTTCAATCATGTCGGGTGCAACGCGCCGACGTCGCCGATATTCCCGTGAGTGACTACTCGTTCGGGCGGCGCCGCACGGGCGTGAGCTCACTGGCCAGGATGCCGAGCACGACGAGCGCGCCGCCGATCAGCGCGGCGAGGGGCAGGCGCTCGCCGGCGATGCGCCCGATCACGGCGGCCCAGACCGGCTCGCCCGCGTAGATGATCGTGGCGCGGGTCGGCGAGACGGACTTCTGGGCCCAGTTCATCGTGAGCTGGATGATGCAGCTCGCCGCCCCGAGCCCGACCGCGCAGCCGACCCAGATCCAGGAGAACTCCGGCAAGCCCTCGCCGACGACGGGCATGGTCAGAATGCCGAGTGCGCCCGCGGTGAGGAGCTGGACGATCGTGATCCGGCCGAGGTCGATCCTCCCGGCGAAGACGCTGATCAGGATGATCTCGGCCGCGATCGGCAACGTGCTGACGAGCGTCAGGATCTCACCGGATCCGAGGGTGAGCGCGAAGGCGTCGGGGCCTGCGATGAACAGCAGGCCGAGGAACGCGAGAGCGGCGCCCACGAAGGCCATAGCGGGCGGGCGCTTGCGGAACACGGCCCACTGCGCGAGCGGCACGAGCGGGATGTACATGGCTGTGATGAACGCCGACGTGCTCGAGTCGATGGTCTGCAGCCCGACGGTCTGCAGCCCGTATCCGAGGTAGATCATCACGCCGATCGCGACGCCGGCGCCGATGTCGCGCCAGCGCATGCCTCGCAGCGCCCGGCGGAAGATGACGACGCTGATCAGACCGGCGATCAGGAACCGGATGCCGACGAAGAACCACGGCCCCGAGTGCTGCATCGCCCAGTGCACGAGCAGGAACGTGCTGCCCCATACCGCGGTGACGGCGATGAGGGCGATCTCCTGCCGACGCAGGCTCATGAAGCGGAGTCGAGTGGACATGCTGTCCTTTCTCGACGGGCCGGCTCGAGCCTAGCGCCGTGCGCACCCCCGTTCCGAATCGTGAGAACAGCCCGATATGACGACGGAATACAGCAAGGTGCGTGATTCGAAAGGCCGATCGATAGCCTCGCCTCATGAGCAATTTCGTGAGCGCCGCCGAACTGGACGAACTGCTGAGGTCCGAGGCGCCCCTTCGTCTGATCGACGTGCGGTGGCGACTCGACCGGCCGGACGGCCATGCCGACTATCTATCAGGGCACATCCCCGGGGCGGTCTTCGTGCCGCTCGCGACCGAGCTGGCCACGCACGGAGAGCCGTCTGAGGGCCGTCATCCGCTGCCCTCCACTCAGACGCTTCAGGATGCTGCGCGCCGATGGGGCGTCAACCAGGGCGACATCGTCGTCGCGTACGACGACGCGAAGGGACTCAGCGCATCGCGCGCCTGGTGGCTGCTGCGCCAGGGCGGAGTCGATGTGCGCGTGCTCGACGGAGGCATCCGCGCCTGGACGTCCGCGGGCCTCCCGGTCGCAGACGATGACGTGCAGGCGGAGCCGGGTGATGTGGTCCTCGACGAGATCGGCGGCGACGCGATCTCGGTCGACGAGGCCGCCTCGTTCGCCGACTCTGGTGTGCTCCTCGACGTGCGCGCGCCCGATCGCTATCGCGGAGAGCACGAGCCTCTCGATCCCGTCGCCGGACACATCCCCGGAGCGCTCAACGTGCCGATGGTCGCTCATCTCGACGCCGAGGGCCGGATCCTCGACATGCACACCCTCCAGGCGACCTTCGCGGCCGTCGGCGTGACCGAGGGCACCCCTGTCGCGGCGTACTGCGGCTCGGGCATCACTGCGGCGCATACCGCTCTGGTGCTCGACGAGATCGGTATCGAGGCGAAGGTCTTCCCCGGCTCGTGGAGCCAGTGGTCGAACACGCCGGGGCGCCCGGTCGCGGTCGGCGATCAGCCCGGCTGAGCGGTCAGGCGCCGGGGTCGGGCGCGCGGGGTCAGGCGCCGGCGGTCAGGTGTCGGCGGTCAGGCGTCGGCGGTCAGGTTCCGGGGATCAGCGTCGTCCGCGTAGCTCCAGGCGACGCCGAGAAGCCCCGGGCCGAACGCGCGTCGCACCTGGTGCACGGACGTGCGGCCCTCCAGAGACAGTTCGGTGAGCTTCGAGCCGTCCGGGGTCTCGACGCGCTCCTCGATGCGGTCGGGGAGTGCGTCGGGGTGGAACCGCGTCCACACCAGCAGCTCTCGGCACTGCCGGGCGACGGCGTGACCCGTCTCCCGCTGCGGCGGATAGTCGGGCGGGTAGGCGACCGACCACTCCACCATCGCGGTGCTCGGCGCGGTCAGTGGCACGTCGAGCTCGAACAGGACGCCGTGCACCTCGCCGTTCGGATGCGAGTAGCGCGCGGAGATGCGTCCCCCGGCCACAGCCTCGATGAAGGGGGCTGGCGTGCTGATGCCCGGCGTCATCTCCAGGAACGGGATCGACACGACCGTCCCGACGGTCGACTGCACGATGCTGCGGGTGATGGAGTACGACACGTTGCCGGCGGCATCCACGTCCGTCACGGAGTGCGTCGTGAGTTCGCGTGACGTGTCGGGGTATTCGGCGCCGAGGGCGGCGAACGCCTCTTTGACGGCCTCCTCGAGTTCCCGCTCGTCGAGGGGGAACAGATTGGGGCCGAGGGGGCCGGTGCGGTTCGTCGTGCCGAGCAGCGCGGTGAGCGAGCCGGGCTCGAGGTGCAGAAGCTGCTCGATGTCGCCGAGGGCGGCCATCGACTGGGCACCTTCCGGGCGGCGTGCTCCGGAGCGCCAGTAGCTGAGCGTCGCCATCGACACGCTGTTGCCGCGAGCGCGCAACTGCTCGTGCAGCCGGGCGAGGGTCAATCCACGTGCATTGATCGCGTCTCGGAAGGACGCCGCGAATACATCGGCATATCGGCGAATGCCACTTTCCATGCTCATCACAGCACCCCCTCCGGTATGTGAAGAATCGCGTTCTAGAGTGAGCTTACGACCACACCAGCATCGCGTAGGGGACGAGGTGCTATTTCTGGGGTCTACTGGGCTGAGTAATCGTGAGCAGGGTACCCGACCTCACGGCGTCTCGGTCCACAACGCAGTGTCGCCCCCGTCGCTGCGTTCTGTCGCGGGGCCTGGTGATCGATCTGGGGAGATCCATCGGGCCCCGCGAACACCTCTCCGGTGGCGGCGCCCACTCAGCGCCCCCGCGTAGACTGGGGGGAACACCCCCGGAGGATTCTCGATCTTCATGTCTGCCCCTGCCCGCGCGTTCACCGTGCGTCACGTTCAGCTGCTGCGCGCGCTCTTCGCCGCCGCCGCAGCCGTGATGATCACCTTCTCGCCCGATCACTCGGCGGCCGTCGGTCTCTCCGTCTTCAGCGGGTTCGTGCTCACGACCGGCCTCGTGATGATCGTCGCCACGTGGCTCGTCTATCCGGCCGGCCAGCGCTGGCCGTCCGTCGTCTTCGCGCTGCTGAGCTTCGTCGCCGGCATGACGGCCGGTGTGCCCGCATGGCGAACCGAAGACGTCTTCTTCGTCGTCGTCATCGCCTGGTCGGTGACGACCGGCATCCTCGAACTCGTCGTCGGGCTGCGTGCGCGCAGAGCCGGCGAGGCGAACGCACGCGACTCGATCACCCTCGGCGCGTTCGGGCTGCTCTTGGCCGTGCTGCTGATCGCGATCCCGGCCGGCTTCGTGCAGCCGTACGAGATCGACGGAGCCGGTGCGTTCCAACTCACCGGCGTCATCCTCGGCGTCGGCATGTTCGGCGGATATGCGGCGATCGTCGCCGTCTTCCTCGGCATCGCCGGTCTCACCCCGAAGCGAGCGGATGCTGTCGCCGAGGGTCGCACGACCGAGAACGACCCCGCCCCCGCCGGGCACGGAGGAGAGCGATGAGCGACGAGAAGCCCACCCGGCGCGACATCCTGCGCCCTCTGCACCTGCTGGGAATCGCTCTCGGCTGCGGAATCTTCGCCGCCGTGGTGACGCTCGTGTCGACGGGAGCGTTCACCGCCCGCGTCAACAACGCGATCGCCAGCGGCACCTACGACGGTCTCACTCCGATCGCGCTCGGTCTCGTGGTGGGCGGCGGGGCGTTCATCGTCACGCTGCTGTTCCTGGCGATGCTGATCCTCGTGGTCGACCCCGCCGACGTCGCCAAGACGGTCGACCGTCCCGTGCTCTTCGACCCTGAGTCGTCAGACGAACCCGACTCCGACAAGCCGGACCGCACGTCGTCCTCCTCCTGACATGATGATCGCGGGTTTCTCCGACCCGACCGGAATAGCCCCGGGCTGATGCGTGGCCCGCCCGATGCGTGGTCAATAAAGCGTCCGAATCGTCCGATTGCGATGCGTTTTTGACCACGCGCCGACTATGCGGTGCGTTTTCGACCATGCACGGTGCGGCGGATGACGCCGCCGCGCCCGTAGCGTTCGGCGGGTTACTTCGCGAGCTGCTCGGCGATGCCGGTGTACGACGCGGGGGTGAGTGCGAGCAGACGCTGCTTCGCCGCATCCCCGATCTCGAGCCCGTCGACGAACTCCGCCAGCTCTGCAGCGCCGACGCGGTGTCCTCGGGTCAGCTCCTTGAGCAGAGCGTAGGGGTCGGTGATCGACGAGCGACCGGCGACGACCTCTGCGCGGATGACGGTCTGGATGGCCTCTGCGAGAACCTCCCAGTTCACGTCGAGGTCGGCGAGCAGCACGTCGCGCGAGAGCGAGATCGCGTTCAGTCCGCGGCGCAGGTTGTCGATCGCGAGCAGCGAGTGACCGAAGGCGACGCCGATGTTGCGCTGCGTCGTCGAGTCGGTGAGGTCGCGCTGCAGGCGGCTCGTGACGAGGGTCTGACCGAGCGATGCGAGCAGAGCACCCGAGATCTCGAGGTTCGCCTCGGCGTTCTCGAACCGGATCGGGTTGATCTTGTGCGGCATCGTCGACGAGCCGGTCGCACCGGCGACGGGGATCTGTGCGAAGTAGCCGAGCGAGATGTAGGTCCAGATGTCGGTCGCGAGGTTGTGCAGGATCCCGCCGGCGTGACGCACCCGGTCGTAGAGCTCGACCTGCCAGTCGTGCGACTCGATCTGCGTGGTCAGCAGGTTGAAGCCGAGACCGAGACCCTCGATGTACTCACGCGAGATGGTGGGCCAGTCGGCGTCGGGGTCGGCCGCGAGGTGCGCAGACCAGGTGCCGGTCGCGCCCGAGAACTTGGCGAGGTAGTCGGATGCCGCGATCTGCGCGCGCACGCGCTCGAGACGCCACGCGAAGACGGCGATCTCCTTGCCCATGGTCGACGGGGTGGCCGGCTGTCCGTGGGTGCGGGAGAGCATCGCGGCATCCGCGTGCTCGGCGGCCAGTTCACGCAGCTTGGCGATCACGACGTCGAGCGCGGGGAGCCAGACCTCTTCGACCGCGCGCTTCACGGTGAGCGCGTACGAGGCGGAGTTGATGTCCTCACTCGTGCAGGCGAAGTGCGTGAGCTCGGCGATGCTGTCGAGGCCGAGCGCGCTCAGGCGATCGCGCACCAGGTACTCGATCGCCTTGACGTCGTGCTGGGTGACGGCTTCCTTCTCGGCGAGCCAGTCGATCTCGGCCTGTCCGAAGTCGCGGTAGAGGGCGCGCAGCCGCTCTTTGTCGGCATCCGACAGCGGGCTAGTCTCGAAGAGCGAGCGGTCGGTGAGCGCGATCAGCCACTCCACCTCGACCTCGACCCTGGCGCGGTTCAGACCCGCCTCCGAGAGGAAGTCGGCGAGGCCGGTGACGGCGCCGCGATAGCGACCGTCGAGGGGGCTCAGGGGCTGGGGCGGGAGCGAAGGCTGGAAAGTCAGGGGAGTCCTCCTGATCGGGCCCCGGGAGTGCGGGGCGTGCGGGGCTGGCGAAGAGCCGGCTCGAGCTGGCGGAACAGCCCGCGAGTCGCGGTCTCAATCATACCGAGCACCGAATCGAACATCTCGGCGCCGGCGTAGTAGGGGTCGGGCACATCCTGACTCCGGGCATCGGGGTCGAAGGCGAGCAGCAGGGTGACTTTGCCCTCTTCGTCCTCATCGTGCGCCCACTCACGCAGGATGCGCTCGTGCGTGCGGTCGAGGGCGACGACCAGATCGTTCTCCGAGAAGGAGGCGAAGGTGAACTGCTTCGCGCGATGCTGCGAGCCGTCGTAGCCACGGCGGGCGAGGGAATCGAGCGTGCGATGATCGGCCCGTTCGCCGAGATGCCAGTCACCCGTTCCGGCGCTGCGCGACACGATCCGCGAGCCGAGTCCCTGCCGCTCCGCGAGATCGCGGAACACCACCTCTGCCATCGGAGAGCGGCAGATGTTCCCCGTGCACACGAAGATCACGCGGAAGGGATCCGGGGATGTCACCGTCCTATTCTGCCCGTCGAAGGCCGATCGTGCGATGCCGGGTATCCCGGCCGGGCGTGGTGCACCCGTTCTGCACCACCGCAGGGGTCGAGCGATCCCCCCACGGTCTCCGCCGATCCGGGCGACTCCGATCTCGGACTCGGCGGGCCATGGCGGATGCTGGGCGCATGTACTCCTTTGCACTCACGCAGACCGGCGCGGGCGAGACCGCCTGGGCGAGGGCGCAGACCCTGGCAGCCCTCCGCACCGCCGTCGAGGCGCTCGACGACGTGCGCGCGTCGCTCGCCGTCCTCGCCTCCGACACCGACTGGCACTCCGACGGAGTGCGCGCGATGCAGCGCTCGCTCGACGAGCTTCGACAGGGCGCTCGTGTCGAGGCGTCCGAGATGCGCAGCCGCGAATCCGAGGCTGAGCGGATCGACGCCTCGTGAGCGGGCTGACCATCGATCACGGCGGAGCGATCTCGGTCGACCCCGACGCGCTGCGCGACGTCGCTCGACGCGTGGATGCCGTCGCCTGCCGCTATGACGATGCGCACTCCGCGATCATGCGGGCGCATCGGATCATCGTCGACACTCCGGGCTTGAGCGCGCACGTCGACACGGTCGGGCTGTGGGCGTCGGGTCAGCATGTGTCTCGCCTGCACTCCGAGTGCCGGGAGACCGCCAGCTCCACCCTGCTCATGGCCGATGCCTACGAGTACGTCGAGCTGCGAGCCGAGGCCGAGATGCTCGCGCAGACCGATCCGAGCACGGCGCAGCGGCTGTTGCGCCGTGCAGATCGGCTCGCGGCGTCGGATGACCGCATCCGGGCGACGGCCGATGAGGTGATCGCCCAGTGGCGCGCCGAGCGCTTCGAGGGACTGACCGGCAACCTCGTGACACCCGCGCTGTATGACGAGGTGTTCAGGACCGTGGCGATGGTGGGGGTGGTGTCGGGCTTGGGCAAGGTGCTCCCCGGCGAGACTCTGCGGGGCAAGGCCGACCCCGTCTCGGTCTCGCCGGTCAAGACGTCGTCACCCACCGGTGCGCCGTCGGGCCTGGCGGGAGCCTTCGGGCGCATGCCGACCACCGCGGGGGCGCAGGTCGCCGTCGAGAAGTACTCCTTCGCCGACGGCACGACGAAGTTCGTCGCCTATCTGGAGGGAACGCAGAGCGTCGGGTGGGGAGGAAAGGAGCCGTGGGACTCGAAGTCCAACCTCCAGCTCTACACCGGGCAGCGATCGGCGTCGTATCAGTCGACCCTCGACGCGCTCAAAGCTGCGGGTGCCGAGCCGGCAGACGAGGTCGACGTCGTGGCTCACTCGCAATCGGGGATGGTCGCCGCGCACCTCGCGATGGAGAGCGAGTTCGATGTGCAGATGCAGATCACCGCGGGGAGCCCGGTCGAGCCGACCCTCGACGACGATCAGACCATCATCCAGCTGCGTCACACGAACGACCCGGTCTCGGCGCTGGCCGGCGGAGGGTCACCCGAGGGCACAGGGTCGGACGGCAGCGTCACCATCTCGACGGAGGCGAACCCGAATGACACGCTCGATGACCTCGTGGTCGACGCGCATCACCTGGAGACGTACAGAGACACCGCGAGGTTCGCAGACGACCTGAGCGATCCCCGGATGGACGCGGTGGACGAGTTCTGGAGAGAGCTCGACGCGGCCGAGGTGATCGAGCGCACCGAGTATCAGGCCGAGCGCATCGAATGAGGGACGCGCCGGGGATGCGCGGGTCTCTCCGTCAGTCGCGGCGCTGCTTCTTGCTCTGCGGGCGCAGGATGAAGCCGAAGACGCCGTTGATCAGCGAGATGATGAGCGCGGCGAGCACGCCCCACCAGAAGCTGCCGACCGTGAGACCCCAGTCGAAGCTGCTCGTGATCCAGGCGGTGAGCCACAGCAGGAACCCGTTGATCACGAACCCGATGAGACCGAGGGTGAGGATGTACAGGGGGAACGCGACGATCTTCACCACCGTGCCGATGAAGGTGTTCACGAGCGCGAAGATCGCGGCGACCGCGAGCAGGGTAAGCACGAGCTGCAGGGTCTCGCCCGGCGCGAACGCCGTGATCTGCACCTGCAGGGCGGGGATCAGCGTCACGACCCACAGGGCGAACGCGTTGACGACGACTCGGATGATGAAGCGCATAGTCATCCCAGTCTTCCATGCGAGGTGCACGAAGACACTCGCCAATCTCTCGACCGCTATCGGTCGCCTGCGGCACCGGGAAGGCGCAGAATCTAGACTCATCCTTGTGACCGACCCGATCCTGCCGCGCATCCGCCCCGCCATCGCCGCCCTGGCGCCGTACCGACAGGGCAAGCAGGCGGGCCCCGACGCCTACAAGCTCTCGAGCAACGAGAACCCGTTCGAGCCGCTTCCCTCCGTCGCCGCGGCGCTGCAGCACACGACGCCGATCAACCGCTACCCGGATGCCACCGCCGGTCGGCTGCGCGAGCGGCTGGGCGTCCGCTACGCGGTCGCTCCCGAGCAGGTGCACGTCGCCGCGGGCAGCGTCTCGATCCTCCACCAGCTGATCCTCGCCACCTCTTCGGTCGGCGACGAGGTCGTCTACGCGTGGCGCTCGTTCGAGGCCTACCCGAGCCTGCCGCTCGTCGCCGGTGCGACCGGAGTGCAGGTGCCTCTGACCGCCGACTCGCGCCACGACCTCGACGCGATGGCCGATGCGGTGACCGAGCGCACCCGCGCGGTCATCCTGTGCACCCCGAACAACCCGACCGGGCCGATCATCACGAGCGACGACTTCGCGACGTTCGTCGAGCGCGTCCCCACCGACGTGCTGATCATCCTCGACGAGGCCTACGCCGAGTTCGTGACCGCGCCGGGCGCGGTCGACGGCCTCGCAGAGCGCGTCTTCGAACGGCATCCGAACGTCGTGGTGCTGCGCACCTTCTCGAAGGCCTACGGTCTCGCGGGCCTGCGCATCGGCTACGCGATCGGCAACGAGAAGGTGCTCGACGCCGCGCGCACCACCGGCATCCCGCTCTCGGTGACGTCGGCGGCCGAGAACGCCGCGATCGCCAGCCTCGATGCCGAGTCCGAGCTGCTCGAGCGCGTCGCGGTGATCGTCGAGCGCCGCACCCGTCTGGTCGAAGGCCTCCGCACGCAGGGCTGGGACGTGCCCGACAGTCAGGCCAATTTTATCTGGCTGCCCACCGGCGAGCGCACCGTCGACGTCGCCGCGGCGTTCGTCTCGGCCGACCTCATCGTGCGCCCTTTCCCGGGCGACGGCATCCGCATCTCGGTCGGCGAAGAAGCATCGGTCGATCGCGTTCTCGAGGTCGCCGCGACGCAGCTCTGACGGGCTCGGGGCGCCCTGTTCTCCGGTTTCCCGGCAGATGCGAGGACGTCCTAGGTATGCGTGCCCGAGCATGCGCACGGCGGTAGCGTGGCACCGTGACCTTGCCAGAGACTGAACTCGTACGCGTCCTGGATCAGGACGGCCGCTTCACGCCGAGTCCGGCTGCCGAGCAATACCTGTCCCTGATCGAGGCGATCAGCGACGCCGAGCTCGAGCAGTTCTACCGCGACATGGTGGTCATCCGCGCGATCGACACCCAGGCGACCAACCTGCAGCGTCAGGGGCAGCTCGCCCTGTGGCCGCCGAGCCGTGGGCAGGAGGCCGCTCAGGTCGGTTCCGCCCGCGCCGCCCGCGCGCAGGACACCATCTTCCCGTCGTATCGCGAACACGCCGTGACGCGGATCCGCGGAGTCGACCCCGTCGACATCATCAAGCTCATGCGCGGCGTCTCGCATGGCGGCTGGGACCCGACCGACCCGAAGAATGGCAACACCCGTCTCTACACTCTCGTTCTCGGCTCGCAGGTGCTGCACGCCGCCGGATTCGCCATGGGGCTCAACTTCGACGGGCGATCCGGCACCGGCGACCTCGACAAGGATGAAGCGGTCATCGTCTACTACGGCGACGGGGCATCGAGCCAGGGCGACGTGCACGAGGCGATGGTCTTCGCGGCGAGCTACCAGGCGCCCACCGTGTTCTTCCTGCAGAACAACCACTGGGCGATCTCCGTGCCCGTGTCGACGCAGTCGCGGGTGCCGCTCGTCGAGCGCAGCGCCGGCTACGGCATCCCCAGCGTGCGCGTCGACGGCAACGACGTGCTCGCCAGCTACGCCGTCTCGCGAGTCGCCCTCGACGAGGCCCGCAGCGGTGGGGGTCCCCGTGCGATCGAGGCGGTCACCTACCGTCTCGGCGCGCACACCACCAGTGACGACCCCACGAAGTACCGCGGCTCCGACGAAGAGCAGTCATGGGCGCAGCGCGACCCGATCGATCGCATGCGCGCGTTCCTGGAGAACAGGGGAGCGGCCGGGCAGTTCTTCACCGATGTGGATGCCGAGGCGGCAGACGCCGCCGAAGACCTGCGTTCTCGCAGCGTCGAACTCGGGTCGCCCACCGCAGACCTGATCTTCGACCATGTGTACAGCGACCCGCATCCGCTCATCGCGGAGGAGAAGGCCTGGCACAGGCAGTACGAGGCATCGTTCGAAGGAGACAGCAAGTGACCCTCGAGACGATGCCCCTCAGCAAGGCCCTCAACTCGGGCCTGCGCCGGGCCATGGAAGACGACTCCAGAGTCCTGCTCATGGGCGAGGACATCGGAAAGCTCGGCGGCGTCTTCCGCGTGACCGAGCACCTGCAGCGCGACTTCGGCGACAAGCGCGTGCTCGACACGCCGCTCGCCGAGTCGGGGATCGTCGGAACGGCGATCGGGCTCGCGATGACCGGGTTCCGCCCGGTGATCGAGATCCAGTTCGACGGATTCGTGTTCCCCGCGTTCGACCAGATCACGACGCAGCTCGCCAAGCTCACCAACCGGCACGAGGGCAAGCTGAGTCTGCCGATCGTGATCCGCATCCCCTACGGCGGACACATCGGTGCCGTCGAGCACCACCAGGAGAGCCCGGAGGCGTACTTCGCGCACACTCCCGGACTGCGGGTGGTCTCGCCCTCGACGCCGAACGACGCGTACTGGATGATCCAGGAGGCCATCGCGTCGAACGACCCGGTCATCTTCATGGAGCCCAAGAGCCGCTACTGGCAGAAGGGCGAGGTCGAGCTCGACGCCTCGGCCGCCCCGCTGCACTCGTCTCGCGTCGTGCGCACCGGCTCGGACGTGACGCTCGTCGGACACGGCGCGATGGTGACGACCCTGCTGCAGGCGGCCGCGCTCGCCGAGGCCGAGGGCACCAGCTGCGAGGTCGTCGATGTGCGTTCGCTGTCGCCGGTGGACTACGAGCCGATCCTGAGCTCGGTGCGCAAGACCGGACGCATGGTCTATGCCCAGGAGGCGCAGGGCTTCGTCAGCATCGGCAGCGAGATCGCGGCCACGGTCATGGAGCGTGCCTTCTATGCACTCGAGGCCCCGGTGCTGCGGGTCTCGGGGTACGACACCCCGTTCCCGCCCGCGAAGCTCGAGGGCACCTACCTTCCGGATGCCGACCGCATCCTCGAGGCCGTCGACCGCTCCCTCGCCTACTGATCTCACCCCGATCTCGCCGTTCCGAAAGGACCGCACATGAGCACGCAGAACTTCAACCTCCCCGATGTGGGCGAGGGCCTGACCGAGGCCGAGATCGTGGCGTGGAAGGTCGCGCCCGGTGACACCGTCGCCATCAACGACGTGATCTGCGAGATCGAGACGGCCAAGTCGCTCGTCGAGCTGCCCTCGCCGCACGCCGGCGTCGTCGGTGAGCTGCTCGCCGCAGAGGGCGCGACGGTCGAGGTCGGCTCGCCGATCATCACCTTCGTGACGGATGCCCGTGACGATGCCGGTCCGGGCGTGATCGCCACGGCCGAGGCTCCCGCGCCCGAAGAGGGTGGCGGCTCGGTGCTCGTCGGCTACGGCACGGGCGGCGGTGCGACCTCGCGTCGCAAGCGACCGGCCGAGCGCCCCGTCCGCTCGTCGGTCGGTGTGATCGCGAAGCCGCCGATCCGCAAGCTCGCTCGCGACCTGGGCGTCGACCTCACGACCGTCACGCCCACCGGCGCCGACGGCGAGGTCACCCGGGACGACGTGATGACCCACGCACAGCAGGCCAGCGTCTTCCGCAACATCGAGACGCCCGAGTGGGGTGCCGTGCGCGAGGAGACCGTGCCCGCGCCGCAGAGCACCCCGTCGGGTCTCGCCCGCGGGCTGTCGCCGGCCCCGGCATCCGCCTCGGGCCGGAGCGATGATCGCACCGAGTCGATCCCGGTCAAGGGAGTGCGCAAGGCGACCTCGTCGGCGATGGTGCAGAGCGCGTACTCCGCCCCGCACGTGACGGTGTGGAAGGAGATCGACGCGAGCCGCACGATGGAACTCGTCAAGCGTCTCAAGGCGTCGCCCGACTACGCCGACATCCGCGTCTCCCCGCTGCTGATCATGGCCCGTGCCGTGATCTGGGCTGCGCGTCGCACGCCGATGGTCAACGCCGCCTGGATCGAGACCGAGGGCGGCGCCGAGATCGCCGTGCGCCACTACGTGAACCTCGGCATCGCCGCGGCCACGCCTCGCGGTCTGCTCGTGCCGAACATCAAGGACGCGCAGGATCTCAGCATGAAGGACCTCGCCCGCGCGCTGAACCGGCTCACGCTCACCGCCCGCGAGGGCAAGACGAGCCCGGCCGACCAGCAGGGCGGCACGATCACGATCACCAACATCGGCGTCTTCGGGATGGATGCCGGCACGCCGATCATCAACCCCGGCGAGGCGGGCATCGTGGCGATGGGCACGATCAGCCAGAAGCCGTGGGTCGTCGACGGCGAGGTGCGCCCCCGCTGGGTCACCACGGTCGCCGGTTCGTTCGACCACCGCGTGATCGACGGCGACGGCATGAGCCGCTTCATCGCCGACGTGGCATCGGTTCTCGAGGAGCCCGCGCTCCTCGTCGAGTGAGGTCCTCCGGCGTCCGCGCAGGGGAGACCAGGAGCATTCCCGCGGATGCCGGTGCCTCGCGCCCCGACATGTCGGCGGCTGCTAGACCGCTTCCGTCCTCGGAACGCGTGCCCGCTAGAGCCGTAGCTCCGCGAGGGTAGTGACGGCGGCGACGTCGGGGTCCCAGCGCCGCACCGCATGTGCGTGACCGTGGATGTCGCCGCCGATCAGGTCGAGCGCCGCCGCGAGGCCCGGGACCCGCAATCTGCGGGCGAGCGCGACATGCGGCATCCACTCGCCCGGCGCGGTGTGCGGGGCATCATCTCCAGGCCCGACGGCGGCGAGGATACTCTCGCGGAGGTCCAGCAGTTCCGCACTGGGAACGACGCTCCGGGCCAGCACGCGACGCTCGCCGCTGCCGAAGAGCAGGGGCGCCCCCAGTGTCAGGGGGAACGATGCGATGTCTGCCAGACACCCCAGGTCCACTTTCGACAGGCCGATGCGTGCGACCAGCGTGACGTGAGGGCGGTTGCTCGCGGATGTGTGCCCCGCGAGGCTCGAGAGCCCTCGTGCGGCGAGGGCATCCCACTCGCAACGGACGGCAGTCTCCGCATCCGGGTCGAGGAGCAGCTCGATCGACGAGGGGGAGTGCCGAGGCTCTGGTTCCTGCACTGCGCTCAGCCGACCGCGCTGAGTCGCCGCTCCGCCAGCAGCGGCACGGCCACCTCGCGGGCGGCCATGCGGGCGGTGGTGACGGCCCCGATCGAGACGACCTCGGCGCCGAGCGTCGAGGCGAGGATCTCGGGCGCCGGCAGGTGCAGTTCGGTCGGCACGACCTCGCGCGCGGCGGCGATCACGGGAGCGACGCTCTCGGCGACTGCGCCGCAGACGATCACGCGCGTCGGGTCGTACATGCTTCCCAGAACGCCGACCACCCGAGCGAGGGTGGCGCCGACGCGCGAGGTCGCGAGCAGCGCATCGGCATCACCCGACGCGGCGGCTGTCAGCACGACGCGCGGATCCACGCGGTCGTCGTCGGCGAGGCGTCCGATCGGCGAGCTCGCGTCGACCTCGCCACTCGCGACGGCGCCACGCACCTCGTCCTGCAGGGCGTAGCTCAGACCGAAGGCCGACCCCACGCCCACGATGTGGTCGAACACGATGCCCTCGCCGACGCCGCCGTGCGCGCCGTGCAGCACATGGCCGTCGACGACGACGCCCCCGCCGAAGCGCTCGCCGGCGAGCAGCGCGACGTAGTCCCGGCATCCCACTGCGGCCCCGACCGAGCCCTCGGCGATAGCGGCGAGCTGAGCGTCGTTCTTGATCTCGACGGCCGGCGCCCAGCCGGCCAGTGCGTCGGCGAGGCCCGGGTTCGTGCGCTCCCAGAAGCCGTCGGGATGCGGGGGAGAGACCCCTGCGCGATTCACGGGAGCGGCGACGCCGACGCAGATCGCGAGGATGTCATCCTTCGAGACACCCGCCTCGGTGAGCGCCTGCTCCATCTGGCCGAGCACCGTCGCGCGCCGCGCCGCCGCCGATTCGGTCGAGTCGATGTCCGTGCGGTGGTGCACGAGTGTGCGGTCGAGCAGATCGGAGACGGTGACGGCGACATGGTTGTCACCGGCATCCACGCCGAGCACGACACCGAGATCGGATGCCAGCACGAAGCGTCGCGCGGGGCGCCCTGCGCGGTAGCTGCCTGCGGCCCTCGCGTTCGGAAGCTCACGGAGCACGGCCGCGCTGACGAGGGTGTCGATCGCGTCGATGGCCGTCGAGCGCGTCAGAGACGTCGAGGCCATGACGTCGGTGGCGGTGAACTCGCCCGCCGCCCAGGCGAAGTCGAGCACGGCGCCGACGCTGGCGCGCCCGGTGCCCAGACCTGCGGAGACTTCTGTCACGGGTCTTGACCTCACTCTCGTCCACATGAGACAGTACCGTTCATCGAAGTAAATTCGCTCACTAGATTTAGTCTGCGGATCTACAGGACGAAAGGACAACGGTGTCTGTGAAATCCCCCTCCGTCGCACGAGTGGCCGGTGCTGCCATGGCGCTGGCGCTCGTCGGCTCCGCCCTCACCGCCTGCGCACCCGGCGGCGGCACCGAGACCATCCGCTTCACGTTCAACAAGCGTGAGGCGATCGGCTTCATGACCGACCTCGTCGCCCAGTTCAACTCGTCGCAGAGCGACGTGCGGGTCGAGATCGACACCTCGGGGCCGGACGTGATCTCGGCCAGCTTCGTGCGGGGCAATCCGCCCGACCTCATCCTCGGCAACTACAACTACGAGATCGCGCGGTTCGTGCAGCGGTGCACCCTGACCGATCTCTCCGACACCGACGCCGCCGCATCCGTCCGCGACGATCTGCAGCCGCTCATGGACCAGTACGGGTCGTGCGAGGGCCGCACCAGCGCCTTGCCGTACTCGGTGATGGCGGCATCGGTCATCTACAACAAGGAGATCTTCGACGCCCAGGGGCTCGAGGTCCCGCAGACCTGGGACGAGCTGATCGCGGTCTGCGACCAGCTGAAGGACGCAGGGATCGACCCGTTCTACGCGACGTTCAAGGATGACTGGACCGTGGGCCAGGGGTGGTACGACTACTCGATCGGAGGATCGGTGGACACGATCGAGTTCTTCGACGCGATGGCCGACGAGGGTGCCGCCGTCGGCCCCGACTCGCCCGTCTCGTTCGAGAAGGACTTCGCCGAGCCCATGGATCAGATGATGCAGCTCGCGAACGACTACACGAACGAGGATGCCGAGAGCCGGGGATACGGCGACGGCAACCTGGCGTTCAGCAAGGGCGAGGCTGCGATGTACATGCAGGGCCCCTGGGCGTTCAGCGAGATCGCGAAGACCGCACCCGACCTCGAGCTCGGAACGTTCCCGCTGCCGATGACCGACGATCCGGCCGACCTCGGTGTGCGTGTGAACATGGACCTCGGCGCGATGATCCCCGAGGGATCGAACCACCAGGAGGCGGCACGCGAGTTCCTCGAGTACCTCTATCTGCCCGAGAACATCGAGGCGTACAACGCATCGCAGCTCGGCTTCACCCCGACGAAGGGTGCACCGGCCCCGGATGATCCCCGGATCGAGGGGATGATCGAGTACTACGAGAACGGGCAGATCTACCAGGGCCCCTCAGTGCTCGTGCCGAAGACGATCCCAGTGATGAACTACGCGCAGGCGATGGTGCTCGGCGCCTCGACCACTTCGATGTTGCGCACGATGGACGCGGACTGGGCTCGCATCGCCTTCCGCGCACCGATCCCCAAGACCGATGATGCGGCAGCCGGCGAGACAGAGGAGTCCGCACCGTGAGCACCACCGCAGCCGCGAATGTGACGCGGCCGAACAGCCCGACCACCGACACGACCTCGATCGTCACGGGACAGGGCCGCAAGCTCCGTCGTCGCAAGGGGCGGGTCGAGCCGATCTACTACCTGTTCCTGCTTCCGACCCTCGTGATCTTCACCCTGGCGATCACCGTGCCCGCGGTCATGGGCATCTTCTTCAGCTTCACCGACTCGATCGGCATCGGGGAGTGGAGCTTCAGCGGTCTGACGAACTACATCGCGATGTTCAGCGATCCGGCCATCCTGCAGAGCTACCTGTTCACGTTCGGCTTCTCGATCGCCACGGTGATCGTCGTCAACGTGATCGCGTTCCTGCTCGCGGTCGGGCTGACCTCCCGCATCCGCTTCAAGACGGGGCTGCGCACGATCTTCGTGATCCCGATGGTGATCTCGGGCATCATCATCGCCTACGTCTTCAACTTCCTCTTCTCGAACTCCATCCCGGCCGCGGGCGCCGCCACCGGCATCCCGTGGCTGTCGACCAGCCTCCTCGCCAACCCCGATCTCGCCTGGGTCGCGATCGTGATCGTGACCGCGTGGCAGGCCGTTCCCGGCACGCTGCTGATCTACATCGCAGGTCTGCTCTCGGTGCCGAGCGAGGTCTACGAGGCGGCGAGCATCGACGGGGCGAACAAGAGGCAGCAGCTGTTCCGCATCACGCTGCCGCTCGTCGCCGGATACGTGGTGATCAACGTGATCCTCGGGTTCAAGGGCTTCCTCAACGCCTACGACATCATCGTCGGCCTCACCAACGGCGGTCCCGGCACCGCCACCCGCAGCGTCGCGATGACCATCATCGCGGGCTTCAACGGCGGCGACTACGCCTACCAGATGGCCAACGCGACGATCTTCTTCATCGTCGCCGTGCTCATCTCCCTGCTGCAGCTCTCGCTGACCCGCGGAAGGAACGCACTCTGATGTCGACGCAGACACTCACCACCATCCCCGCCTCGGGCAAGAAGCCGAGGGTCCGCATGGAGCGCGTCAACTGGTCGGGCACGATCATCCTGATCCTGTGCGCCGTCACGGTGCTGCTTCCGCTGTACGTGACGATGTCCATGGCGTTCAAGACCACGGGCCAGGCTGTCGACGGCAACGCCTTCTCGCTGCCGGCTCCGTTCAGCATCGACGGCTTCGTCGAGGCGTGGAACCTGACGAAGTTCCCCGTCGGAGCGGGCATCTCGCTGCTCGTCACGGCGGGCACCGTCATCGCGACCATCGTGCTGGCCGCGTTCGCGTCATATGCGATCGTCCGCAACTGGGACCACCGCTTGTTCCGCTACTCGTTCTTCTACCTGCTGGCCGCGATGTTCATCCCGTTCCCGGTCGTGGCGCTGCCGCAGATCCAGCTGACCGGCTGGGTCGGTCTCGACAACCCGTTCGGGGTCATCATCCTCGCGACGATGTTCCAGCTGAGCTTCAGCGTGCTGTTGTTCACCGCGTTCCTGCGCTCGATCCCGATCGAGCTCGAGGAGAGCGCGCGCATCGACGGCGCCAGCACATGGCAGACGTTCTGGCAGCTGATCTTCCCGCTGCTCGCGCCGATGAGCGCCACGGTCGGCATCTTCGCCTTCCTCTACGCGTGGAACGACTTCATGATGCCGTCGCTGATCATCTCGGACCCGGCCATGCAGACCCTCCCGGTGCGGCAGAACCTCTTCCAGACCCAGTTCAGCAACAACTACAACGTGTCGTTCGCCTCATACCTGATGGCGATGGCCCCGGCGATCCTGGCGTACCTGTTCACGCAGCGCTTCGTCATGGAAGGCGTCACCCAGGGCGCCGTCAAGGGCTGACGCCATCGCCATCGCGCGGACCGGCGAGAGTCGGTCCGCGCGCACCCCAGACCGCAACACGAAGGAGCAAGACCCCTCATGACCGATGCGCTTCTCACCGAGACCCGCGACGAGACCCGCGACGACAAGACGGCAGCATGGTGGCGACAGGCCGCCGTCTACCAGATCTACCCCCGCAGCTTCGCCGATGCCAACGGAGACGGACTCGGCGACATCCCGGGCATCGTCTCGCGCGCCGACTATCTGCGCGACCTCGGCATCGACGCGGTGTGGCTGAGCCCGTTCTACCCGTCGGCGCTGGCCGACGGCGGATACGACGTGGCCGACTACCGCAACGTCGATCCGCGTCTGGGCACGCTCGAGGACTTCGACGAGATGGTCGCCGCGCTGCACGAGCGCGACATCCGCGTCGTGGTCGACATCGTGCCGAACCACTCGTCCGACCTGCATGAGTGGTTCCAGGAGGCGCTCGCCGCCGGCCGCGGGTCGGCCGCCCGTGAGCGGTACATCTTCCGCGAGGGCAGCGGTCCCGACGGCTCCGAGCCACCGACCGACTGGACCGCCGCGTTCGGCGGATCTGCATGGGAGCGCGTGGCGGACGGGCAGTGGTTCCTGCACAGCTTCGCTCCCGAGCAGCCCGACCTCAACTGGGACCACCCCGAGGTGCGCGAGGACTTCCTGAAGACCCTGCGTTTCTGGTCGGACCGCGGAGTCGACGGCTTCCGCATCGACGTCGCCCACATGCTCACGAAGGACCTCACCGAACCGCTGCCGAGCACGGCCGAGCTCGAGCTGCTGCCGCACGACGGCAACCACCCGCTGCACGACCGTGACGACGTGCACGAGGTGTACGCCGAGTGGCGTCGGGTCTTCAACGAGTACGACCCTCCTCGCACGGCTGTCGCCGAGGCCTGGGTGAGCACGCCCGAGCGTCGGGCGAAGTACGCCTCGGCTGAGGGGCTGGGTCAGGCGTTCAACTTCGATCTGCTCGTCGCCGACTTCGACGCGACGCAGTTCCGCACCATCATCGCCGACAACCTGGCGCAGTCGCAGGCGACGGGCTCATCGACGACGTGGGTGCTGTCGAACCACGACGTCACGCGTCACGCGACGCGCTACGGATTGCCGCAGCTCGGGGGACGCACCGGAGTGAAGCAGGGTGTCGAGTGGGTCTCCGCCGGGGGCCCGGAGGACCAGCTCGACCGTGAGCGCGGCCTGCGCAGGGCACACGCCGCGACGCTGCTGCTGCTCGGCCTTCCCGGCAGCACCTATCTCTATCAGGGCGAGGAGCTGGGGCTGCACGAGGTCGCCGATGTCGCGCCCGAGCAGCGTCAGGACCCGGCGTTCTTCCGTGGGGCCGTCTTCGACGGCCTGGGAAGGGACGGATGCCGTGTGCCGCTGCCGTGGACGGCATCCGGTCCCTCGTTCGGATTCGGCTCCGGCGACGCGCACCTGCCGCAGCCCGCCTGGTTCGCCGAGTCCGCGGTCGATGTCGAGGCGGCCGACCCCTCGTCGACGCTCGCGCTGTACCGCGAGGCGCTGCGCCTGCGCCATGAGCTGCAGACGGAGGAGAGCCTCGAGTGGATCGAGACCGGGCGCGCCGACGTGCTGCGCTTCGCTCGCCCGAACGGCTGGCAAATCGTCACCAACTTCGGCTCGGAGCCGTTCGACCTCGGGGCGGATGCCGCAGACGTCGTGCTCGGCTCGGTCGTCGACGGCGCCCTTCCCGGCGACTCCACCGTCTGGATCGCGCCCGGCCTCATCGGCTGACCAGGTTCCACTGAGTCGTCTGCAGGACGAGAGCACGGATGCAGGACGAGAACACGGCTTCTCGTCCTGCATCCGAGCTGCGGTCCTGCAGACGGCGCGGTGGCGAGCCGACCCGGCATCAAGGCGGCCTACGGCCGATTTGATAATGGTTCTCATTAGCGTTTAGAGTGAGAGCATGAAGAAGCAGTTCGTCGCCCTCGCCCTCGCATCCGTCGCCGCGCTCTCGCTGGCCGGATGCTCCACCACTCCCGCAGCGGGAGAGGGTGCCGGCGACACCGTCACGGTCGCTGCGAGCACCAATGTCTACGGCTCGCTCGCCGCGCAGATCGGCGGCGACCGCGTCGACGTGACCTCGATCATCACCTCGGCCACGCAGGACCCGCACTCGTACGAGGCATCGGCCCGCGACCGGCTCACCGTGCAGAAGGCCGACCTCGTGATCGAGAACGGCGGCGGCTACGACGGCTTCATCGACACGCTGCTGCAGGATGCGCAGGACGTGCACGTGGTCAGCGCCGTCGAGTTCTCACACGACTTCCCCGGCAACGAAGGCCACTCCGACGAGGAGGGCACGAGCGAGGAAGACCACGACCACGACCACGATCACGCCGAAGGTGAAGAGGGCCACGAGGGTCACAACCACATCGAGGGCTTCAACGAGCACGTCTGGTTCGACCCGCACACGATGATCCACGTCGTCGAGGCCATCGCCGACGAGCTCGCCACCATCGATCCGGACGGCGAGGCGGAGTTCACCGCCAACGCCGAAGAGATCGTCGCCGACCTCGAGGGCTTCGAGGCCGACCTCGAGACGCTGAAGACGGATGCCGCCGGTGCGAACGTGATCATCACCGAGCCGCTGCCCGGCTACATCGCCACCGCCGCCGGACTCACCGACGTCACGCCCGAGGGGTTCGCCGAGGCCGTCGAGGAGGGCAGCGATGTCGCCCCTGCGACGCTGCTCGACACCCTCAACGTCGTCGACGGCGGCGATGTGGCGGCCGTGCTCACGAACGCGCAGACCGGTGGAGCCGAGACGCAGCGCGTCGAGGATGCCGCAACCGCGGCCGGCATCCCTGTCGTCGCCTTCACGGAGCTGCTGCCCGAAGGATCGTCGTACTCTGAGTGGATGAGTGACGCGATCCAGAGCCTCGCCGACGCGCTGCAGTCGTGAGCGCCGCCGCCGACGCGCGGGCAGGAGCCGAGAAGTCGAACCCGGTGCTCGAAGTGCGGGGAGCCGCGCTGCAGCGCGGTGATCGCGAGCTGTGGTCGGGACTGGACCTCACGGTCGAGCCCGGCGAGTTCATCGCCGTGCTCGGTCCGTCTGGTTCGGGCAAGACCACGCTGCTGCGCAGCATCCTGGGCCTGCAGCCGCTGTCGGCCGGCGAGATCACGGTCGCGGGCGAACCCGTGCGCAAAGGAAATCCGCGCATCGGATACATCCCGCAGCAGCGCTCACTCGCCCCCGACACGAGCATGCGGGCCCGCGACCTCGTCGCGCTCGGCGTGCAGGGCAGCCGCTTCGGATTCCCGATCCCGCACCGCGGCGACCGGGCCAAGGTCGATCAGCTGCTGACCTCGGTCGGAGCCGCGCACTATGCCGATCGCCGTGTCGGGCTGCTGTCGGGCGGTGAGCAGCAGCGGCTGCGCGTCGGCCAGGCGCTCGCCGACGAGCCGACCCTGCTGCTGTGCGACGAGCCGCTGTCGAACCTCGACCTCGCGAATCAGGTCGCCATCACCGACATCATCGACCGCCAGCGTCGCGATCGCCGCGCCGCCGTGCTGTTCGTGACCCACGACATCAACCCGATCCTCGGCCGCGTCGACCGCATCCTCTACATCGCGGGTGGCCGCTTCGTGCTCGGCACCCCCGAAGAGGTGCTGCAGACGCGGGTGCTCACCGAGCTCTACGGCACCCCGGTCTTCGTGCTGCGAGCGGGCGACCGACTGGTCGTCGTCGGAGTGCCCGATGCCGAGCCCCACCATGAGCACGCGCACGATCACGACCACGGAGGTGCCGCATGACCGTCATCACCGGCATCGTCCCCGCGGTCGACTGGAGCGACGTCTTCTCGTTCCAGGACTACGGCGAGCTCGTCGCTCTGCTCGCGAACTCGATCATCGCGGGAGCGGTGCTCGGCATCGTCGGAGGACTCATCGGCGTCTTCGTGATGCAGCGCGACCTCGCGTTCGCGGTGCACGGAGTGAGCGAGCTGTCGTTCGCCGGGGCCGCCGCGGCGCTGCTGTTCGGCGGCAGCGTGGTCGTCGGGTCGCTCGGCGGCGCCCTGGTCGCGGCGATCCTGATCGGCATCCTCGGCGCCAAGGCCCGCGACCGCAATTCGATCGTCGGAGTGCTGATGCCGTTCGGCCTCGGCCTCGGCATCCTGTTCCTGTCTCTCTACGACGGGCGCAGCGCCAACCGGTTCAGTCTGCTCACCGGGCAGATCGTCTCGGTCTCGAGCCCCGACCTCGGCTGGCTGCTCGGCATCAGCATCGTGGTGCTGCTCGGCCTGCTGCTCATGTGGAACCCGCTGCGCTTCGACTCGCTCGACCCCGAGTCCGCGGCCGCCCGCGGTGTGCCCACGCGGGCCGTCAGCCTGCTGTTCATGGTGCTGCTCGGCCTGATCGTCGCGGTCAGCGTGCACATCATCGGCGCGCTGCTCGTGATGGCGCTGCTCGTGACTCCCGCCGCCGCCGCCATGCGCGTCTCGGCCGGGCCCGTCGCCGTGCCGCTGCTCGCCGCACTGTTCGGCTTCGTGTCCGCCGTCGGCGGCATCCTGCTGGCGCTCGCGGGCACTCTGCCGGTCAGCCCGTACATCACGACCCTGTCGTTCACGATCTACGTCGTGTGCTGGATCATCCAGCGCGCCCGCGGCGGCGTGCGACGAGTGCGGGCCTGACGTTCCCAGGGCCCGGCAAGGGCGACGCGCCTAGAATCGTGGGTATGGCTCAGCGGAACACCTGGCAGCGCGATCGCGTGCGCGAAGCCCTCGCCGACGCGCGAGGGTTCGTCAGCGCGCAGAACCTGCATGCCTCGCTGCGCGACGACAACACCGGCATCGGCCTCGCCACGGTGTATCGCGCGCTGGCCGGGCTCGCCGCTGCGGGCGACGCCGACTCGCTGCAGAGCCCCGAGGGTGAGGCGCTCTACCGCGCCTGCACGACCCAGGGTCACCACCACCACCTGATCTGCCGCAACTGCGGACTCACGGTCGAGATCGAAGCGACCGACGTCGAGCAGTGGGCGCACCGCACCGCGGCTCTGCACGGCTTCACGGATGCCGCACACGTCGTCGACATCTTCGGACTGTGCGCCTCCTGCACCAACAAGCGCGACGCCGAAGAGGCAGCGAACGCGTGACCACCCAGGCCGCTCCACGGACGGTGCACGCGCACCGACCCTCCCGATCGCCGCGCTCGCCGTGGATCGGAGTGGGCCTCGGCGCCGCGATCGTCGCCGCGCTCTTCCTGGTCGACCGGTTCCTGCCGACGCTCTTCACCGCGAGCCTGCCGAGCAGGGCGCAGGACGGGCTGACGCTCGCGCTGAGCGTGCTCATCGAGGCTCTGCCGTTCGTGATCCTCGGCGTGCTGCTGTCGATCGTCGTGCAGGTGTGGCTGCCGGCCGATGTGATCCACCGCTGGCTGCCGAAGCGCGCATGGGCGCGTCGTGCCGTGCTGTCGCTGCTCGGCATGCTGATCCCGGTGTGCGAGTGCGGCAACGTGCCGTTCGCGCGCGGACTGATGATGCGGGGTCTCGCCCCCGCCGAGGCGCTCACCTTCCTGATCGCCGCCCCGATCGTCAACCCGATCGTCATCCTCACCACGCATGCGGCCTTCGGCTTCGACGACGGCATCCTGGTGGCGCGTCTCATCGGCGGCTACCTGATCGCCAACCTGATCGGCTGGATCTACAGCCGGCACCCCTCGCCCGACTCCCTGCTCACGCAGCGCTTCATCGACACCTGCGACCGCGTCACGCACGAGCACGGCACCCCTGTTCGCCGCAGCCTCACGCAGTTCCTCGTCGAGCTGCGCGCGGTCATGCCGGCCCTCGTGATCGGCTCGGCGCTCGCCGGGGCCGTGCAGGTGCTGATCCCGCGCGAGGTGCTGCTGGCCATCGGCTCGAACCCGGTGCTGTCGATCCTCGCGATGATGGCGCTCGCGATGACCGTCGCGATCTGCTCGAACGTCGACGCGTTCTTCGCACTCTCGTTCGCCTCGACCTTCTCGTCGGGCGCTCTCGTCGCGTTCCTGCTCGTCGGCCCCCTCGTCGACGTCAAGATGCTCGCGCTCATGCGCACGACATTCACCACCCGCACGCTCGCCGGCATCGTCGGCGTGGTGGTGTTCGCCGCCTTCGCGATCGGGATCGGGGTGAACGTCCTTGTCTGATCACACACCCACCTCTGACGCGCCTTCGCGCGCCCGGGCACTCGGCACCCGCTGGCTGGGCATCGGCCTCGCCACGGTCATCTCGGTCGTCACTCTCGGACTCGGCCTGACCGGACGACTGAACCTCTACATCAGCCCCGAATCGGTGTGGTTCGCGTGCGCCGCGGCCGTCGTGACGCTCGCGGGCGCGATCTGGTCGTGCACGCTGCCGCTCGGCGAAGAGGGCGACCACGGTCACGACCACGGCGACAGCCACGAGGCGGATGCGGCGCCGACGCCGCGCCGTTCCCTCGCCCTGGCCGGCACGGTGACCGGAGGTGTCGTGGCCAGTGGTGTCGTGATCGCCGCGCTCGTGCTGCCTCCCGCATCGCTGTCGGTCGAACTCGCGATGTCGAGGGTCGGAGAGCAGACCGCCCTGTTCGCCGGGGCCGACGACGTGACCCTCGGCGTGGCCGACACCGCCACCTTCGGGGTCGGCGACTGGGCGAGCGTGTTCGCCACGGCGACCAACACCGCGGCCTACGACGGAAAGACGGTCACACTGACCGGGTTCGTCACCCCGACGGATGCCGACGGCGTCAACCTCACCCGCCTGGTCATCACGCACTGCGTGATCGACGCGCAGCCGGCGACCCTGCCCGTGACGATCGACGCCGGAGAGTTCGACACCGGCCAGTGGGTCGAGGTCGAAGGCACGGTCAAGGCGGATGCCGACGGCTCGCTGCACGTCGAACCGACGACCGTCACCGCGATCGACGAGCCTTCGGATCCGTATGAGTACTGACGACGAGCGCCGCGACGAGCCGGCGGTGCCGCGCACCCGGGCCGAGCTGCGTGCCGCGCGCGAGGCCGAGGCGGCAGCTGCCTCCCGTGCGTCGAACGGCGAGGGCGGAGCCGAGCCCTCTCCCCGTTCGTCGAGCGAGGACGGCCGAGCCGAGCCCTCTCCCCGTTCGTTGAGCGAGGACGGCGGAGCCGACCGAGACGAAACGCCTCTCGCGACAGGGCCGCGTGCCGTCTCACCCGTGGCCCGCTCGACGGGCGATGAGCGGCCGATGCGCTCGACCTTCGTCCCGCCGGATGCCGAGTCGACGACCACGCTCGCGGCGCACACCTCGACCGACTATGCGCCCCCCGCGCCGGAGAAGCCCAAGGCGGAAAAGAAGCCGAAGCCCGCGAAGGCGCCCAAGCCCGCGAAGCAGCCGAAGCAGCCGAAGCCCGAGAAGGCCGCGAAGGCGCCCGCGCCTGAGAAGTCCGCCACCTCGAGCGACCGCCGATTCCTGCTGGCGCTCGGCGCCGTGATGGGCATCCTCGTGCTGGTGGGTGCCGGACTCGGCGTCGTCAGCCTCACGCAGGGCCCGCGCATCACCGAGGTGCAGGTGAATCCGACCGAGGCGATCGAGGCCTCCGGCAGCCGTGTCATCCTCACTGCGAACCAGTCGCTGGCGGCGATCGACGAGTCTCAGGTCACGGTCGAACCCGCGGTGCCGTTCACCCTCGACGCCGCAGGTCGTGGCATCGGCATCCGCTTCACCGTGCCGCTCGATGACGACACCGAGTACACCGTGAAGGTCGCCGATGCCGTGGGCGCCGGAGGCGGCCCCAGCGCGACGCTCTCGACGAGCTTCTCGACTCCGGCGTCGAACATCTTCCTGCTGCGTCGAGATGCCGATGGCGACGACCAGATCTTCCGCACCGACCTGACGGGCGAGAAGGCGCAGCCCGTCTTCGCCGCCGACAGGATCAACGACTTCCGCGCGACCTCCTCGCAGCTCGTCGTCTCGGTCGAGGAGGATGAAGGCTCGAAGCTGCTCGTGATGGACCGTGACGGCCAGAACCCGCGCGAAATCGAGCTGCCCGGCGTCGGATACGTGGGCGCGATCCAGGTCTCTGACCGCGGGGGCCTGGTCGGCTACAGCTACTCCGACAAGGAGCTCAGCGACACCGAGGGGCGCGCCAGCGTGCTCGTCACGCAGTCGCTGAGCGGCGACGACGAACCGGTGGTGACCGAGGTCGGCGACAAGGAGGCGAACATCTTCGTCTGGCAGTTCGTGCCCGACAGCGCCGCCGTGCTCTTCATCGACTTCGACGGTGCGCTCTCGCTGGTCGATCGCACGACCGACGCGGGGGTCCAGTCCCTCGGACTCGCGACGACCATTCAGGGCATCTCGCGAGGAACCTACACGGCGATCGTCGAGCGACTCGACGGTTCGGTGGTCGAGCTGAACCTCACCGACGGCTCGGAGGTGCCGCTCGAGGCGTCGACTCCCGACTACGGCTCCGCGATCACGATCACGCCCTTCCCCGGCGGCACGCTGCGCCACGTCGTCTCGCGCGATGAGAACGGGCTGCCCATCGGGCAGGCGGTCATCCGGGTCGACGAGGAGGGAGCCGCGACGCCTCTCGTCGAGGTGGACTCGACCGACTCGATCCTGCAGGCCTGCGCCTCACCCAGCGGCCAGTACGCCGCGGTCGTGATCGCGCCCGATCTGGCAGACAACCCCTACGACCAGATGCTGCTGCCGCTGCCCGAGAACCTCGAGACGCACCTGCTCGACCTGCGCACGGGCGACGAGATCGTGGCGCTCACCGGCTTCGACGCGTCGTGGTGCCAGACGGCGCCGCAGTTCTGACCGCATGCCGACGGATGCCCTGCACCGAGCGACCCGCATCGAGCTGAGCGGGTTGCCGGTCGAGGTCGCACCACTTCTGCTCGGCGCCGAGCTGCGCACGGTCGTCGCGGGCTCCGAGGTGCGACTCCGGCTCACCGAGGTCGAGGCGTATCACGGCCAGGGCACCGGGCCGGAGGCCGATCCGGGCTCCCACGCCCGCATGGGCCGCACCGCACGCAACGCGACGATGTGGGGCGAGCCGGGCCATCTGTACGTCTACCTGAGCCACGGCATCCACTCGTGCGTGAACGTCGTCTCGGGGCTCGAGGGCCAAGCCGGCGGAATCCTGCTGCGCGCGGGCGAGGTCGTGCACGGAGCGGATGCCGCGGCCGTGCGCCGCCGCGCGACGACCCCGCTGACGGCGACGGCGCTGCGTGACCTCGCGAAGGGGCCGGGCCGATTCGGCCAGGCGGTGGGGCTGCGGCATCCGATCCACGACGGGATCGACGCGATCACCGGCGAGGAGTTCGAGGGTGCTCGCGCCGAGCTGTGGCTGCGCGACGAACCGATCACCGACGTGGCGACCGGCCCGCGAGTGGGCGTGGCCGGCGTGGCCGGCACCGCGGCGTTCCCCTGGCGCTTCTGGATCGCGGGCGACCCGACGGTCTCGACGTTCCGGTGGGGGAGAGGCGCTCAGGCCGAGTCTCTCGGCCCCGCCTGAGGCCAGCGCTCAGGCCGAGTCTCTCCAGACGACGGGCGTCGGCAGCATGATGCCCTCCCGCGGGCGCTGATCGTCGCGCAGCTGCGCGAGGACGGATGCCGCGGCCGCGGCCCCCAGCCCTTCGGCGGGCTGATCGACGGTCGAGAGCAGCGGGGTGGTGCGCGTCGCCCAGCTGCTGTTGTCGAATCCCACGACGCCCACGTCGTCTGGCACCCGGCGTCCGGCTTCGCGAAGCGCCCACATCGCACCGGCGGCGACGGCATCCGACGCGGCGAAGACCCCGTCGATGTCCGGAGCCCGCTCGAGCAGTCGCGTCATCGCCGCGGCACCGTCGGCGTAGGAGTACAGCGGCACCTCTTCGACGAGGTTGGGGTCGAAGTCGTCGCCGAGCGCGTCGGTGAAGCCCGCGAGGCGGTCGGTGCCCGAATCCCGGTCGAGGGCGGCCGCGATCATGCCGACCCGTGTGCGCCCCGTCGCCAGGAGGCGTGAGGTGACGGCCTGCGCGGCGCCGCGGTTGTCGACGCCGACCCACGCCGCGTCGACATCGGGTGGGTGGCCGACATAGGTCACGGGCAGGTCGAGTCGCATGACGGCCTTGGTGATCGGGTCCTGTGCGCGCGCCGAGACGATGACGGCTCCGTCGACGAATCCGCCGTTGAGGTAGCGGGCGACGCGCTCGGTGTCGCGCACCGAGTCCACGACGAGGCACACCATCTGGTAATCGGCCTCGGAGAGGGTCTCGTTCGTGCCGAGCATGATCGCGCCGATGTTGGGGTCTTCGAGGAACAGCGCATGCGGCTCGTGCACGATGAACGCGATGGCCTGCGTGCGCTGACGCACGAGGTTCTGCGCGGCGGTGTTGGGCACGTACCCGACCTCGCGGATCGCGTCTTCGATCGCGGTCCGGGCGGAATCCGAGACGTAGCCGCCGTTGATCACCCGGCTGACGGTTCCTCTCGAGACCCCGGCCACGCGCGCCACGTCGTGCACGGTGCTGCGACGACGGGCGGAAGTGCTCATGATCGACAGCCTAGCGACCCGGACTTGACGGGATTCACCGCGACATGCGACGATGTGTGCACGTTCACAGAAATTCCGATCGCTGTTCTCATGCCGCGAGCTGTGCACGTGCACACATGAACCGCAAAGGAGCGTCACCGATGGCCGCCGCTGTGTCCGACCGCATCGCCACCCTCTCCGCAGGGCGCGGCCTCGTCTTCGGATGCGACTACAACCCCGAGCAGTGGGATCGCAGCGTCTGGCCCGACGACGTGCGGCTCATGCGGCAGGCCGGCATCGGACTCGTGGCGATCAACATCTTCGGCTGGTCGTCGATCAACCCCGCTCCGGGGGCCTGGGATTTCAGCGCACTCGACGAGATCATCGAGCTGCTGCACGCGGCGGAGATCCGCATCAATCTCGGCACCGGCACCGCGTCTCCTGCTCCCTGGCTCACCGCCCGCCACCCCGAGATCCTCCCGGTCGGCGAAGACGGCACGGTCTTCCACCAGGGCGGTCGTCAGGGCTACTGCCCGAGTTCCCCGCTCTTCCGGGACTACGCCGCCGAGGTCGTCACCCGCGTCGTCGAGCGCTACGGGAACCACCCCGCCGTGTCGCTCTGGCATGTGTCGAACGAACTGGGCTGCCATAACGCGCTCTGCTACTGCGACACGAGCGCCGAGGCGTTCCGCGGCTGGCTGCGCGACCGCTACGACGACATCGACGCGCTCAACCGCGCCTGGGGCACGACGTTCTGGAGCCAGCGCTACTCCGACTTCGACGACGTGCGCGTGCCGGCGCAGGCCCTGTCGCTGCGCAACCCCGGCCAGATCCTCGACTTCCAGCGGTTCAGCTCCGACGAGCAGCTCGCGCTCTACCGCGCCGAGGCCGAGATCCTGCGCGAGCACAGCGAGGTGCCGGTCACGACCAACTTCATGGTCACCGCGCACATCCGCAACCTCGACTACTGGACGTGGGCGGGCGAGATGGATCTGATCGCCAACGACCACTATCTCGACCGCCGCCTCGACGATGCACGCGGAGAACTCTCGTTCGCCGCCGACCTCACCCGAGGCCTCGCGCAGGGCGCGCCGTGGCTGCTGATGGAGACCTCGACCGGCGCCGTGAACTGGCAGCCCTACAACCTCGCCAAGGCCCCGGGTGAGCTGCAGCGCAACATCGCCGCGCACGTGGCACGCGGCGCCGACGGCATCTGCTTCTTCCAGTGGCGGGCCTCGACGCAGGGCGCCGAGAAGTACCACACGGCCCTCGTGCCCCACGCGGGCGAGGACTCCGACCAGTGGCGCGAGGTCGTCGAGCTCGGCGGTCTGCTCGACCGCCTCGGCGACGTCGCCGGCACACGAGTCGCCGCCGATGCGGCCCTGTTCTTCTCCTGGGAGAGCTGGTGGGCGACCGAGAACGAGGGCCGCCCGAGCGAGGGGCTCACATACCTCGGGCAGGTGCACGCCGCGCACGCGGCACTGGCGGATGCCGGTGTCACCACCGATGTCGTCCGTCCGGGCGCAGACCTCGACGGGTACCGCCTGCTGGTCGTGCCCGCGCTGCACCTCATCAGCGACGCGGATGCCGAGGCGATCGCCCGCGCGGTCGAGAACGGCGCCACGGCTCTCATCACGTTCTTCAGCGGCATCGTCGACGAGGAGGATCGGGTGCGCACCGGCGGCTACCCCGGCGCGTTCCGCGAGCTGCTCGGCATCCGCTCGGAGGAGTTCGCACCGCTCCGTCCCGACGAGTCCGTGACCCTCAGCGACGGCACGACGGGAACGATCTGGAGCGAACGGCTCAAGACGACGGGTGCCGAGGTCGTCGCGTCGTTCGTCGACGGCCCCGCCGCCGGCGGCCCTGCGATCACACGCCGCGCGGCAGGCGAGGGCGAGGCCTGGTTCCTCGGAACCCAGCCCGCTCGCGACGACTACCGCCGACTGATCGCGCGGCTCGCGGCATCCGCCGGCATCGCCCCGACGCCGGGCGCCGGACCCGACGTCGAGATCGTGCGCCGCACCGGCGACGCCGGGTCGTTCCTGTTCGTCATCAACCACGGATCGACGGATGTCGAGATCGCGACCTCGGGCCACGACCTCGTCACCGACGCCGCCGCCACCGGGCTCGTGCCGGCGGGGGCCGTCCGCATCATCAAGGAGGATGTATGACCACCACGCTCACCGCTCCGGCGGTCGCCTCAGCGCCCCGGGCGCCGGGCCGCCGCCGACGGATTCCGCACAAGGGCGCGATCGCGTTCCTCATCGTGCCCTTCGGCGTGCTGTTCGCGCTGTTCTACGTCGTGCCGATCGCCTACGCCTTCTGGCAGTCGCTGCTCGTCGTCGAGCGCGACGGCACCTTCGGCAAGGCCGAGCAGGTGTTCGGCGGCTTCGCCCAGTACGTGCTCGTCTTCCAGAACGAGGCGTTCTGGAGCTCGATGGGGCGGATGCTGACGTTCGGCGTCGTGCAGGTGCCGGTCATGCTCGGCCTCGCCCTGCTGTTCGCGCTGCTGCTCGACTCGCCGCTCGTGCGGGGCAAGCGCTTCTTCCGTCTCGCGTTCTTCGTGCCCTACGCGGTGCCCGGCGTCATCGCCGCGATCATGTGGGGCTCGCTGTTCTCGCCCAACCTGTCGCCGTTCACCGCGATCACCAAGAACATCGACTTCCTCGGTGCCGACCTGGTGCTGTGGTCGATCGCGAACGTCGTCACCTGGGTCTACGTCGGCTACAACATGCTGATCATCTACTCGGCGCTGCTCTCGATCCCGCAGGAGCTCTATGAGGCGGCCATCCTCGACGGCGCAGGCCAGTGGCGCATCGCCTGGTCGATCAAGATCCCGCTGGTGCGCCCGGCGATCGTCATGACCGCGATCTTCTCGATCATCGGCACGCTGCAGCTGCTCGCCGAGCCCCAGGTCTTCCGCTCGTTCAGCTCGGCGGTGACCAGCACCTTCACCCCGAACATGACCGTGTACGCCACGGCATCCATCCCGAACACCAACCTGGCGGCCGCCTTCTCGGTCGTGCTCGCCGTGACGACGTTCGTGCTGTCGTTCGGGTTCATGAAGTACATGCAGCGCAAGGAGCAGAACGCATGAGCACCATGTCGATCGTCGCCCCTGGCCGGGGCACCCGCGGCAAGACCCCGCGCGGAAAGGCCGCTCGCGAGTCCGGCATCTCGCGCACCGGCGCCATGCTGATCATGGCCGTGTTCACGGTCTACTTCCTGCTGCCGCTGTGGTGGCTGCTCGTCGCGTCGAGCAAAGAGACCGGCGACATCCTGACCACCGCCCCGCTGTGGTTCGCCGACTTCCACCTGTTCGACAACATCGCGGAGCTGTTCGCCTACCGCGACGGCGTCTACCTGCGGTGGCTGATGAACTCGGTGCTCTACGCGGCACTCGGCGGCGCCATCGCGACCCTGCTCGCCGCCATGGCCGGCTACGCCCTGGCGAAGTACCGGTTCCCGGGCCGCGACCTGATGTTCGACATCGTGCTCGGCGGGGTGCTCGTGCCCGCCACCGCGCTCGCGCTGCCCCTGTTCCTGATCTTCAGCCAGGCGCAGCTGACCAACACGTTCTGGTCGGTCTTCCTGCCGTCGATCGTGAGTCCGTTCGGGGTCTACCTGGCACGGATCTTCGCGGCCTCGTCGGTGCCGGATGAGCTGCTCGAAGCGAGTCGACTCGACGGCGCGGGGGAGATCCGCACGTTCTTCACCGTCAGCATCCGGCTGATGACCCCGGCACTGGTGACGATGTTCCTGTTCCAGTTCGTGGCCATCTGGAACAACTTCTTCCTGCCGATGATCATGCTGCGATCCGAAGACCTCTTCCCGGTGGTCTTCGGTCTCTACAACTGGAACAACCAGCTGAATCAGCTGCCAGAACTCCGTGGTCTCGTGCTGATCGGCGCTCTGCTGTCGGTCATCCCGCTGATCGTCACCTTCCTCCTGCTCCAGCGCTTCTGGCGCAACGGACTGGGCGCCGGCGCCCTGAAGTGAGCAGGCAGCCGCCCGGACCGACCGGGCGGCGCACCACCCGCACCACCCGCACCACACACCCGCACCACCCCATCGCATCCACGAAAGGATCGAAATGCAGCATTCGAAGATGAAGGCAGCCGCTGTCATCGCCATCTCGGCGTTCGCGCTCGCCGGTTGCTCGGCATCCGGCGGAGACAGCTCAGGCACCGGCGGCGACGCCGCCTCGTGCATCCCGGCCGACGGCGACGTCACGCTCGAGTTCACCTCCTGGATCCCCGGCATCGAAGACGTCGTGAAGATCTGGAACGACGCCAACCCCGAGATCCAGGTCGACGTGCAGACCGGCCCCAACGGCAACGGCGGCACGTACCAGAACTTCTTCAACCAGATCAAGGCGGGCGACGCTCCTGACCTCGGGCAGATCGAGTACGACGCCCTGCCGAACTTCCTCGTGCAGGACGGTCTCGAAGACCTCAGCGCCTGCGAAGACGTCGTCGCCTCCGAAGACCAGTTCGTCGACTGGGCCTGGGGTCAGGTGACTCTCGGCACCGAGGGCGTCTACGGCGTGCCGCAGGACACCGGCCCCATGGGGCTGTTCTACCGCGCCGACCTGTTCGAGCAGAACGGCATCGAGATCCCCACCACGTGGGACGAGTATCGCGAGGCCGCGGTCAAGATCCGCGAACTGGGCGGCTACATCACCAACTTCTCGCAGTCCGACATCAACCAGTTCGCCGGCTTCGCCTGGCAGGACGGCGCGCAGTGGTTCTCGAGCGACGACGAGGGCTGGACGGTCTCGCTCGCAGACGACGCCACCACCACGGTCGCCGACTACTGGCAGAGCATGCTCGACGACGACCTGGTCGCGACGGTTCCCGCGTGGACCGACGAGTGGAACAACGCCTACAACTCCGGTCAGGTCTGGACCTGGAACTCCGCCGTCTGGGGCGCCAACTCGATCTCGAGCGGCGCACCCGACACCGCGGGCAACTGGGCCGTCGCACCGCTCCCGCAGTGGGAGGAGGGCGGATCATCCGCCGGCAACTGGGGTGGATCCTCGACCGCCGTGCTCAAGGGCAGCGAGCACCTCTACGAGGCGACGAAGTTCGCGCTGTGGCTGAACACGTCCGATGAGGCGCTGACCGCGCTCGCCGAAGCGGCCAACCTCTACCCGGCCACCACCGCAGGACTCGACCTTCCGGTCTACGCCGAGGGCGTCGAGTTCTACGGCGGCCAGAAGATCTATGACGTCTTCGCCGACGCCGCCACCCAGGTCTCGCCCGACTTCGCGTGGGGCCCGACCATGACCCAGACCTACTCGGACGTGTCCGACGGGTTCAAGGCCGCGGTCTCGGGCAGCGGAACGCTGCTCGACGCGATCGAGAAGGGTCAGACGGCGACCGTCGACGCGCTCAAGGCCGCGTCGATCCCCGTCAAGGAGTAAGACCCTCCGGAGGCCCGCCCGTATGCTCACGGGCGGGCCTCCTGTTTCGTCTGCGACCCGTCTGGAGCGGCAATGAGCGCACTCGTCCACCTGACCTCCGGCGGCGTCAGCGTCGTGATCGACACGACCACTGCGCGCCTGCTGCACTGGGGCGCGGCGCTCGATCCCGCCGACCTCGAGGCGCTCGCCGGGTCATCGACCGGCTCGGTGACGTTCAGCTCGTTCGACGCCCCCCGGGTCTTCCCGCTGCTCGCCGTCGAGGCCGACGGGTGGTCGGGCGCACCGGCACTCGCGTGGCATCGCGGCGGTCTGCACAGCGCGCCGCTGCTGCGGTGTGTCGGGTGGGAGTCGACGGCGACGTCGGTGCGGGCAGAGTTCTCGGATGCCGGGGCCGGGGTCACGGTCGTGCTCGACCTCGCGTTGGATGCCGGGGGCGTGCTGACCGGCCAGGTGTCGGTCACGAGCACCGCCGACGGCGTCGAACCGCTGGATCTGCTCGCGGCCCGCATCCTGCTCCCGATTCCCGCCCATGCGACCGAGGTGCTCGACCACACGGGTCGCTGGACCGGCGAGCGGCACCCGCAGCGGGGCGAGCTGCGGCACGGGGCGCATCTGCGACAGGTGCGTCGAGGCCGCGGCGGACACGATGCTCCCTACCTGACCGCGGTCGGCACCGACGGGTTCGACTTCCGACGCGGCGAGCTGTGGACCGCGCACGTCGCATGGAGTGGCGACCTCGAAGTCGGCGTCGAGAGGCTGCCCGAGGGCGCAGGTGTGCACGGGGCTGTGCTCGGCGGAGGTGAGCTGCTGCTGCCGGGCGAGATCCGGCTGGGGGCGGGGGAGACCTACGTGTCGCCGCAGGTGTTCCTCACCTATGGCGAGAGCGGACTCGACTCGGTGTCTGCCCGACTGCACCAGGCGGTGCGTTCGTTCGCCGCGCACCCGACCACGCCGCGCCCCCTCGTGCTGAACACATGGGAGGCCGTGTACTTCGACCACGACCCGGCGAAGATCGTCGAGCTCGCAGAGGCCGCGGCATCGGTCGGGGTGGAGCGGTTCGTGCTCGATGACGGCTGGTTCCGCGGGCGCCCCGACGACCGCTCGGGGCTCGGCGACTGGTTCATCGACGACGCGAAATGGCCCGACGGACTGCGCCCCCTCGCCGATCACGTGCACGGGCTCGGGATGCAGTTCGGCCTCTGGTTCGAGCCGGAGATGGTGAATCCGGTGTCGGACCTCGCCGAACGGCATCCGGACTGGGTGCTTCAGGCGTCGCCCGACTCCTCGACCTGGCGGCACCAGAAGGTGCTCGACCTCTCGAACCCCGATGCCGCCGCCTACCTCTTCGAGCGCATCGACGCTCTGGTCGCCGAGGTCGGCATCGACTTCATCAAGTGGGATCACAACCGCGACCTGCACGCCGCGGTGTCGCCGCGCACCGGCCGCGCGTCGGTGCACGCGCAGACCACCGCGTTCTACGCCCTGCTCGATGCGCTGCGCGAACGGCATCCGTCGGTGGAGATCGAGTCGTGCGCGAGCGGTGGCGCCCGCGTCGACCTCGGCGTGCTGCAGCGCACGCAGCGCGTGTGGGCGTCGGACTCGAACGACCCGATCGAACGGCAGCGCATCCAGCGCTGGACCGGCACGCTCGTGCCGCCCGAGCTCGTCGGCTCGCACGTGGGCCCGCCGATCGCCGAGACGACGCACCGCGCGGCATCCCTGCCGTTCCGAATGACGACCGCGCTGTTCGGGCACGCCGGCATCGAGTGGGACATCACCCGGTGCACGTCGGAGGAGCGCGAGATGCTGTCGCGGTGGACCGCCCTCTATCGCGAGCTGCGGCCGCTGCTGCACTCGGGCGTCACGGTGCGCAGCGACGAGGTCGACGACGAGACGCTGCTGCACGGCGTCGTCGCCGGTGACGGCTCGCGGGGCGTGTTCGCGTGGGTGCGTCTGGGCGCCTCGGTCGACGGGTTCACGCCGCGCACTCGGATCCCGGGGCTTCAGGCGGGGGAGCGATACCGGCTGCGGGTGCGCGAGGAGCTCGGATCGGTGTCGCGCCATCAGATCTCGGACCCCGCGTGGCTGGGGGCCGGCATCGAGGCGTCGGGTTCGCTGCTCGGATCGGTGGGGGTGCCGCTGCCGCTGCTCGCTCCGGGGGCGGCGCTGCTGCTCGAGGCCGTGCGAGTGTGACGGAACGGACCGTGCTAAACTGACTCTTTGTCTGCGCACACTCCTGTGCGTAGTTCGCGTGCTTCCCCTTCTTCTGCCGAGAGATCGGCGCTGCGGGGTGGCGCGCAGACAAGGGATCTTGGGTGAGGCCGTCCGGCCTCACGGTATAGAAGGAGTCACATCATGGCAGCAGTGTGCCAGGTGACAGGAGCTGTTCCCGGCTTCGGTCACAACGTCTCGCACTCGCACCGCCGGACGAAGCGCCGCTTCGACCCGAACGTGCAGAAGAAGACCTATTTCGTCGCGTCGCTCGGTCGTAAGATCACGCTCAACGTGTCCGCCAAGGGCATCAAGGTGATCGATGTCCGCGGCATCGAGAACGTGGTCAAGGACCTCCAGGCGAAGGGTGTGAAGCTCTAATGGCCAAGAAGGCTCAGGACGTACGTCCGATCATCAAGCTGCGTTCGACGGCAGGTACGGGCTACACGTACGTGACCAAGAAGAACCGCCGCAACACCCCCGACCGCCTCGTGCTCAAGAAGTACGACCCGGTCATCCGTCAGCACGTCGAATTCCGAGAGGAGCGTTGATCAATGGCTAAGAAGAGCAAGATCGCTCGCAACGAGCAGCGCAAGGTCATCGTCGAGCGTTACGCAGAGCGTCGCGCCGAGCTGAAGAAGACCCTCGTCGACCCGAACGCCACCGACGAGGCCCGCGAGGCCGCACGCGTCGGCCTGCAGAAGCTGCCGCGCAACGCGTCGCCGGCTCGCGTGCGTTCGCGCGACGTCATCGACGGCCGCCCCCGCGGTGTCCTCACGAAGTTCGGCGTCTCGCGCGTCCGCTTCCGTGACATGGCACACCGTGGCGAGCTGCCCGGTGTCACCAAGTCGAGCTGGTAAGTCTCAGCAGACAAGCCTGAAGGGGCGAGGATCTTCGGATCCTCGCCCCTTTCGCGTGCCTGGGGGCTTCGCCCCGGCATCCGCTCTTTCGCCCCGGCATCGCCTCACTCGGTTCGGTCTCCTCTGCGCTTCGGGAGGAGATCTGCGCTTCGGGAGGAGCTATCTCGACAATTCCTCCTCCCGAAGCGCAGTCCTCCTCCCGACGGATGTTCACGTGTGGGGGCGTGGGGGGTGAGTGGGCCGTGTGCGCACGTGTGGGCCGTGGACTGCCGCGAGGTGCCGTCGAATGGTCGGGCTTTACGACGCACGGGGCAGGGGTCGAGGGCGGCGTGACCTCTTCTGCACGGATGGGGATCTGAGGCGGCGGGGCACGAATCGTGGATGCCGTGTCGATCGCGGATGCGAGCGTGAGTGATCCTCGACGGGTGAACCCCAGACAGGCGCTGACGCAGCGCGACGGCGTGGCCCGCACCGAGACCCTGAGACGGCTCGGGGTCAGCAGGCACGTGCTCCGATCGTCGGTCCAGAGAGGTGACGTCATCGCTGTTCGCCGAGGGTGGGTCGCGCTGCCGGATGCCGACCCGATGCTTCTCGCGGCTGCCCGCCGCGGAGTGTTCCTGACTTGCGTCACGCTCGCGTCGCGGAAAGGGGTGTGGGTGCTCGGCGACTCACAGCCGCACGTCGCTGCGCCGGCGCGATCGGGCCATGTGAAGGTGTCCCGCGGCACGGTGCATTGGAACGAACCGGTGTTCCCGCGGGATCCGGACTCGCGCGAGGACTCCCTCGAGAACGCGCTGATCCTGATCGCGGGGTGCCAGCCGTATGAGAGCGCGCTCGCAACCTGGGAGTCGGCCATGCGTCAGAATCTCATCGCCCCCGGCATCCTCGAGCGGGCTCCGCTTCCGCCCACTGCTCGACGTCTGCTCGCGGACGCGCGGCAGTTCGCCGATTCCGGTACCGAGAGCATCTTCCAGGTGCGGCTGAGATGGCTGGGGATCCCCGTCGTGCCGCAGGTCTGGATACTCGGCCATCGGGTCGACTTCGTCATCGGTGAGCGACTGGTCATTCAGATCGACGGCGGCCATCATGTCGGTGAACAGCGGACGAGCGACATCGCCCACGACGCTCTTCTGAAGCTGCACGGCTATCACGTCATCCGCATCGGCTACGACCATCTGACGAGCCGATGGGCGCAGGTGCAACAGGTGATCTTGACCGCGATCGGGCAGCGACTGCACGTCGCGGAGTGAATGATCCGCATCCCTGTCGCTGCTGCATCCCTCGGGAGGAAGACTGCGCTTCGGGAGGAGAGAATCCGCAGATCTCTCCTCCCGAAGCGCAGTTCTCCTCCCGGGGCGCTGCCCGAGGTGGGGCGAGAGCGCCGCGGCCGGCCCCGTCGCGAAGGGCCCACCCCTGCACGAGCCCGACATCAGGCGGCGGATGCTGTCGCGTGCGCCACCGCCCAGGTCAGTGCGTAGTCGGCGATCTCTTCCCAGCCGTCCTGGCTGACGAGGCGGTGGGTGCGGCCGGCGTACTCCTTGTACTCGACGACCGCGGGGCTGCCGCTCGACCGGTACTTCTTGACGATCGCGCGGCCGATGGCGGGCGGCACGACGTGGTCGATCTCGCCGGTGATGACGAGCAGCGGAGCGCGGTCGGCACGAGCGTAGTCGACGTGCGTGACGCCCCGCTTCTCGTTGAGCACCGAAGTCACGCCCTCGAAGAAGACCCGGTTGTAGGAGTTCACGGCATACTCCTCCCAGAGCGCGTCGGATGCCGCGCGCGACAGGTCGTTGCCGAATGTGAAGTGGAAGTGGCGCTTGGAGAGCGGCTTGGCGCCGTTGCGGCCGAACGGGTTCGAGAGGATCGGCGTTCCTGTCCAGAGGGTCGAGAGGGGAAGTGCGGTGACGCCGGCGGTCTGTCCGGGGGCGACGCCGACGTAGGCGGCACCGAGGCCGCGGTCTGCCAGCATCTGCGTGATCACGCCGCCGAACGAGTGGCCCATGATGATCGGCTTCACCGGGAGCGCTCTGATGATGCGCTCGTAGTTGTCGGCGATCTGCTTCAGGCCGATGCCCTTGAGCGCGGACGGATCGCGGCGGATGTCCTCGACGGAGCGGTCGTCGATGCCGGGCCAGCCCGGAATGATCACCTCGTGACCCTGTGCGCGGAAGCGCTCGGCCCAGGTGTTCCAGCTCTTCGGCGTCATCCAGAGTCCGTGGATCAGGACGATCGGGGTCTTCTCGGTGCTGTTCATGGTCTCTTCTCCTGTTTCTGCTCCCGCCCGGTGCGGATGCGTTACGCTGATAGTAGACCGAACGTTCTATCTACTGCAACCTATTCCCGAAAGTCGCTTTCGGATGACACGATGAGAGGGATCACCATGAAGACCACGACTCCCACCCCGGCTCCGGCGAAGACTCCGACGCCGACCCCGAAGCGTCCGAGCGCCGCGCGCACCCGATTGATCGACAGCGCCACCAGGCTCTTCTACGAAGAGGGGATCCATGCCGTGGGGGTCGACCGCATCATCGACGAGGCCGCGGTCACCAGGGCGACGCTCTACAACCAGTTCGGTGGCAAGGAGAACCTGGTCCTCGCGTACCTGCGCAACGAAGACGAGATGCTTCGGGGGCTGTTCGCCCAGGCAGGGGCGGAGGTCACGGATCCGGCTCAGCTGGTCGACGCGGTGATCGAGGGCATCGCCGCCGACATCCGCCTCAGGCACACGCGCGGCTGCCCGTTCATCAACGCGGCCGCGGAGTATCCGGATGCCGACGGCGCCGTGCGACGACTGATCGACGAGCACCGCGAATGGTTCCGCTCCACCCTGCAGGCCGTCGCCGAGCAGGCCGGCCTCGAGAGCCCCGCCGATGTCGCAGCATCCCTCGTCCTGCTGCGCGATGCAGCGCTCGTCGGCGGCTACCTCGACGGAGACGAGCGCGTCACCCCGGCATTCGCGCGCACCGCCCGCTCGGTCGTCGAGTCCCACCGCCCGCGCTAATGCGCGCATCTCTCGGGACTGCACCTCGGGACTGAGCATCCGTCAGGAGTGCGCCTCGGGACTGTGCGTATCCCTCGGGACTGCGCCTCGAGACTGTGCGCATCCCTCGGGACTGCGCCTCGGGAGGAACGCTGCGCTTCGGGAGGAGAGGCTCAGCAGATCTCTCCTCCCGAAGCGCAGTCCTCCTCCCGAAGCGCAGCGCGAAGTCGACGGTACGGACTCCTCCCGGAGCGCAGTGCGGAGTCGACGAGGCCGGCCCGTCGCAGCCCGCTGCGGGCCGCGGAACGGCGGTGTTCGGCTGCCGAACAGGGCACCACAGGGGTCACTTTCGTCACTTCTGCACCACGACACGCCGCCGAAAACCCCAAAACCCGCGAAATGACGCGGAAATGTGGGTGGTGGTTGGTACATTCAAGGCGGTCACTCGACCAACGGAGGGCAGTCGCCCTTCGAACACCAACGATGCGACGGGAACCTCGTCGCTGGAGGATGACATGGCTGACAAGTCCATCACCAAGACCGAGCTCGTCGCGAGCATCGCTTCTGCCACCGGCCAGAGCCAGGCCACCGTCTCGGGTGTCCTCGACGCGCTGTTCTCCTCGGTCTCCGACGCTGTTGCCAAGGGCAGCAAGGTCTCGATCCCGGGCTGGATCTCGTTCGAGCAGGTCGCAACCGCAGCTCGCACGGGCCGCAACCCGCAGACCGGTGCCGAGATCAAGATCCCGGCCGGCCACCGCGTCAAGGTGACCGCTGGTTCCAAGCTCAAGGCTGCCGTCAAGTAAGACTGCACCTCTTCGAAGGCCGCTCCCGATCCGTCGGGGGCGGCCTTCGTGCTCCCACCCCGAATCCGCGGCTTAGGCTTGAGGGGTGAGTGCCCGCGCCGTGCAGACCCCGAGCCGCTCCGCGTATCGCGCGGCCGGAGTCGGAATCCTGCTCGCGACCGGATTGATCGGCGTGCTCATCGCCCTCGTGATCGGCGGGGGCGCGGCGCCGCTGCTGCTGCAGGATCCGGGTCCGTTCGTGCGCTGGGCCACCCCCATCGTCAAGCTCGTCATGAACATCGCGGCTGCGGCGATGCTGGGATCCCTCGTGCTGGCGCTGTTCGCGCTGCGCAGCGAGGAGAAGTCGTTCGACACCGCCCTCAACACGGCATCAGCGGGCGCGGCCGTCTTCACGGTCACCGCGGGCATCAGCGGATTCTTCACGTTCATGGCGGCCTTCAACCCGCAGCTGAGCGCCGAGCGCGAGTTCGGCGAGCAGCTCGGGCGCTTCCTGCTGCAGCTGCCGCTCGGTCAGTCGTGGCTGATCACCACGATCATGGGCTCGGTGATCACCGTGCTCGCCTTCGCGTGGCGCACGTGGACGCCCACCCTGATCACGGCGATCCTCGCCGCCGCCTCCTTCCTCCCGCTGGCGACCCAGGGTCACTCGGGTGAGCTCGCGGGCCACAACATCGCCGTGAACTCGATCCTGCTGCACACGATCGGCGCGGCGGTGTGGCTCGGCGGTCTGCTGCTGGTCGTGATCCTGCGCGACCGCTCCGGCGTGGGAACCGCGCGGCTGGTCGGCCGCTACTCGAGTCTCGCGATCGCCGCCTTCGCCGTCGTCGCGATCTCGGGCCTGGCGCGTTCCATCGTCTCCTTCGGCGACATCTCACAGCTCTGGACGCCCTACGGCACGATCCTCCTCGCGAAGGTCGTGCTCCTGGTCGGCATGGGCCTGCTCGGTGCCTGGTACCGCATCCGCCTGATCCCTCGTCTCGAGGGCGCTGGAGCAGCGCGCTGGTTCTGGATGCTGGTGCTGTGCGAGGTCGCGCTGATGGGTCTCGCCTCGGGTGCGGCCGCCGCGCTCGCGCGCACTCCTCCGCCCACCGGCGAGGAAGCCGCGTTCGTGCAGACGCCTGCGGAGAACCTCACCCGTTCGCCCCTGCCCCCCGAGTTCACGATCGACCGGTGGTTCACGGCGTGGGACATCGACGTGCTCTGGCTGGTGGCCGCCGGCTTCGGCCTCTTCTTCTATCTCGCAGGGGTGCGCCGTCTGCGCCTGCGGGGCGACCGCTGGCCGATCCATCGCACCGTGTTCTGGGTGCTGGGCATGCTGATGCTGCTGTGGGTCACGGGTGGCCCGATCAACGCCTATCAGGAGTATCTCTTCAGCGTGCACATGCTGGGGCACATGATGCTGTCGATGGCGATCCCGCTGCTGCTGGTCTCGGGGGCGCCGGTCACCCTGGCCCTCCGTGCGATCCACAAGCGCGACGACGGCACCCGCGGCGGCCGCGAATGGATCATGTGGGCGGTGCACTCGCCGTTCTCGAAGGTCGTCACCCACCCGTTCGTCGCGGCGGGCATCTTCATCCTGTCGCTGTGGGCCTTCTACTTCACCGACCTCGTGCGCTGGTCGATGTTCGAGCACCTCGGCCACGAGTGGATGGTCGCGCACTTCCTCATCTCCGGATATCTCTTCGTGCTGAGCCTGGTCGGCGCCGACCCCGTGCCGTACCGTCTGCCCTACCCGGGGCGCCTCATCACCCTGATCGCGATCATGGCCATGCACGCCTTCTTCGGCGTCGCGATCATGATGCAGGAGGGGCTGATGGTCGCCGACTGGTTCGGGTCGATGGGGCGCACCTGGGGCCCGTCGCCGCTCGAAGACCAGTACATCGGCGGCGGCATCGCATGGTCGATCGGTGAGATCCCGACCCTGATCCTCGCGATCACGGTGGCGATCCAGTGGAGCCGCAGCGACACGAAGCTGCAGAAGCGTCGCGACCGTCATGCCGACCGCACGGGCGAGGCCGAGCTCGAGGAGTACAACGAGAGGCTCGCGGCCCTCGCCGAGCGCGACCTGCGTCAGGCCGAGCGCGAAGCACGCTGACCCTGCGCCCGCACTGCCGCGGGCGGGCGGATCAGCCCGTCGGCTCCTCGCCGGGAGATCCGACGCGGATCGACACCTTGCCGTCCGGCAGGATCGTGATCGACCCGTTGACCTGGAACGGCACGTCTTCCGAGACCTCCTGAACCGAGCCGTCGAAGAGTGACCTGATCTCGACGTCGACGTGTGCGACCGCATCGGTCGGAGGGATCTTCCAGTGCCCGCCGTCAGGCACGACGCTGACCTGGGGCTGAGCCGTGATCGACCACTTCGGCAGTGACGCGAGGCGGTTGTACACCTCGAGGCCGAACGGGCAGGCGGTCGGCTGCAGCACCTCTTGAGCGGTGCACCCCGTGAGGAACTCCTCGACACGCTGCTGCACCACCGCGACGAATTCGGGGGTGGGTTCGGTCTGCACGTCGATGGGGGTGGTGGCGAGCGGGGTGTCTGCGAGGACGCCGACACCGTCGGAGTCGGCGATCGCCGTGTCGACGGTGACCGAGTACAGCCCCGGCGTGAAGACCAGCAGCGGCAGGGGATCGAGCGGAGCGGCCTGCGCGCCCGCAGCCGACACCTGGCGGCGGTCCATCTCGAAGCCGTTGACGGCGAACTGATCGGCGCCGCGCAGCGTGAGCTCGACCACGGCGAGAGGGCTCGTCGTGAAGCGCCAGTTCGGGGTGACGCCCGCCCAGCCGTCCTGCTCGACCGTGAAGGTGGTCGTGCCGGCGTGTCCGCTCGCCGAGAAGGAGACGGTCACCTCGGTCTTGCCTGCGTCGTCCTGCTTCTCCGACAGCACCTCCACGTCGGTGAGCGGGGCGAGGGCCGAGTGCCGCAGCAGAGCCTCTGACGCCGTGGCTCCGATGCCGGCGACCTCGAGCGTCTCGCGATCGATCGCGACGCCCGGCACGCGGAGGGCATCTGCCGCGCGGCCTTCGGAGAGCAGATCGAGATACCGCACGACGAACGCCGACGGGCCGTAGAACTGCTGGTAGAGAGTGGCCCCGCCTGCGCCGAGAGCGGCGACGAGCACCAGGCCGACCACTGCAAGCAGCGCGAGATCGGCAGCGAGGCGGGAGCGCCGGGGCGCCTTCGTCTCGACCTGCTGCATGGCGTCAGTCTAGGAGCGCGGCCTGGGACGGAGCCGAGCGTGGGTCGCTGTGCGTCGGCGGTGATCGCTGTGTCCGTCGGATGCCGGGCGGCGGCGCCACGTAGCATGGGGAGGCACGATCTCAACGTGCACTCCCGCCTCCAGCCGTGTGAGAGAACCGTGTCGCTTCCCGCCCTGTCCGAAGAGCAGCAAGAGCTGTTCCGGCTGATCGAGGACACCAGCGAGCATGTCTTCATCACCGGCCGAGCGGGCACAGGCAAGTCGACCCTGCTGCAGTACTTCTCGTGGAACACCAAGAAGCAGATCGCGATCTGCGCTCCCACCGGTGTCGCCGCACTGAACGTCGAGGGTCAGACGATCCACTCGCTGTTCCGGCTGCCGATCGGTCTGATCGGCGACTCGGACATCGATCAGAACGACAACACACGACGCATCCTCAACGCGATCGAGACGCTCGTGATCGACGAGATCTCGATGGTCAACGCTGACCTCATGGACGCGATCGACCGCTCCCTCCGGCAGGCGCGGGGCAAGCGCGGCATCCCGTTCGGCGGCGTGCAGATCGTGATGTTCGGCGATCCGTATCAGCTGGCTCCCGTGCCCCCGCGGGGCGACGAGCTGCGGTACGTGAAGGACCACTACCGCTCGTTCTGGTTCTTCGACGCCAAGGTGTGGGCCGGCGCTGCCGGCGGGGAGGATCCGGAGGAAGAGGGACTCTTCGCCGTGGACACCCGCGCCGAGCTGCATGTGCGCGAGCTCGTGCAGATCCACCGGCAGTCGGATGACGGTTTCAAGGCCATGCTGAACGCGGTGCGGTACGGCCGGGTCACCGCCGAGATCGCCGGGGTGCTGAACGCGCAGGGCGCACGCACACCCCCCGACCCGGAACCGGGCGAGGTGCCGATGATCACGCTCGCCACGCGCAACGACATCGTGAACACGATCAACAGCCGGCATCTCGCGGCGCTTCCCGGCAAGGAGCAGACGGCGAAGGCCGAGGTGAGCGGCGAGTTCGGCAGGGGGGAGGCGTCGCTGCCCGCCGAGTCGGAGCTCAAGCTGAAGATCGGCGCGCAGGTGATGTTCCTCCGCAACGACACCTCTATGTCGGGGGAGCCGCCGCGGTGGGTGAACGGCACGATCGGCACGGTCGTCCGGATCCTCGGCGAGACCGTGCGCGTCGAGATCGACGGAGACGAGGTCGACGTCGAGCCGGCCGTGTGGGAACGCTTCCGCTATTCGTACGAACCGAGCACGAAGAAGCTCTCCCGAGACGTCGTCGCGGAGTTCACCCAGTTCCCGCTGCGTCTGGCCTGGGCGGTCACGATCCACAAGTCGCAGGGCAAGACCTACGACCGCGCCATCATCGACCTCGGGTCCGGTGCCTTCGCACCGGGGCAGACCTACGTGGCGCTGTCGCGACTCACGTCGCTCGACGGGCTCTACCTGTCGAGGGCGCTGCGCCCGAGCGACATCCGGGTCGACGAGGACGTGCGCCGCTTCATGCGCGACGCATGGCTCGCGGCATCCACCCCCGAGGTCGGCAGGGGCTGAGGCGATTCAGGCGGCGACGCGTGCGCGGTCGAGGTCTTCGAACAGCTCGGTGTTGAAGCGGTAGGCGAGAAGCACCTCGTCGATCACGCGCTCGCGCTCGGCGTCGTCCCACGGCGCTGCGTCGAGCTGCTCGCGGTAGACGTCCTTGAAGGCCGCGGGGTCGGCGATGTCGTCGAACAGGTAGAAGCCGATGCCGTTGGTCTCGAAGCCGAAGCGGCGCGCCATCACTCGTCCGATGAAGATGCCACCGGACAGGTCGCCGAGGTAGCGGGTGTAGTGGTGCGCGACGAAGCCTCCGGCCCAGGTCGCGCCGACCTGACGGATGCGCTCGACGTAGCGCTGCGTGGTGGGGAGAGCGACGATCTCGTCGCGCCAGCCGGCGCCGAGCAGGAACTCGAGGTCGGCCTCCAGTGCAGGAAGACGGGTCAGCTTGTCGCTGAGGAAGACGGATGCCACGGGGTCGCGGCGCATGCGCTCTCCCGCGCCTTCGAGGGCCTCGTAGATGAAGTAGTGCTGTGCGACGAGCGCGATGTAGTCCTCACGCGAGCCTTCGCCCTTGAGCAGGTCGGACATGAAGCCCGCCCCCTCGCTGCGCGAGTGCGAACCGGAGGAGCGCTCACGGAGGGCTGCGGAGAAGGAGAGGATCTCGGACATGTGCCCAGTGTAAGGGTTGCCTAACCTGGAGCGATAGCCCGATATCTCAGAGCGTCATGCGTGCGGACGCGGCTCGACCCCGAGCTTCTCGCACGCGAGATCGTAGAGTGCGACGACCTCGCGGCGCACAGCCGGGCGCTCGGTGATCGAGCCCGAGGGCCACGCGATGCGCAGCTCGGAGGCGACCCCCGAGCGGGTGACCTTCCAGACGCCGCCGTCGCCATCGAGGTCCGTCATCACGGCATCCGTGATCTCGTCGTCCTCGACGGCCGAGAAGGCGCGCGTGATGAGCAGATTGTCGTCGGTGTGGTCGCCGTTCATGTGGCGCAGGATGGCGGAGACGACGTCGGCCTCGAAGATGTGGGGCATGCTGATCACCCTAAAGGGGCCCCGGCGATGCCTTCTTTCAGGAACGGCGTTCTAGACTCGGGAGACACGTCTTCCGGGGGTCCCCTTTCATGCAGCTTCTCTCGTCGCGCACGTTCCGCGCAGCAGCGGCCGGCGTCGCCGCGCTCGGACTCTTCCTCACCGGTTGCACCGCCGAGCCGGAGTTCAGTTACGAGCCGCCGTCTCAGGTCGAGGGCGCACTGCCCGACGACACCGTCGCCGCCATGGAGGCGGCCGTCGCCAACGCGCTCGCCGCGTCGGGGGCGTCGGGCGCTGTCGTGGGCGTCTGGGCTCCCTGGAGCGGCAGCTGGGTCACCGGCGTCGGCACGCAGGGCCCCGGCTCCGATGAGGAGATCAGCACCGACATGGCCTTCCGTGTCGCGGACATGACCCGGCTCATGACGTGCGACGTGCTCTACGGCCTCGCAGACGAGGGCGTGGTCGAACTCGACGACCTCGTGCCGGAGTACGTCTCGGGCGTCGCCGACATGAAGGACATCACGCTCCTCGATCTGTGCAACAGCACGAGCGGGGTCGGCTCGTCCGAGGCCACCGCGCAGGCCTCGTGGTTCACCACCCCCGAGCGCGTGTGGGCGCCGCTCGAGCTCGCCTCCTACGGCCTCGGCGCCCCGCGCGCGACGCCGAAGACGACATACACGAACTCGGACGCCGGCTACCTGCTGCTCGGCCTCGCCCTCGAGCGCGCGTCGGGCCTCACGGCATCCGAGCTGATCGCCGAGTACGTGACCGAGCCGCTCGGTCTCGCCGCCACGTCGCTGCCCTCGCCGGCCGCGGCTGCGCCCTCGACCGGTCCGGTCATGAACGGGCACTACCTGACGCCCGTCGAAGGCGGATACGACTGCGCGGCTCCGACCGACATCACCACGCTGTCGTCGAGCACCGGCTACACCGACTCCGGCGTCGTGTCGACGATCGATGACCTCGGCCGCTACGCCCAGGCCGAGGCCGCACAGAAGCTGCGGACGAAGGATGAGCCGAATCGCTTCGGATCCCCGTTGCCGCAGAGCCCCGAGGCGCCCTCGTGGTTCCAGGCCACCGGAGGAGCCCTGCTCGTCGGCTCGATGATCGGACAGTCGGGGTGGACCCCCGGGTACCAGACGTCGGCGTTCTCCGACCCCGAGAGCGGCTTCACGGTCGCGGTGTCGCTCAACGACTCGACGACCGGCGGGCTGACCGCGATGTTCCTGGCATGGGAGCTGGCCGCGATCGCATCGAAGGCTCCCGCAGCCGCAGGCGAGACGGCCCCCGAGTTCGGGCTGCCGTTCACGGCCGAGCAGTACCACCAGGAGATCACCGATTCCGCGATCGCCTGCGTCGCACCGCCCGCCGGCTGATCTCGGAGGCGCACGACCGCTCCGCGGCCCCGATCGAGGGAGGAACGCCGATGGCGATCATCGACAACGCGATCTATGTCGACGGCATCCGCACCCAGAATCCGCGGAGCCTCAGCGAGACCTTCGAGGTGCTGCGCGAACGCGGGGGCATGAGCTGGATCGGCCTGTATCGGCCGAGCGAGGCCGAGATCCGCGAGGTGGCCGACGAGTTCGGCATCCACGCGCTCGTCGTCGAAGATGCCCTCTCGGGTCACCAGCGCTCGAAGCTCGAGCGCTACGGCGAGGTGCTGTTCATGGTGCTCCGCTCCGCCCGGTATCTGGATGAGGCGGAGGAGGTCGAGTTCGGGGAGATCCACGTGCTCGTGGGGCCGGACTTCGTGGTCACCATCCGCCACGCGGAGTCGCCTGACCTCGGGCGCGTTCGGCGCCGCCTCGAAGACGACCCGGGGCTGCTGAAGCTCGGCCCTGAGGCCGTGCTCTATGCGATCCTCGACGAGGTCGTCGACGAGTACGCACCGGTGCTGGCCGGCCTCGAGAACGACATCGACGAGATCGAGAGCCAGCTCTTCGAAGACGGGGTGGACGCCACGCAGCGCATCTACGAGCTCGGTCGCGAGGTGATCGACTTCCAGCGTGCGGTGCAGCCTCTGGCGGGGATGCTCGACTCGCTGCTGCGGGGGTCGGCGAAGTACCAGGTCGACGAGGAGCTGCAGCGGTATCTCCGCGACGTGCTCGACCACACCCTGCGCGTGTCGGAGCGCGCGAACACTTTCCGCACGGTGCTCGACAGCGCCCTGACCGTCGAGTCGACGATCGTGGCGCGGCGGCAGAACGAGGAGATGCGGCGGATGACCGAGCTGAGCATCCGTCAGAACGACGAGGTGAAGAAGATCTCGGGCTGGGCGGCGATCCTCTTCGCGCCGACTCTCGTCGGCACGGTCTACGGCATGAACTTCGACCACATGCCCGAGCTGCACTGGACGCTCGGCTACCCGATGGCGATCGCGCTCATGGTGGGGATGGGCGTCGGTCTGTACTGGGCGTTCAAGCGCAAGGGCTGGCTGTAGCCACTCGGCCGGAGGTCGTCATCTTCCACCGGGGGTGACGACGACGGCGTACTCGGCGCCGGGGCCGATCAGGCCCGACTCCACGTCGACGTACCGCAGGGTCAGCAGGTGGAACCCGAGGTGGATGTCGGGGATGTAGTCGTCGGAGGTCACCTCGTCGATGGCGATGAGGTGCGGGTTCACGACGCCGTCGACAGCCACCTGCACCCATCCGCCCGGGATTCCCTCGAGGGAGACGAGCGCATCATCGCGCTCGCCGTCTGCGTCGGCATCCGCGCCGTCGAGGTGGATGCGCGACGGCCCGCCGGAGATGACGGGCACAGGGAACGCGAGGGGCCCCATCGGCTCGCTGAGGTCGATGTCACCGGTGGGGGACGTGTGTCGCGCGGTGAGGGTCATGCCCTGACGGAGGTCGTCGCCCGCGACCGAGATCCCGAACATGCCCTCGTCGTCGACCGGCACCTCGGCGAGGACTGCACCCAGCTCGTCGAGCATCGCGACCGTGCTGCCGGGGATGCCGGTGCCGTGCGCCGAGACCGCAAGAGGGTTGCTCGTGTCCCAGCCGGCCGGCTCGAGACTGAACGCGTAGGGGATCTCGACCGGTGGCTTCTCGGGCGGAGGGGTCTCGACCGGTGGTTTCTGGGCCGGCGGAGTCGCTGCCGGAGAGTCCACCGCGGGGGGAGCCGGAGTGGGAGGACTCTTCGTCTCCGGAACGGCTCGGTCAGTGGAGGTCAGCGGCGTGGTCTCGAGGACCGGTTCAGGCGGGGGCTCCACCGGCGCCGGAACCAGCGGGGGCACAGGAGGAGGCGTCGGAGAGGTGCCGACCGGCGTCGCGGATGGCGTGCCGGGAATCGGGTCGACGGGGTGGGCGACCGGTCCGGATGCTTCGCTGCGGCCGGTGCCGGGCGCAGGTTGCGTCCACGGAGCGGCGATCGCCACCGCGACGGTCGCCGCGAGCGCGACTGCACTGCCCGCGGCGACCCCGAGGGTGAGAACGCGCCGGGATCGCAGGACTGCGGATGGTCCGACGACAGCGGCGCTCGCCGCGGCGCCGGGTTCGAGCGCCGCGAACGCAGCGGCCCCGGCGCTGCCGAGCGCGAGGGGCAGAAGCACCGCCCGCAGCTTCGACGAGGCCGTGTCGATGTCCCGAGCGATGAGCGTGCACCCCGCGCAGCCCTCGAGATGAGTCTCGAGCCGCGGACGCTCGTGTCGACTGACCGGGCGGCGGGTGCGGCGCACGAGCCGTCCGCAGGCCCAGCGACACTCTTCAGGGCGGGAGGGGTCGGCGATGAGTGCGTCGAGCCATGCGTGACGGAAGCCGTCTCGTGCACGCACGGCGAGGGCGGAGACGGCGTTCGGGGTGAGTCCCATCAGCGGCGCGATCTCTCGCGGCTTCATGCCCTCGACCTCGAGATACCAGAGCAGAGTGCGGTGGTTCTCCGGCAGGTTCTTGAAGGCGGCGGCGAGCATCGCTCTGTCCGACAGCTGCTCGATCGCGTCGGGTGCCTCGTCGGGGATCTCCTCGATGAACTCGATCGGGATGTCCTTCTGCTTGCCGCCCCACGTCGCCGCGGCGTTGCGGATGGCGGCGTACAGATAGGCGCGGAAGCCGTCGGTCGGTCCGCCGCCGTTCTGCATCGCGCTGAAGGTCTTCGTGAAGGCCTCGCTGACCAGGTCGTCCGGGTCGATCGAGCGCGTCACCGCGCGGGCCGCCCGGAGTCCCGCCTCGGCGTGCCTCTGCCACAGCACGGCGAACGCCTGAGCGTCGCCGTTGCGAGTCGCGTCGGCCAGCTCGGCGTCCGACCTCGTGTCAGTGCTCGGATCTGCGGTGAGGCTCACGGCATCCCCCCGATCATGGTGACGACGTCTGTCACCGACCTCGAGGCCGACGACACGACCTCGATGTCAGCATACGCTCAGGGGTTGCTGTTCAGGGATATCTGTGATATATCAGCATATCCGCGAGAGAGGGCTGTCGCCCCGCACTGTTACCGCTCGGGTTCGTCGTCGATCTCGACTCCGGGGCCGGGGCCGGGGCGCACCGCAGCATCGGGGGCGATGTCGATGCGGGTGTTGCCGTCGTGCTCGGAGACCTCGATGCGGGGCGCGGCGTCGGCCTCGGTCGCCTCCGGTGCCGAGGTCAGCTGGTCGTGTCGCTTCTCTTCGCTGGTCATGGCGTCGTCGGCCTCGGGGGTGTGATCAGGCGTGCTCATGGTTCTCCTTCGTGGTGGTGGATGAGGGGTCTGCACTCTGGCTCTGCTTGCGGGTGCGGTTCCGCCCCCAGCGGGCGAGCAGATAGAGCACGCCGCCGACGGCCAGCAGGATCGCACCGAAGAGCCAGACGATGGGGCGCTGCTGGGTGAGCAGCAGGATGCACGACGCGATTCCCAGCACCGGGATGACGGTCCAGATGCGGAAGTGATCGTGCTCGACCCGGTCGCGTCGCAGCACGAGCACCGAGACGTTGACGCTCAGGAAGACGAACAGCAGCAGCAGCACGACGGTCTCGGCGAGCGTAGCCAGGTCGCCGACCAGCGTCAGGCCCATCGCGACGAGGGTCGTGGTGAGGATCGCCACCCAGGGGGTCTTGCGGTTCGGCAGCACGCGGCCGAGCACCGGGGGCAGCAGGTTCTGCTCCGCCATCCCGTAGGTCAGGCGGCTGACCATGATCATGGTCAGCAGGGCGCCGTTGGCGACGGCGATCAGGGCGATCAGGCTGAACAGCCACGAGGGGATGCTGGCGCCCGCCGCCTCCACGACCGAGAGCAGCGGCCCGCTCGACTCCTGCAGCTCGGATGCCGGCAGCGCGATCGAGCTGGCGACGCCGACGAGCACGTAGACCGCGCCGGCGGTGAAGAGGGCACCGAAGAGCGCGCGTGGATAGGTGCGCCGCGGGTCCTTCACCTCTTCGATCATGTTCGCCGATGTCTCGAAGCCGACGAACGAGTAGTACGCGATCACGGCCCCGGCGAGGACGGCCATGGCCACGGGAGTCCCCTCCGGTGTCTGAGTGAGCCGCGAGGCGTCACCGCCGCCACCGGCCACGAACACCCCCACCACGACGATGACGATCACGAGACCGCTCAACTCGACAGCGGTCATCACCAGATTCGCACCGAGCGACTCGCGGATGCCTCGGGCGTTGAGCGCTCCGACGATGGCGAGGAAGACGATCGCGACGGGGATCGTCGGCAGGTCGAAGAAGGTGCCCAGGTAGTCGCCGGCGAAGGCGATCGCCAGACCCGCGGCGCTCGTCACGCCAGCCGCGAGCATGCTGAATCCGACGAGGAAGGACACGACCGGGCTGCGGAAGGCGCGCTCGGCGAACACGGACGCCCCGCCCGCGCGCGGGTACTTGGTGACGAGTTCGGCGTACGACCCCGCGGTCAGCAGGGCGAGCAGGAGCGCGAGCAGCAGCGGAGCCCACAGCATTCCACCGACCTTCTCGGAGAGCACTCCCATCAGGGCGTAGATTCCGGCGCCCAGAACGTCACCCAGGATGAAGGCGAACAGGAGGGGGCCGGTGATGGCGCGACGCAGCCGGGTCGGCTCCTCCTGCGTCTGGGCGGTGTCGGATGTCATCCTGAAAACCTATGGATTCGGCGCCTGCACGGCGACGGGGTTGACAGGACGCGGTATCGAGCTCGGCATCCGAAGTCATCCGTCCGGGGGATGCCGACGCGCGCAGAGCCGTCATAGCGTGGATGCATGCTGATCGTCGAAGAACTCCATCTGCTGCTTCTCCGGCCTGATGGCCGCGTCGAGAGTCCGGTGAGCGTGAACCGCCTCTATGGCGAGGTTGCGGCCGTCATCGTCGACCTCGCCCTGCACGGACGCATCTCGGTCTCGGACGAGAAGAACCCCGTCATCGACATCGTGTCGACCGAGCCGACGGGCAACCCGATCCTCGACACGACGCTGCAGCGCCTCGTGCCGTTGCGCGGCAAGCGGCTGCAGTCGCTCGTGGTGCGGCCCAAGCTCGATCCGCTCGAGGTGGTGGTGGAGTCGCTCATCGCACAGGGCGTCCTGATCCGCGGAGAGCGCGGGTTCTTCGGCTGGGGTGCGGCGCGCACGCCCGAATCCGACTCCGCACCGGAGCAGATGCTGCGCGCCCGACTCGCCGCCGTGCTCGCCGGAAGGGGCTCCCCGACGCAGGCCGACCTGGCGCTGCTCTCCATCCTGCAGAACCTCAACTGCGCGCATGCGATCCTGCGCGACGAATGCGGCGGAATGTCGGCGCGCGACCTCAAGAAGCGGATCGAAGAGCTCACGGCGGGGTCGCCGGCGGGGGATGCCGTCGCCAAGGCCGTCAACGACGCGATCACCGCGGCGATGGTGGCCGTCATGACCCCGACGATCGTGGCCGCGACCATCACCTGACGCGCCGCTCCGGCGTGGCCCGCGCCGGGCACGATTTCGAAGATCGGGGACGACCCGCCGGGGCGGCACCGGTGATGGCGGGTGTCGTCAGCATTTATCCGAATCTGTCCCGGCCGTGATGAGCCGTCAGCTCAGTGATGTGAAGACCCTTCGAGCGTTCGTGTTGGCATATATCGTCCGCGACTGGTGCGTTCTGCTGCCTGATTCCGGGTCTCGGATCGCATTCCGATATAGCACCGCGACTTCTGCGAGCGGTGTCGGTACCTCTGCTGTGGCCGTGCCTACCGTGGTGATTCCACGAGACACGAGGAGGAGGATTATCGGTCGGGCCTTCCACCAGAACATGTTCGACTACCGTCACTCGTACGTGGTCGAGGTACCTGAGGGGTGCCCACATGGGTGAGACGGTCGAGCTCAAGCGGGGCAGCGCCTTGCGTCGGAACAGGGCGTTTCAGCGGCTGGTCGTCGCGAAGGTGTCGAACGAGCTGTCGTCGGCGATAGGAAACGTGGCGTTGCCACTTATCGTCCTCGGGGTGACGGCATCCGCGACTCTCGCTGGTCTGGTTCTCTTCGCGTCGAATGCCGCTCTGATCGCCACCCAGGCGTTCGGTGGCGCGCTAGTGGATCGGCATTCACCGTCACTCGTCCTGCGTCTGTCGTCGTTCACGCAGGCATCCGGGTGGGCGCTCGCGCTGCTCGCGATCTTCTTCCCTGAGCCGGGAATGCTGCCGGTCCTGATTCTGGGGGCGGCGCTCGCGGGAGCCGCGTCGGGACTTGACGGACCTAGCGAACAGGCTCTGGTCAAGGTGATCGTTCCTCGTGGTCAACTCGGCCAGGCGGCTGCCGTTTCGCAGGGGCGGGAGGCCGGTGCCGGACTTGTCGGCGGACCTATAGGAGGCCTGCTGTATTCGCTGGGTGGAGCGTGGGCACTTGGGACTCAAGTCGCTCTCAATGTGGTCGCGGGTATCTTCACACCGCGGCCGTCGCGAGTAGCCGAATACGAATCGTCACCGAGCGGATACATCGCACAACTGCGGGAAGGGTTCGTCTTCGTCTGGAGGCAGCCGGGGCTTCGTGGCGTAGCGATCGTCGCCGGGCTCGCGAACCTTCCGATCATCGTCCTGCCGCTCACGCTGATCGCGTATTACCAGAAGAGTGGAGAAGCGCCTGTTGCGATCGGAATTCTCGCGACAGCGTTCGGGGCCGGTGTCGTCGCTGGCGCACTGATGGCAGGAACCCCTCTTCACGGTTCCGGCTTGGCCGTCTCGGGGGCACCGCGCTCGCTGCGTTCGCGCTAGGGCAGGCAATGGTCGTAGTCACGTATCCGTCGCTGCCTCTCACAGTCGTGGTGTTGTTCCTTTCCGCGCTTCCGCTTCCGGCGTTCAACGCAGCGATCAGCGCGTACACCGTGACCGTCACGCCTGCACCGTTGATGGGGAGGGTCACGGCGGCATCGGGTGTGCCGGGAATGCTGCTCATGCCGGTGGGTGCATTGGGTGGAGGGCTTCTCTTCGATCACTTCGGACCTTTCGTGCCCCTGGTGTTCTCAGCCACGGTTGCCATCGCGACTGTGGTCGTCATGGTCAGTTCAAAAGACCTCAGGCGGATTCCGAGGCTCGGCGAGCTCAGCGAGGACGGCCTCGAGGTGCCCGGCTGACGCGCGCTCAGCGCAGCACGGCCACACGCTCTGCGAGCTCGCTGATCACGGGGTTCGAGTCGACGGGGTCGACGACCACACCGGCGACGGCCTCGAGGTCGAGCACGGGGTGGCGCGACGTCGCCCCGATCTTCTCTTCGCTGCCGAGCACGTAGGCCTGCGCACAGCGGGCGGCGATCGCGCGCTTGGTGACGGCGTCGTCGAGGTTGCCGGTGGTCAGCCCGCGCACCGGGTCGATGCCGGTCGCGCCGAGGAAGAAGATGTCGGCATGGAGGTGCTGCACCGCCTCCATGGCGAGCGGGCCGCTGGCGACCATCGAGAAGCGAGCGAGCTCACCGCCGATGATCACGATGCGGGCATCGGAGTGCTCAGCGACCGCGAGGGCGATCGTCGGGCTGGGCGTGATCACGGTCAGGTCGGAGCCGCGCGGCAGCATGCGCGCCATCGCGAGAGTCGTGGTGCCGGCGTCCAGCACGATCGTCGAGGCCGGGGTGATCAGCTCGACGGCGCGACGGGCGACGCGCTCTTTGCTCTCGGTGGCGAGCAATGCCCGCTGGTCGACGGGGCGGTCGGCCGGCGGAATCGGCAGAGCACCTCCGTAGACCCGCACCATCTCACCGGCGTCGGCGAGCTCGCGGAGGTCGCGGCGGATCGAGTCCTCTGAGACGCCCAGATCGGCGGCGACATCCTTCGCCACCACACGGCCGTCCCTGCGCAGGATCTCTCGCAGGTGGTCCTTGCGCTGTGCGCCCAGCATCCGACTCCTCAAAATCTTGTTCATTCGCGAAATTGCACGTTCTTGCACGGTTAACGTTACAGTCTTCTCCATGACGACTCCACTCCTCATCCTCATCGCCGGTCCCTACCGCTCCGGCACCGGCGGTGACCCCGCCCTGATCGCCCGCAACCTCGAACGACTCGAAGAGGCGGCGGCGCCGATCCATCGCCTCGGTCACGTGCCCATGATCGGGGAGTGGGCAGCCCTGCCGATCCTCCGGGGGATGGACGAGACGGATGCCGCCGAGGGCGACGTCATGTACGAGACCGCGCACCGACTGCTGCAGCATTGCGACGCGGTGCTCCGCCTGCCCGGCGACTCCGCCGGCGCCGACAAGGACGTCGAGATCGCCCTCGAGCGCGGCCTGCCCGTGTACCGATCTCTCGACGAGATCCCCGCCAGGGAGATCGCTGCCGCCTAGACCGCCGTCTGGCCGGTCACGACGACGATCTTGCCGCTGGCATGCCCCTCGATCGATCGGGCGTACGCGTCGCGCACCTTCTCGAGCGGATGCACCGAGTCGATCGGCAGCTCGATCGTGCCGTCGGCCAGCAGTTCCGCGATCATGGCGAGCTCCGCCGCGCCTGCGGCTGCTCCTCCCACTCCACGCACGGGATGCCGCTGGCGGGCCTCGTAGTCGGCGACCGTGTTGATGCGCTCGGGCGGCACGCCGAGCGCGAGGGACAGATCGACCGTGCCGTGGCCGACGGTGTCGAGCACGACGGTCAGCCCGTCGGGGGCGGCGGCGCGGATGGCATCCGCGAGCCCCTCTCCGTATGCGAGGGGCTCGATGCCGAGTCGGTGCAGCAGCTCGTGATTGTGCGAGCTCGCGGTGCCGAGCACGCGAGCGCCTCGCACGGCGCACAGCTGCGCGGTCAGGATGCCGACTCCGCCGGCCGCTCCGCTCACGAGCACCACGTCGGAAGGGCCGATGTCCTGCGACTGGACGCTCGCGACCGCCGTGCGGCCGACCACGTTGAGCGCACCGGCGACGACGAGGGAGAGGTCGCGCGGAACCGGCACGAGAAGACCCGGATCTATCACCAGGTGGTCGGCCTGCGCGTGATACCGCAGCCCTCCGAAGACTCGGTCGCCGACGGCCCACCGCTCGATGTCAGCACCGACCTCGTCGATGACGCCCGAGAAGTCGTACCCGTTGCCGGAGGGGAGTGATCGTTCGTACGGATCGTGCAGGGGCTGCCCGCTGAACAGCTTCCAGTCGACCGGGTTCACTCCCGCAGCGGCGACTCGGACGCGCACCTCGTCGCGCCCCGGCACAGGAACCGGCCTCGAGTCGATCTCGAGCACCTCCGGTCCGCCGAATCGGCGGAACACGACCAGTCTCGATGCGGCGTCCCGCGATTCACCGGTCATGCGCCCAGCCTAGGAGCGCCTTCGTCGTCGAGGGCCGCTGCCGTTTTGCGATCCTCGTCGAGGGCCTGTGAGACTGTGGCCATGACCGATGGCCTGGAGTTCCCTCGACACGTCTTCGATTCGCTTCAGGCCGACCCGATCGCGTGGGAAGACCGCATCGGCGGGTCGATCCGCGTGGTCGAGAAGCGGCCGGCGGGCGGCCCCATCACGGTGATGACATCGGGAGTCTCCCTGATGCCCACCGACTCGGGCGAGCGTGTCGAGCTGGCCGTCGAGGTGAGAGACGGCCAGCAGGGCGCGGCGCGGATCGCGCTCGGGATCGTCTGCGACGACATCGCGGCGAATCGGCGGGTGCCTCCGGTCGGAGCCCCATGGCGCAACAGCGAGTCGTTCCTCACCGGCACTCGCATCTCGGCGATCATGGTCAGCCCGTCGCGCTGGGGAGCATCCTTCGACGAGGTGCGGTCCGATGACGGCGCAGTGGTCGGCCACGTGCGCACACTCCGGATGCTGACCGACGCCGAGGCGTCGTTCGCGTCGGCCCAGGGATGGGAGGCACTGGTCGCTGCTGCCGGCTCCGTCGATGCGCTGCTCGACGTCACGCGTGAGGATGTGGTCGCTGCCCCGGGGCCGAAGGGCAACGCACCGGTCTTCCTCTCGAAGCTGCATGCCGAGCACCCGCCGCGATGGATCACGTTCACCGGGCACGACCTGCAGTCGGTCACCGGGCTCGAGTCAGAGGCGTACATGAACGACTCCGCCAACCACGAAGTGTGGTCGGTCGACTCGTTCGTCGCGCGTTTCCCGTGGGTCGCCGACTTCGTGCGGAAGGCGCGGCCCGGTCAGACCGGGCTGTTCACCGACGCATCCGGCGCCTACGTGCTCGAAGACGACTGAGGCCGATGCGACGACCGCGTGGATAGGCTTTCGACCATGACAGGTGATGTTCGCAACGTGCACGACGCCCTCTCGCTGATCACCGAGCACTGGCAGCCGCACCGCCTCACGAGCATCAACGACTACGACGTCAAGGTGGTCAAGCTGCAGGGCGAGTTCGTGTGGCACACCCATCCCGACACCGACGAGCTGTTCATGGTCGTGAGTGGCCGACTGACCATCCAGCTGCGCGATCGCGACGTGGTCTTGAACCCGAATGACGTGTTCGTCGTGCCGCGAGGAGTCGAGCACTGCCCGAAGGCCGAGGACGAGGTGCACGCGATCCTGTTCGAGCCGAAGGGCACGATCAACACCGGAGATGCCGGGGGAGACATGACCGCGACCCTGCAGGAGCTCGACTGACCGACGCGCCGAGCGTCAGATCCTGAACCGCACGCCCGCCATGTGCTCGGCGACGGCCCACAGCTCAGCCCCCACATCGACCGAGCGCACCTGCGCGCTCGCGGCGACGCGTCTCGGTGCCCCGCGGAACTCCAGCAGCCCGCCGGGCCCCCAGTAGTCTCCGCCCGTGGCGTCGGCGGCGACCGCCGCATGCACGATGGGCGCGGCTCCGGCATCCTTGCCCTGCACGAGCGGGCGGCTGAGTGAGGCGAGGACGCGCGTCACTGTCGACACCGCGGCGAGGCCGTCGCGGTGCGGAGTCAGCGGGTCGACCGCGTAGCCCGGGTGCGCGCACAGCGCTGACCGTGCGGAGCCCCTCCAACGCCGATTCAGCTCGAACGCGAAGGCCATCAGCGCGGCTTTCGACCGGCCGTACTGACGCAGCGACGGACCGGTCCACGGCTGCGCGAGCGTGGCGGGGTCGATCTCCGCGAAGCGATGAGCCAGCGAACCCACCGCCACGACCCTGGCGTCATCGGCGAGCACGTCGCCGAGTTGGGCGATCAGGGCGAAGTGCCCGACGAAGTTCGTGCCCACCATCAGGTCGAGGCCATCAGCGGTGCGGGCGCCGCGATCCGCTGCTTTCACTCCGGCGTTGCAGATCACGGCATCGATGCGCTCGCCCATGGAGGCCGCGGCAGCGGTGATGCTCACGAGCGAGCCGAGATCGATCGGGACGATTCCGAGGTCGGCGCCGGGCGCGTGCGCGCGGATCGAGGATGCCGCGACCTCCGCCCGCTCGGTCGACCGGCATCCGAGCAGCACCCTGGCGCCGTGCCCGGCGAGGATCTCTGCGCACCAGTAGCCGATGCCCGCGTTCGCCCCCGTCACGAGGATCGTGCGGCCGGCGAGATCGGGGAGCGCGAGCGAGGGGGACATGCCCTCCAACCTAGGCGGAGATGCCGACCCGATCGGACGTGCGGATGACGGTCGCGAATCCACGCGCGGCGAGGATGCTCTCGGTGCGTCGCATGATCTCGTCACCCGAGATGGCCGCGAGTCCGTCATTCGCCTCGATCGCCGAGGTCGTCGTGGCATCCGTCACGAACTCGACCGCGAAGCCCAGGTCGGACGCCATCCGAGCAGTCGTCTCGCAGCACTGCTCCGTGCGGATCCCGCACACGACCACGCGCCCGACGCCGAGCTGCCGCAGCTGATCTTCGAGGTCTGTCGACGTGAAGGCGTTGACGGTGGTCTTCGTCACGGCGATCTCGTCGCCCTGCGGATCGAGGTCTGAGATCACTCGGAGGAAGCCGTTGACCGGGTCGAACACTCCGCCGCTGCCCGGTTCTGAGTGAGTGACCCAGACGACCTGGTCGCCGATCTCGCGAGCGTGATCGACCAGCCGCGAGATGTTGTCGATCGCGTCCGGGTTGGCGGTGGCCGCCCACTCGTCCGGCCGCTGACGGAAGGACTCCTGGGCATCGATGACGAGCAGTGCGGTGGCGATGTCTCGGTTCATGCCCTCATCCTCGCGGTCGAGGGCGGCGTGGGCCAGACCGTCAGCGGCCATGCCTCGCGCGAATCCCGCCGACGTCGAGGCGTCGGGTCTGATCTCCTCGCGACGAATTTGTGACGAACGCGCACCCTCGCACGTCCTATCTGTGAGCGACCGACACGCTCCCGGTGAGGCCATCAGGTCTCGTAGCCGGCACCCCGTGAGACGAAGGAAAAGTCATGGCAACTCAGGACCAGAACACCCCCGCCAGCCCCGCTGAGAAGGAACTGGCACAGACTTCCGCCGCGCCGAAGCCGGCAGCGTCCACCTCGCGTGTGGACCGCTCCTCCAGCTTCTCGACGTCTCGGATCCCCGCTGACTCGGATGCCGCGGGCAAGACCACGATCGCCGACGGCGTCGTGGCCAAGGTCGCCGGCATCGCCGCCCGTGAGGTCGCCGGCGTGTACGCGCTCGGTGGCGGTGGAGCACGCGCCTTCGGCGCCATCCGCGACGCCGTCAACGCCACCGACCTCTCGCAGGGCGTCAAGGTCGAGGTCGGCGAGACGCAGGCCGCCGCAGACCTGACCATCGTCGTCGAGTACCCCGCTCCCATCCAGGAGGTCGCGAACAACGTCCGCGCCGCCGTCGCCGGAGCGATCAGCCGCCTCGTCGGTCTCGAGGTCGTCGAGGTCAACGTCGAGGTCAACGACGTCCACGTGCCCGGCGACGACAACCACGAGAACGAGGAGTCGCGCGTCTCATGACCCCCACCACCACGGGCGCCCTCGTCGGTGCCCTCCTCGCCCTCGCTGCGCTGATGTTCGGATTCTGGGGCTTCCTGCTCATGGCTCTGTTCGCCGGCATCGGGGCGCTCATCGGTCGGATCGCCTCCGGCAAGCTCGACGTCCGCGGCCTCGCGGACGCCTTCACCGGGCGGCGTACCTCCTGATGCGCGCCGACCAGCACCTCGCCGCCGGTGGCGGCCCCGAGCGGGCCGCCACCGAGGCCACCGTCCCTGGTCGCGTCGACGTGAAAGAACGCGTCTACCGCACGGTCACCGAACAGGCGTCCGCAACCCTGATCGGTGTCCCTCGCGGTGACGTGAAGGTCGACGTGACCGAACACCCCGGCGGGATCGCGGTGCGCATCGCCACACCGCTTCCCGTCCCGGATCTCGACGACACCGTCGCGATCTCCCAGAGCGTCCCCGTGCTCGATCGGGCCCGCCAGCTGCAGGAGCAGCTCCAGCGGAACCTGACCGATGTCCTCGGACGCGACGTCACCCGCATCAACCTCACCATCACCGGTGCGACCATCCCCGAGAGGAGACGAGTGCGATGAGCACCCCGGTTCTTCGTCGCGTCGTCCGACGCGAGACGCATTCACCGCGCACCGTGGCGATGTTCGTGGCGGTCATCCTCCTCATCCTCGCCCTGGCCTACATCGGGCTCGAGATCGTGCTGAACCTCGCCGCCCAGCCGGCGCTGCTGCTCGGTCCCGCCGCCGCCGGCGGATGGCTGGTGGGTCTGCCCACCGCGCAGCCCGCCGGCCTCGTGATCGCCGGTAGCGTCGTACTCGCCCTCATCGGGATCGTCTTCCTCGTGCTCGCCCTCACTCCGGGCCGCCTGTCGAAGCACACCCTCGAAGCGGGCGACCGGGCGGTCGTCGTCGACAACGGCGTGATCGCGAGCGCTCTCGCTCAACGCCTGTCTGAGGAGACGGGCCTCGCCCGTGACAACATCACCGTCGGTGTGGGCCACCGCGGAGTCGACGTCACCGTGCGCCCCGGCGCCGGCATCCCGCTCGACAAGGGCGCGGTGAAGTCCGCCGCCGAAGCTGAGCTGCAGACGTACCGACTCACCAGGAGCGTCCGTACCCGGGTGCGCATCGAGCGCCCCACCGAGCAGGAGGACGAGCTGTGAACAACACGAACCGCGCGCTGAACCGCGTACTGCTGCTGATCATCGGGCTGCTGTTCCTGGCCCTCGGCGCCGTCGGCATCGCGATCATGAGCTGGCCCACCGCGACGGAAATCTGGACGTCGGCCGGTGAGAACGCCCGCTCCTGGCTTGACCAGGCGATCGCTGCCACCGCCATCGCCGGCGGCAGCCTCTCGTGGATCGGAATCGGCGCCGTCGTGGCGATCCTCGTGGTCGTCGTGCTGCTGATCCTCGCGCTCACCAGCATCGCCGGACGCCGCTCGAAGACGGCCTTCCGCTCCACCGGTGCGCAGAACCCGCTCGGTCGGGTCACCGTCACCGAGTCCTTCGTGTCGGATGCCGTGAAGAACTCGCTCGCGACGAGGGACGAGATCCTCTCGACCCAGGTCACAGCGAACGACATCCGCAACACTCCGGTGCTGCACGTGTCGGTCACGCCGCGGCAGAACACGGACCCGCGAGAGGTCGTCGATCACATCGACCGGCTTCTCACCAACCTCGCCACCCTGACCGGCCGTGACACCGAGACCTACGTCTCGATCCACACCGGGCTCCGTGCGCGTCTCGCCCACGACCAGCGTCGACTGTCTTGACGCAGAGACTTATCGTCGGTCGCGAAGAGCAACGGCGATAAGACGGCGGGAATCCTCCCGCAGTCAACGATCACCCTCACGAAAGGAGCTCCTCATGGGACTCGACGACAAGATCAAGAACGCCGCTCAGGACATCGCCGGCAAGGCGAAGGAAGCGATCGGCAACGCGACCGACAACGACAAGCTCGCCGCCGAAGGCAAGGCGGACCAGGTCAAGGCCGACGCGAAGAAGGCCGGCGAGAACGTCAAGGACGCGTTCAAGAACTGACACACCCAGCGGGCGGGTGGAGGGCGATTCACACCTCCACCCGCCCGTTGCTGTGCGCGGGGAGGAGGGCATGAGACGATGCCCGAGATGGATGCCGCCGCCGACGAAGAGCTGCGCGAGCTTCGTGCTCGCGCGTACGGCCCTCATGCCGACATCGCGACCGACCCCTCCGCGGTCCGGCGGCTCGAGGAGCTCGAATCCTCACGCAGTGCAGCGGCTGTCCGGCGCGGGGGCCGCGATCACGCGGCGATCGCCGACTCCGGAGCAGATGGCGAGGCCGCCGAGCTGCGCGTCGTGCATCCCTCGGCCGATGCCGCACGAGAGAGCAGCGACCTTCTCGACCGGCTCGGCGACGAAGCCACGTGGGAGGAGCCGATCGCACGTGATGCTCCGACCGATGCGCCCCGGCAGCCTGGGCGCCTGGCGCGGTGGCGGGCGCCGCTGTGGGCGGCATCCGTCATCATGGCTGCCGCGCTCGCAGCGATGATCACTTACGCGTTCGCGTCGATCCCTCCGGTGTCGTCGGCCGCGGGCGCGCCGCAGATCGCGGCGCTCGAGCTGACGCGCACGGGAGCCGTGCCGCCCGGGTGGTTCGGAGCGGAGGCGGACGTCGCGGCGGTCGAGTTCTACGGCCTGACGATCTTCGCGACCCCCGGGTGGGTCTCGGAGTCGGGGGATCGGTCGTCCGAGGATCGCTGCCTCAATGGCGTCCCGACGGAGGACGTGCCGCCGGAAGCGGACCCCGACGGATCGTCGTATGTCAGCGGGCGGATCTGGGGGGCGTGCAGCGTCGGATCGTTCACGGCGACCTTCGCGATGCCGATCGACGGCGATGCTCCCGACGAGCTGATCGACCGCTACCCCGAGGGCGCCGCATTGCAGTTCGTTCTCGACGGCGACGGCGACCGCGTCGCGGTCTTCCTCGACAGCGGCTCGGACTGACTCCGCCGCACCTCTTGACTCCGGCGCTCAGCGATCTAGCCTGGCAGGCATGTGCCGCAACATCATTCCGCTGAACAACCTCGCACCGCCCGCGACCGACGACGAGTGCCACGAGGCCGCCGTGCAGTTCGTGCGCAAGATCTCGGGCACGAACGCGCCGTCGAGGGCGAACCAGGAAGTGTTCGACCGCGCCGTCGCCGAGATCGAGCAGCGCGAGAAGCGACAGGCGCGCTCGGCCGAGAGGTACGAGGCGATCCGGGTCTTCCAAGAGGCGAAGCGCGCCGCGCGGGCAGACTGACGCGGCTCGAGGATCCCGAGCGCACGTTCGAGGTCATCGCCGACAGGCTCTGAGAAGAATCTTCATCCACCTGCATCCAAAACCCGGGTTCCTGGGGAACAACTCCTATGAAGGGCCGCACAGGGCGGTCCGGGTACAGGAGGAACAGATGCGCAAGACAGTCGCCGCCGGCCTCGCCGTCGGAATGATCACCGCTCTCGGCCTGGCATTGCCGGCCGGCGCCGCCACCACCCAGGCGGCTCAGCTCTCCGTGTTGCACGCGATCCCCGACACCCCGGTCGACGTGTACGTCAACGGCGAGCTGACCCTCGACGACTTCGCCCCCGGCGACCTGGCCGGTCCGCTCGAGCTGCCGGCCGGATCGTATGAGGTCGCCCTCACCGCTCCCGATGCCGCAGACGCGAGCGCTCCCATCCTCGGACCCGCGACGATCGCTCTCGACGCGGGCGGGAATTACACCGCCGTGGCCCACCTGACCGAAGCGGGCGAACCCGGCCTCAACCTGTTCACGAACGACATCTCGCAGACGGCACCCGGCCAGGGCAGGCTGACGGTGCGTCACACGGCTGCGGCACCCGCGGTCGACATCCTCGCCGGCGGCTCGCCCGTGATCGAGAACCTCACGAACCCGAACGAGGCGAAGCTCGACCTGCCCGCGGGAACCGTGTCGGCCGCCGTGGCACTCACGGGCACGACCGACCCGGTCATCGGCCCGGCGGACGTCGCGATCGAAGAGGGCGTCAACACGATCGTCTATGCCTGGGGCAGTGCCGAAGACGGCAACCTCGCGATCGCCGCGCAGACGATCTCGGGACTGCACTCGAACCCCGACGGAGTGCCCTCGGGCACCGCGGGCTACCTCGCCCAGCAGGACGCATCGGTGACCACGCTTCTCTCGGCGGGTCTCGTCGCCCTCGCGATCTCGGCCGCCGTGGGTGCGGGTCTGATCGTCCGTCGTCGCCAGACGGTGCGCTGATGCTCCGAGGCACGCCGCGAGAAGCCGGTCTGCGCCGCGTCATCCTGACGCTGGGCGCCCTGGTCACTGCGGCGTGCCTCGTGGCGTGCGCACCGGGAGGGGCGGGCGCGGAACTCCCTCCTTCCTCGGAGTCGCCCCCCACGACTCCACCGCCCGTCCCTCCCACTTCGCCCCCCACCGCCACCCCCACGAGAGACGTCGAGGTGCGGCCGGGTGCTCTCCCCACCCCGGAGGCATCCGTCGCTCCCGTGAGTCTGGCCATCCCGTCGCTCGCCATCGACATGCCGGTGACGGACGTCGGGGTGGCCGACACCGGACAGATGGAGCTGCCGACCGACCCGGCCGTCGCCGGGTGGTACCGATACGGGGCGGATGCCACGAGCACGAGCGGCCGGATTCTGATCGCAGCGCACGTCGACGCGGTCGACTATCCGATCGGACCGCTCGCTCGCCTGCGGGACGTGCCCGCAGGCGAGGCCGTCCGCCTCACCGCGGCAGACGGCACGAGTCGCGAGTTCGTGGTCCAATCCCTGACCTACTACGAGAAGACCTCGCTCCCCACGGCTGAGCTCTTCGAGCGCGGCGGGCCCTCCGCCCTGGTTCTCGTGACGTGCGGCGGCCCCTTCGACAGCCAGACCGGCCACTACCGCGATAACGTGGTGGCTGTGGCGGTCCCGCGATGAGGCGGGGTGATCACCATGGAGAGGAGACTCCGGGTGGATGAGACCACCGAAGCCGAGGCAGCGCTCGATCGACGTTTCGTCGCGGGCGACGAGCAGGCACTCGCGGAGCTCTACCGACGCTGGTCGCCGGTCGTCTTCACCCTTGCGCTTCGTTCGCTCGGCGACCGGGGGGACGCCGAGGACGTCACACAGCGCACGTTCGTGTCGGCCTGGAACTCGCGCGCCGGATACGACTCATCGAAGGCGCGCTTGTCGACCTGGCTGATCGCGATCGCGCGGCGCCGGATCGCCGACACGTTCGAGACGCGGGCCAAGGTGCAGCAGCTGCAGGCCGAGATGGAGCGCCTCACTCCACCGGACGCACTCGTCTCGGAGTCGATCGATCTGTCTGAGACGCTGCTGCTCTCGAGCGAGCTGCAGCAGCTCGCACCGGACGCGCAGGCGGTCATGCGACTGGCCTTCTACGATGACCTGACCCACGAAGAGATCTCACGCAGAATGGGGATGCCGCTCGGCACCGTGAAGAGCCATATCCGCCGAAGTCTTGCCCGAATGCGCGACCGATTGGAGGTGAACCATGTCACATCTCGATGACGAGAAGATCGCCCTGATCGCGATGGGTGAGCCGGTCGGCTCCGATGCGGACATGCAGCACCTCGTCGAATGCGAGTCCTGTGCGGCAGAGGTCGCCGAGATGTCCCGCGTGGCGCTCGTGGCGCGATCCAGCGTCGTCGAGGGCGACCTGGAAGCCCCGCCGGCAGACGTGTGGTCGCGGATCCATGGCGAGCTCGGTTTGACCGAGGTGGTCGCTGCCGATCCCGCGTCCATCGCTGGCGAGCTCGAACCCCCGCCGGAGCCCGAGCCGGAGCCCGAGCTCGAGCCGGATTCGGAGCCGGCTGCTGCGGATGCCGGGCATCCGCGTCAGCGTGCTCGCGTGCGCTCGCGTCGTCGCTCCTCGGCATCCGTCTGGATCCTCGCCGCGTCGATGGCGCTCGTCGTCGCGATCGGCGCCGGTGTCTGGATCGCCCGTGCGCTGACGCCCTCGTCTGCCGTGATCGCCTCGGCCGAGCTCGCGGCGTTCCCCGATCACCCCGATGCGGTCGGGCAGGCGGAGGTCGACGACGACGGCGACGGCCGGCGCACGCTCACGGTGACGCTCGAAGGCGATGAGCTTGCAGACGGTGACTACCGCGAGGTGTGGCTGATCCGCGAAGACGGGCAGGCGCTGATCAGCCTCGGCGTGCTCGACGACGCATCGGGCACCTTCCGTGTGCCCGACGGCGTCGACCTCGACGAGTACCGCCTGGTCGACATCTCCTTCGAGCCGGTGGACGGCGATCCGGCGCACTCGGGGGATTCGATCGTGCGGGGAGAACTCGACTTCGCCTGAGGGGCGAGCACCACGCCGCGCGAGTTCCGAGCGCGCTGAGGCGCACTCGACTCAGGCGTGCGAGCTCTCGGCCTGCGCGAGGACGCGCTGCAGTGGTCGGTAGTGCTCGATCACGGCCGCGCGGTAGGCGTCGACGTCCCCGGCCCGCACGGCGGCGAGCATGTCGCCGTGCGCCACCGCGGTCTGATGGATGTCGTCGGGCTGATCGATGTCGAGCTGCGGCAGCACGGCTGTGTGCACGTCCCAGAAGGCGCCGACGAGCTGCCCGACGAGTCGGTTGCCGATCGCGTCGAAGAGCTTGGTGTGGAACAGGCGGTCGGCCTCGAGGAAGCGCTCGCCTCTGCTCGCCTTGTCGACCATCTCGGCGACGAGCTCGTCGAGCTCTCCGCCGGCATCGACCTGGGCGGCCGCCACGACACGCTCGGCCATCGAGAGGTCGAGCGCCAGGCGCACTTCGACGACCTCTCGCAGCGACTGCAGAGACCCTTCGGGGGAGAGGACCCCTCGGAAGACCAGTGCCTCGACCATCGGATCCAGTGACATCGGGCCGACGTAGGTGCCGTGGCCGTGCCGCACATCGACGATGTCGAGAGTCGACAGGGTGCGGATCGCCTCCCTGACCGACGAGCGAGACACATCGAGCTCTTCGCAGAGCTCGGCCTCGGTCGGAAGGGGGTCTCCGGGTGTCAGCCCGCGGGCGATGATGAGCTGCTTGATCTGATCCGCCGTCGTCGAGCGCCGCATCCGCGATGCCCTACTCGTGGTGGACTTCATCTGGTCTCCCTCTCGTCCCGACTGAAACGCTCCGATCATCTCACTCTTGTGATTCGACCGATCGTGTGTTTAGAGTACATCAGACATCAGATGTCCTCAAGATGTCCCCCACCCACCCTGGAGCACACATGAACCGACACGTCACCCGCCGCCGTGCGGGTCGATTCACGACACTGGTCGCCGGCACCGTCGCCGCCTCCGCCGTCCTGGCCGGCTGCGCCGCCGGAGCGACCCCCGCACCCGACGACGGCGCGTCCGCCGGCGCCGTCGATCCCGACGCGATCATCGAAGCGGGCATCTCGTACACGCTCAACGGCAGCTTCGACCCGATGGTCGCCTCCGGCGCCGTCACGGTGTCTGCGAACTGGCATGTCTTCGAGGGCCTCGTCGACCTCGACCCCGTCACGCAGGAGGCCGCCCCCGCACTCGCCGCCGACCTCCCGACCAAGGTCGATGACACCACGTACGAGATCGACCTGCGCGAGGGCGCGACGTTCCAGAACGGCGACCCGGTCACCGCAGACGACGTCGTCTTCAGCTACGAGCGCGTCCTGAACCCCGACAACAACTCGCTGTTCCGGACCTTCATCGACTTCGTCGACACGGTGACCGCGGTCGACGAGGACACGGTGCGGATCACGACCGACTATCCGTTCTCCCTCATCGAAGAGCGCCTCGGCGTCGTCAAGATCGTGCCCAAGGCGGTCGTCGAAGCAGACCCCGAGGGCTTCGGTGCGAACCCCGTCGGCTCCGGTCCCTACTCGCTGGTCTCCGCCGTCCCCGAGGACAAGCTCGTCTTCGAGCGCTACGACGACTACAACGGACCGCACCCGGCACTCGCCGCGGGCATGAACTGGAACCTGCTGTCCGATGCCTCAGCCCGAGTCACGGCTATGTCGACCGGCACGATCCAGGCGATGGAGGACGTGCCCTACATCGACGTCGACTCGCTCGCATCCGCCGCCGATGTCGAGAGCGTGCAGTCGTTCGGGCTGCTGTTCATGATGTTCAACACGAAGGCCGCGCCGTTCGACGACGTCCGGGTGCGCCAGGCCATGCATTACGCGCTCGACATGGACAAGATCATCGAGACGGGGATGCTCGGCAACGCCACCCCCGCCACGTCGTTCCTGCCCGAGACGTACCCGAACTACAACGAGGCCTCGACGGTCTACAGCTACGACCCCGAGAAGGCCGAAGAGCTGCTCGCCGAGGCGGGCGTCGACGACCTGTCGATCACGCTGCTCACCACCGACACCGGCTGGGTGAAGGAGGTCGCACCCCTGATCAAGGAGTCGCTCGACGCCATCGGAATCGACACGACGCTCGACATCGGGCAGTCCGCTTCCATGTACGAGAAGGTCGACTCCGGCGACTACACGGTCGCGATCGCTCCGGGAGACCCGTCGGTCTTCGGCGTCGACCCCGACCTGCTCATGAACTGGTGGTACGGCGAGAACGTCTGGACCCAGACCCGCACCAACTGGGCCGATTCGGCCGAGTACGCCGAGCTGCGCACGCTCCTCGACGACGCCGTGCAGCAGCAGGGCGACGAGCAGCAGGCCACGTGGGACAAGGCGTACGACCTGATCGCCGATGAGGCCGTGCTCTACCCGCTGTTCCACCGCAAGCTGCCCACCGCGTGGAGCAGCCAGGAGCTGATCGGCTTCGCTCCCGTCCCCACCACCGGCCTGTCGTTCCTCGACGTCGGCGTGGCGGCGAAGTAGTCCCGGTCTCCACGGCGGGGGTGCGCGCCCGAGCGCATCCCCGCCACACCTCCCCGAACCTGGAAGGAGCGGCACGTGTCCAACACGCTCCGCCTCATCGGACGACGGCTGCTGCAGCTGCCGTTCATGATCCTCGGCATCACGTTCCTCGTCTTCTTCGTGATGTCGTTCTCGCCCGTCGACCCGGCACGCACCGCGCTCGGCGAGACCGCATCCCCGGAGGCGCTGCAGGCGTACCGGGAGCAGTACGGCCTCGATCAGCCGCTGCTCGTGCGCTACTTCACCTTCCTGGTGGGGCTGCTGCAGGGCAACCTCGGCACCTACTCGGCGCGGAGCCTTCCGGTGATCGACGAGGTCGTCCGTGCGTTCCCCGTCACGCTGGCGCTGACCTTCCTCGGCCTCCTCATCGCCGTCATCGTCGCCTTCGTGATCGGCGTCCTCGCCGCCGTCTATCGTGACCGCTGGCCCGACCAGCTCATCCGCATCATCGGGGTGGCGTCGCTGTCGACGCCCTCGTTCTGGCTCGCGATCCTGCTCATCCAGCTCTTCACCCTCGGGTTGAACGTGCTGCCCGCGTCCGGTCCCCTGCCCGATCCGTGGGCCGACCCGACAGGGTGGCTCGCCCGCATGGCGCTGCCGGCCATCGCGCTCGCCGTTCCGGTGATCGGTCAGCTCTCCCGCGTCGTGCGCACCTCGATGGTCGAGGAGCTCGACCGGGACTACGTGCGCACGGCACTCGGCGCCGGCATCCCGCGGACCGTCGTCGTCGGTCGCAACGTGCTGCGCAACGCCCTGATCACGCCCGTGACCGTGCTCGGTCTGCGCATCGGCTACCTCATCGGCGGGGCGGTGGTGATCGAGATCATCTTCGCGATCCCCGGCATGGGCACCCTGATCCTCAACGGCGTGACCAACAACGAACCCAATCTCGTGCAGGGCGTGACTCTCGCAGTGTCACTGGCCTTCGTGGTGATCAACATCATCGTCGACCTCCTGTACGTGCTCATCAATCCCCGAATCCGGGCGGTGTGACATGCGACGCAAACTGACTGAACGACTCTCGCTCCCGGGACTCCGCCTCGGCGGCCTGTCCCTCGGCTCCCTGATCTGCATCGTGGTGCTCGCAGTGATCGCGTTGGCCGCGATCGCCGCACCCCTGATCGCGCCGTTCGACCCGCTGGCATCCGGTGCCCCGGTGCAGCCACCGAGCGCGGAGCACTGGTTCGGCACCGACCGCCAGGGCCGCGACATCTTCTCCCGACTGGTGTACGGCGCCCGGTACTCCCTGGTGATCGGGCTCGGCGCGACCCTGGTCGCACTCGCCGCGGCCTGCGTGTTCGGCACCATCGCCGCCACCGCCCCTCGGTGGATCTCCGAGACCCTCATGCGGGTGATGGACGTGGTGATGTCCTTCCCGGGCATCGCGCTCGCCGCGGTGTTCGTGGCGGTGTTCGGCAAGTCGCTGCCGGTGCTCGTGCTCACGATCGCCTTCCTCTATGTGCCGCAGCTCACCCGCATCATCCGCGCCAACATCCTCGATCAGTACGGCGAGGATTACGTCTCGGCCGTGCGCGTCATGGGCGCGGGCACTCCGAGGATCATCGCCAAGCACGTCGCCCGCAACGCGATGGCCCCGGTGCTCGTCTTCGCGACCGTGCTCGTCGCCGACGCGATCGTCTTCGAGGCGTCGCTGTCGTTCCTGCAGGCCGGCGTGCCCGACCCCGAGCCGTCGTGGGGCAACGTGATCGCCGCCGGTCGCAACCTGCTGATGAGCGGGGCGTGGTGGGCGACGTTCTTCCCCGGCATCCTCATCATGCTGACGGTGCTCTGCCTCAACATCCTCTCCGAGGGGATGACCGATGCGATGGTGTCGCCGCGGGCACGAAAGATCACCGCCGATGCCGCGAACACCGAGGAGTCGACGCACGAGCTCGAAGAGGCGGCCGCCGGCCACGACGACACGAATGTGATCGTCACGGTCGACACCGCCGTCAATCTCTCCGTTCCGAGCGGCGTGCCGGACGTGCTGGTGCCGGTGGCACCCGCGGTGCCTCTCTCCGAGCGGCTAGCCGTTCTGCGGCAGCGCGAGCTCTCCCGCACCGATCGGCTCGTCTACGCGGGCGACGAGACCCCGTTGCTCGATGTGCAGGACCTCTGCATCTCGTTCCCGCGGCACGGCGACGTCGACGTGGTCGACCATGTCAGCTTCACGGTGCGCCCCGGCGAGACCATGGCGCTGGTGGGCGAGTCGGGCTGCGGCAAGTCGATCACCTCGCTGGCCATCATGGGCCTGCTCGACCCGAAGGCCGACGTTCGAGGACGCATCCTCTTCGACGGCCAGGATCTGCTGCAGATGACCCCCAAGAGGCGCAACGCGCTGCGAGGGCATGACATCGCGATGATCTACCAGGATGCGCTGAGCTCGCTGAATCCGGCGATGCTCATTCGCTCGCAGATGAAGCAGCTCACCTCGAGGGGTGGCACCCGCACGGCCGAGGACCTGCTCGAGCTGGTGGGTCTCGACCCCGCGCGCACCCTCGCCTCGTATCCGCACGAGCTGTCGGGAGGTCAGCGGCAGCGCGTGCTGATCGCGATGGCGCTCACCCGCGACCCGCGCCTCGTGATCGCCGACGAGCCGACCACGGCTCTCGACGTCACGGTGCAGGCGCAGGTCGTCGAGCTGCTGATGCGGCTGCAGCGCGAGCTCGGCTTCGCTCTCGTCTTCGTCTCGCACGACCTCGCGCTCGTCGCAGAGCTCACCCACCGCATCACGGTGATGTACGCGGGGCAGGTCGTCGAGCAGGGCACGACCCGCGAGATCCTGACGCAGCCGGTGCATGAGTACACGCAGGGGCTGCTCGGCGCCGTGCTGTCGATCGAGGCGGGCTCCGACAGGCTCCACCAGGTCTCCGGCGTCGTCCCGTCGCCGCGTGACTTCCCCGCCGGCGACCGCTTCGCTCCTCGTTCGTCCGACCCGGCCCGCTACGCGGGGGTCGCGCCGGTGCGCCGGCGGATCGAGGGAACCGAGCACTACTACTCGGCGCATCCGGACGATGCGCCCATCGATGCGATCGGAGCAGGACGATGAGCGAGACCGTCATCGAGCTCGAGGACGTCCACGTCCGCTACAAGACGCGTGCGTCGTCGCTGTTCAGGCCGAAGTACGTCGACGCACTGGCCGGTGTCTCGCTCACCGTCAAACGGGGGCAGACCCTGGGGATCGTCGGCGAGTCGGGGTCGGGCAAGTCCACCTCGGCCAAGGTGCTGGTCGGCCTCGAGAAGCCGACCAGCGGCCGCGTCGTGTTCGACGGCGAGACGGTGACCTCGTTCACGCCGGCCGTGCGCCGACGGCTCGGGCGGATCCTGTCGGTCGTCTTCCAGGACCCTGCCACGGCTCTGAACGCCCGGATGACCGTGCGCGATGCGCTGCTCGACCCGATGCAGGTGCACCGGCTCGGCACGCCGGCGAGCCGTGACCGCAAGGTGCGCGATCTGATCGGACTCGTCGGTCTGCCGGCCTCCGCACTCGAGGCGTTGCCCAGCCAGCTCTCCGGCGGTCAGCGTCAGCGTGTCGCGATCGCGAGGGCGCTGGTGCTGGATCCGCAGGTGATCGTCGCCGACGAACCCACCTCGGCGCTCGACGTCTCGGTGCGGGCTCAGATCCTCAACCTGCTCACCGACCTGAAGGAGCAGCTCGGCCTCGGCATGGTCTTCATCTCGCACGACATCCAGACCGTCCGCTACCTCTCAGACGAGATCGCCGTGATGAACCGGGGGAGGGTCGTCGAGTTCGGCGATGCCGCCCGCGTGTTCGAGGCGCCCTCCGACGAATACACCAGAACGCTGCTGGGCGCCGCGCCCTCGCTGCTCGAACCGACCAACTGAAACGACCGGAACACAATGACTGCTGCATCCTCCTCCGTCACCTTCACCGGTGTCATCCCGCCCGTCGCCACCCCGCTGCTGCCCGACGGCACGATCGACCACGTCTCGCTCGAGCGTCTCGTCGAGCGACTGATCGCCGAGGGCGTCTCGGGTCTGTTCGCGCTCGGGTCGACGGGCGAGACCGCCTACTTCACCGACGACCAGCGCGTCGAGCTGCTCACCACGATCGTCAGGGTGAACGCCGGTCGGGTGCCGATCATCGCCGGTGCGATCGAGCTGACTGCTCCCCGCATCATCGAGACCGCGCGTCGTCTGGTGGCGGCCGGCGCACAGGCGATCGTCACGACGGCACCTCTCTACACTCTGAATTCCGCCGCAGAGGTCGCCGATCACTTCCGGGCGATCGCCGCGGCGATCGACGTGCCGCTGTGGGCGTACGACGTGCCCGTGCGGGTGCACTCCAAGCTCGGCATCGACCTGCTCGTGCGACTCGGCGCCGAGGGAGTCATCCACGGGGTCAAGGACTCCTCAGGCGATGACGTCTCGTTCCGCCGTCTGATCGCCGCGAACGACGCCGCCGGGCGTCCGCTGCAGCTGCTCACCGGCCATGAGGCCGTCGTCGACGCGATGGCCCTGGCCGGAGCCGACGGTGTGGTGCCGGGCTTCGCGAACGTCGAGGCCGCGGGCTACGTCAGGCTGTGGGATGCCACGCAGCGCGGCGACTGGACAGAGGCGCGCACCGAGCAGGAGCGCATCAACCGCGCGTTCGACATCGTCTTCGCGCCGCAGGGCCTCTCGGGTGACGCGACCGGAGTGGGCGCGTTCAAGGCCGCCATGCATGCCCGCGGCATCATCGACCACGCGACGATGGCCGACACCGTGCAGTCGCTCGATGCCGACACCGTCACGCGCATCCGTCAGATCCTCTCGGAGCAGGGGATGCTGCCGGTCGTCGTCTCCTGATGGCGCGTCGTCTCGTGCCAGCGGATCATGTCGGATCAGCGCATCATGTCGGATCAGCGGAGTCGCGCGAGGTGGTGCTGGCCGTCGACATCGGCGGCACGAAGACGTCGGCCGCCCTCGCCGATCGTGGCGACACGCTGCTGTGCACCGAGACGGCGCCCACGCGAGCAGCGGAAGGACCGGCGGCGGTCGTCTCGACCGTCGCCGGTCTGGCGCAGAGACTTCTCGACGGATCACCCGCACGTTTCTCGGGCGTCGGGATCGGCGCGGCCGGGGTCGTGAACGCCGTCACCGGCACGATCGTCTCGGCGACCGACACCTTCGCCGACTGGCCGGGCACCCCCGTCGCCGAGCTGGTGCGCGAGGCGCTGGGCGACCTGCTGGTGCCCCGCGCCCCGGTCGTCGTGCAGAACGACGTCGACGCGCATGCCGAGGGCGAGCACCGGCACGGGGCGGCGGCCGGTGCGGCCAGCGTGCTCGTCGTCGCCGTGGGAACCGGTGTCGGGGCGGGGCTCATCCTCGACGGCAGCGCCGTGCGCGGCGCACACCACGTCGCCGGCGAGATCGCCCACCTGCCGACCCCGGGGGCCGAGCATCTGCGCTGCCCCTGCGGTCGCATGGGGCATCTCGAGGCCATCGGCTCCGGCATCGGTCTGCACGCGCACTTCCGGTGGCTGGGCGGGGATCCGCACATCATCGACGCCCGCGGGGTCGCAGCCGCCGCAGCCGACGGCGACCCGATCGCCATCCATGCCGTCGGAGAGTCCGCCGCTGCCGTCGGGCGCGCGCTCGCCGGCGCCGCGACCATCCTCGACCCGGAGCGCATCGTGATCACCGGGGGAGTGCCGAAGATCGGCGACGCGTGGTGGACGCCGATGCTGAGCGCGTACGCGGACGACGCCATCGATGCACTGCAGTCCACTCCGATCCTGCCGGGCGCGCTCGGTGACGATGCGCCCCTGCGGGGCGCCGCAGCATCCGCCTGGAGGGCGATATGACATCCATCGACATCCTCGACGAGCTGCGAGGGGGCCTCATCGTCTCGTGCCAGGCCTACCCCGGTGAGGCGATGCGCGATCCCCGCACCATGGCGCAGGTCGCGCAGGCGGCGGTCGTCGGCGGAGCCGCCGGCATCCGGGTGCAGGGCCTCGACGACATCAGAGCCGTCGCAGGGATGACCGTGCCGGTGATCGGGCTCTGGAAGGACGGCGACGCCGACGTCTTCATCACCCCGACGCTCGAGCACGCCAAGGCGGTCGCTGACGCAGGTGCCGACATCGTCGCGATCGACGGGACCCGCAGGCACAGGCCGGACGGGAAGAGTCTCGGCGAGACGGTCGCGGCGCTCCGCGAGCACACGGACGCCCTGATCATGGCCGACTGCGGCTCGCTCGACGACGCACTGGCGGCCGAGCGGGCCGGCGTGGACATCCTCGGCACGACGCTCTCGGGCTACACGGCCGAGCGCCCGAAGACCGAGGGGCCGGATCTCGAGCTGATCTCGCTCCTCACCGCCCGCTGCAGCACCCCGATCATGGCGGAGGGGCGGATCCACTCGCCTGCGCAGGCGGCGGCAGCGGCCGCCGCCGGCGCGTTCGCCGTGTGCGTCGGCACCGCGATCACCCACCCGGCGACCATCACGTCATGGTTCGTCGCCGCACTCACCGAGGAGAGCTGATGGACGTCGTCATCGCACCCGAAGCCCAGATCGGCGAGATCGTCGCCGACGACATCGCCGCCCTGATCGCAGCTCGGCCGGATGCCGTGCTCGGCCTCGCGACGGGATCGAGTCCGCTGCGCATCTATGACGCGGTCGCCGAGCGCGTCGAGCGCGGGGAGCTCTCCCTCGCGCGCGCTCGGGGGTTCATGCTCGACGAGTATGTCGGACTGCCCCTGGGGCATCCGTGCCGCTACAGCACGGTGATCGACGAGGACTTCGTCTCGCGCGTCGATCTCGCCCCCGGTGCGGTGCGCGGGCCGGACGGTGACGCCGCCGATCTCGACGCGGCGTGTGCCGGCTATGAGAAGGCGATCCGCGATGCCGGCGGCGTCGACCTGCAGATCCTGGGCATCGGCACGGACGGGCATATCGCGTTCAACGAGCCCGGCTCGTCGCTGGCGTCGAGGACCCGAGTGAAGACACTCACCGCACAGACCCGTGAAGACAACGCCCGTTTCTTCGGCGGCGACGTCGACGCGGTGCCGTATCACTGCCTCACGCAGGGGCTCGGCACGATCATGGACGCGCGACGCATCGTGCTCGTCGCGACCGGTGAGGCGAAGGCAGAGGCCGTCGCGCAGCTCGTCGAAGGGGCGGTGTCGGCCCGATGGCCCGCGACGATCCTGCAACACCACCGACGCGTCACCGTGCTCGTCGATGACGCGGCCGCGTCCCGGCTCGCGCTCGCCGAGTACTACCGGCACACTCAGGCGCACCGCCACCTGGTGTCATGAACGAGCCGCTCGCACCGCTGCTGGTCAGCTCCTACGCGGTGTCTCCCGCGCATGCGACCTGGGATCCCGATCTCGAGGCCGAACTCCTGCCCGCGCTCTGCGCGCTGCCCGATGTCGTGGGGCTCGAGGTGCCGTGGATCGGGGGCCTGCACCCCCATGATCCGGGGTGGTTCCTGCGCCACGTGCCTGCCGCGGCCGAGCTCGCGGTGACCCCGCTGCCATGGGTGATGAAGCGGTGTGCGGCCGACGCCCGCTACGGCATCGCCTCTCCGGATGAGGACGGGCGTCGCGCCGCCATCGCCGACCTGCGCGCAGTCGCCCGAGACGTGCGGCGGATCGACCACGACACCGATGCCTCGGTCACGGTGGTCGCGCTCCACACCGCCCCGCAGGGGGGAGGAGATCGAGCGCGTCTGGCGGCATCGCTCGCCGAGATCACCGGATGGGACTGGGCGGGAGCGCGGCTCGTCATCGAGCACTGCGACGCCGCGGTGCCGGGTCACCCGTGGGAGAAGGGCTTCCTGACGCTGGACGACGAGCTCGGCGCGATGCTCTCGGTCGACGCTCCGCTGGCGCTCTGGCTGAACTGGGGTCGCTCGGTGATCGAGACGCGCGACGCCGACGCGGTGACCGGGCAGATCGCGGAGGCGGCGGCGACCGGTCGGCTCGCCGGGCTGACGTTCTCGGGGTCGGCAGCGATCGACGGCCCCTATGGCCCAGCCTGGACGGACGGGCACCTGCCGCTCGCGGCAGCGGATCCCGCATCCGGTTCGCTGTTGGATGCGGCCCACGTCGCCGCCGCGCTCGCCTCCGCCGGTCAGGTCGAGCGACTCGGGCTGAAGGTCAGCCGACGGCCGGGAGACACGACGGCGGAAGATGTCATCCGGACGGTCGACGACAATCTGCGCGCGTTGAGGGCGGCTGCCCGCGCGTGAACCCGGTCTCCGCGCTTTCTACGCAGCACGCTCCCGCACGGCAGGCCGGGTGAGGCGTGGGATCAACGAGGGCGTGCTCTCGCGGTACTCGACGTAGTCGGCGCGGTCGCCCCACTTCTTCTCGGCGCGCGCTTCGAGCAGTGGGATGCCGCTCACGCGGGTGAGCAGCAGGATCACGAACAGCGGCGACAGGATCGCGACCCACTGCCACCCCGCGAGCACGGGTGCGGCGGTCAGGAACACGCCCACCCAGATGACGATCTCGCCGAAGTAGTTCGGGTGCCGCGAGCGCGACCACAGGCCGGTACGGATGAACTCGTCCTTGTTCTTAGGGTCGGCGCGGAACGCCGACTTCTGTGCGTCGGCGACGATCTCGATGGTCATGCCGAGCAGCCACACGACGATGCCCACGACAGTCAGCCATCCGATTGGCGCTCGTGCCGCAGCATCCGTGCTGATCGCGATCCATGCCGCCGCCGCCGTGATCGACACCCACGCACCCTGGATCACCCACACCTGCAGGAAGCGCACGGGCGAGCCCTTGATCTCGTCGAAGCGGCCGTCGGATCCGGCCTTGTGCACGCGCATCGCGAGGAAGGATCCGAGGCGGGCGGCCCACAGGATCACCATCGCCGCGAGGATCCAGCTGCGCGCATCGGGCATAGGCGTCACCAGCACGAGAGTGACCGAGATGGCCAGGAAGGTGAGGCTGCCGGTGAGGTCGAAGAACCGCTCGGTGCGCAGGATCATCGCCGGGATGAACGCGATGACCTGGATGGCGAATGCCGCGGCGACGGCGAGGGCGAACAGCGGGATGCCGCCGATCGCCGCACCGCCCTGGCTCCCGGCGAGTGCGACGAGGGCTCCGATGACGAGCGCGACGATGATCGCGATGAGAGACGATCGCGAAGACTTGGGGGTGGAGGAGGTGGGGGAGGACATCGTTCTCTTTCTGCTTCTCAGAGGTACAGGTCTTCGACGGTGACGGCGGCGCGATCCAGCACGACGCTCCGCTTGAGCTTCATGGTCGGTGTGACCAGCGCGCGGTCGTCGAGGTCGGCGAAGACGACGCTGAACCGGCGCACCTGCTCGCTGCGGGCCACGAGTGCGTTGGCGGCGTCGACGGCATTCTGCAGGCGAGCGCGCAGGGTCGGGTCGGTCACGGCGCGGAGGTCGGCCTCGGCGATCGGAGGGATGCTGACGCCTTCGGATGCCGCCCAGGCCACGGTCTGCTCGGGGTCGAGCACGAGAAGCGCCGAGAGATACGGCTTGCCCTCGCCCACCATCACCGCGTGCGAGACGAGCGGATCCGCCTCGACCGCGCTCTCCCACCGCGTCGGCACCACCGTCTTGCCGTTCGAGGTCACGATCACGTCTTTGAGTCGGCCTTCGAGGAAGAGCCGGCCCTGGTCGTCGAGCCGCCCGAGGTCGCCGGTGCGGAAGAAGCCGTCGACGAAGGCACCCTCGTCGTGGGCCGGGTTGCGGTACCCGCCGAAGACGCCGATGCCGTTGGCGAGCACCTCGCCGTCGTCGCTGATGCGCACGGTGAGCCCTGGCAGCGGCGAGCCGACGCTGCCGGAGGCGATGCGACCGGGCAGGTTGCCGGTGAGCGGCGCCGTCGTCTCGGTGAGACCGTAGCCCTCGATGACGGGAACGCCGATGCCGCGGAAGAAGAGCGAGAGCTCGGCGTCGAGCGCGGCTCCACCCGACAGGATGTATCCGACGCGCCCGCCCATCACGGTGCGGAGGCGGCGGTAGAAGAGAGCGTCGAAGAAGCGGTGCCGCAGGCTGAGCCCGAGGTCTTTCGGGAGACGGCGGCCGGCGTCGATCCGTTCGGCGCGGTGGCCCCAGGCGATGGCCGTCGACCGGGCCTTCGCCCACACCGCCGAGAGCTTCTTCTCGGCGGCTTTGTCGGCCGCGGCGGCCTGGATCTTCTGCAGCACCCGCGGAACGACGACCAGGAATGTCGGGCGCAGAGTGTCGAGGGTCGCGACGACCGTCGAGGGATCGGAGAGGTGCGCGATGCGCATGCCGCTGGCCAGGCAGATCAGCTGCAGCCCGCGCGCCAGCACGTGGGCGAGGGGCAGGAAGATGACGGTGTTGCCCTGCTCGTTCACGATCTCGCGATACGCGGCGGCGATGTTGAGGACCTGCCCGAGGAAGTTCCGGTGCGTGAGCACGACGCCCTTGGGCTCGCCCGTGGTGCCCGAGGTGTAGACGATCGTCGCGGGGTCGTCCTGCGAGGCCGAGGTCCTGCGAGCCTCGAGTTCGTCGTCGGCGACGTCGACGCCCCGCGCGACCAGGTCGGAGAGCGTGCCGGATGCTGCGGCATCCATCGTCCAGGCGCCGAGAGTGTTCCGTCCGGTCTGCGTGAGCGCCGCCCGCAGAAGCACCGCGTGCTCCGTGGTGCCGCCGATCGCCAGGCGCACGCCGGCATCGGCGACGATGGCATTGACCTGCGACGGCGATGACGTCTCGTAGATCGGCACGACGACGGCGCCGGCGAACCAGGAGGCGAGGTCGGCGACGGCCCATTCGTAGCGCGTCGGCGCCATGATCGCGATGGGGTCGCCGGCCCGCACGCCCTGGGCGATGAAGCCCTTCGCCAGAGCGCGCACCTGGGTGAGGAACTCCCGAGTCGTGATCGGGCGCCACGGGCCTCGAGCATCCGCGCCTTTGACCTCGAAGGCGACGTGATCGGGAGCTGCGGCTGCGCGTGCGACCAGCAGGTCGGTGACGTTGCGATACCCGTCGAGGTCGGCGAGCGGCGGGGTCGACGATTCGATCATCGGAACTCCTCTCGGGCGCGCGAGAACGGGCCCATCTGCTCCTGTTCGGAGCCCGCGAGGAATCGGATGGGGTGAGAAGGCCATCCGGGCGAGGGAGAGGTTCTCGTATGACCCCCGGTTACCCCTCATGACACCGGGGCGGATCCGACCTCCGTCGCGACCTAGTGTGCTGATTCACCGGGCTCGCGTCGTGAGGCCCGTTCACCGCTGTCAGAGGAGACGATCATCACTGCCCGCACATCGGCCGAGCCGAAGCCCCTCATCCTCAACCTGTTCGAGATGAACTGCGTGAGCCACATCACGCACGGGCTGTGGCGCCTGCCAGGGAACAATCGCGACCGCTACACGGACATCCGGTACTGGACGGAGCTCGCGCGCACCGCCGAGCGGGGTGGATTCGACGCGATCTTCATCGCCGACGTCGTCGGTGCGTACGACGTCTTCCGCGGTGGCCCCGCGGATGCCCTGCGCGAGGGGCTGCAGATCCCGAACAATGATCCGATGCTCGTCGTCCCGGCGATGGCGGCGGTGACCGAGCACCTCGGATTCGGCATCACCTTCTCGACGAGCTACGAGCCGCCGTTCGGGTTCGCCCGTCGGATGAGCACCCTCGACCACCTCACCAACGGGCGCGTGGCCTGGAACATCGTCACGTCCTACCTGCCGAATGCGGCGCGGAACTTCGGCCTGGCCGAGGAGATCCCGCACGATGAGCGCTTCGCGATCGCGGAGGAGTACCTCGACGTCGTCTACAAGCTCTGGGAGGGATCGTGGGACGACGACGCCGTGATCCGCGACCGAGCGGCCGGGGTGTACTCCGATCCCTCGAAGGTCAGATACATCGACCACGAGGGCGAGTACTTCCGGGTCGCGGGCCCTCATCTCTCCGAGCCGAGCGTGCAGCGCACCCCTGTGCTGTTCACCGCGACCGCGTCGCCCGCGGGCATCGACTTCGCCGGTCGTCATGCTGAAGCGGTGTTCACCGGTGTCCGCGGCCCCGGAGGCGCGGGACCGCTGATCGACCGGTTCCGTGACTCGGCGAGGCGGAACGGCCGTGACGGCAGTTCGGTGAAGATCGTCGTGCAGGCCGCCGTGATCGTCGCCCCGACACAGGAGGAGGCCGAGCGCAAGGCCCAGGAGTATCGCGAGCACGCGAGCCTCATCGGCCGGTTCGTGCATGCGAGCCTGCCGTTCGACCCCACCGCGCACCCGGCGGAGCGCACGATCGCGGATGCGCTCGCCGCCGAGGGTCTGCCGGATGACACGCTGCCTCCGCAGTCGGTGTCGGGCACCGTGGGTGATTTCATCGAACGCGTCGGCGCAGAGCTCGAGCAGGACTTCTTCGCGGTCGGCACTCCCGAGGTCGTCGCCGACGAGATCGAGCGCTGGCTCGACGAGGTGGGCATCGACGGCATCAACCTCCGCCAGTACCACAGCTACGACACCCTGCAGGATTTCGTGGAGCTCGTCGTCCCCGAGCTCCAACGGCGGGGACGGCTGCGCACCGCCTACGTGCCGGGCGAGACCCTACGCGAGCGGCTGACCGGCGGCGGAGCGCGTCTCCCTGACGACCACCCGGCGGCGCGGTATCGCGGCGGAACCGGACTGGGCGGCACTCGACCGGCGGACTCCCGCCTGATCGGAGCCTCGGCATGAGCACGGCCACCGCTCCGAGCATCTCGTCCGTCGACTCGCCCGTTGCCGCGTCGACCGACCGACTCGCTGCGGCGCGCGAGCGATTCGCCCCGCTCTTCGCGGAGATCGCCGCGGGTGCGGCGTCGCGGGAGGCCTCGCGCGAGCTCCCCGTCGACGAGATCCGACGCCTCGCCGCCGCGGGGTTCGGCGCCCTGCGCCTCGACGTGTCGGAAGGCGGAGGCGGGTTGACCGCCGGCGAGCTCGTCGAGCTGCTCATCGACCTCGGTGCCGCCGACGCCAACCTTCCGCAGATCTGGCGCAACCACATCGCCTTCGTGGAAGACCGCCTCTGGCATCGTGAGGGCGGTGCTGACGACGTCTGGATAGCCCGCATCGCCCAGGGCGCTTTCGTCGGCGGTGCCTGGTCGGAACGCGCCACCGTGCCAGGCGCCAGGAGCAGCACGCGCTTCGACGCGTCGACGCGGCCCCCGACGGTGAGCGGCACCAAGTACTACAGCACCGGCAGCCTCTACGCCGACTGGATCACGGTGACCGCGAAGACGGATGACGGCGCGGATGTGCTCGTGGTCGTCGATGCCTCGGAAGCGGGCGTCGTGCGTCATGACGACTGGGGCGGTATCGGCCAACGGCTCACCGCCAGCGGCACGACCGAGCTCCGAGACGTCCCCGTCGCGGGTGACGCCGTGTTCCCGGACGGAGGTCGCTCGCCCCACCAGGAGACCATCTACCAGCTGGTGCTCGTCGCCGCGGTGGCGGGTGTGGCCGTCGGAGCGCGGGATGACGGTGCTGCCGCCGTCCGTGCACGGGTGCGCAACTATCCGCAGGGTCTCGCCGCTCTGCCGAGGGAGGACGCGATCGTGCAGGAGACGATCGGCGGCGTGGCGGCCGCCGCCGCGGCGGCTCGAGCCGTGGTCGTGCATGCGGCGCGCGAACTCGACGCCGGGCTGGAGGCCCTCCGTGCCGCCCGTGCGAGCGCCGAGGGGCTGCGCGCCGAGGACGCGAGGGGCAGCGACCTGCTGCATCCTGCCGCCGTCGCCACCTACGAGGCCCAGATCGTCACTGCCGACGCCGCCCTGCGCGCCTCGACCGAGCTGTTCGACGCGCTCGGATCCTCGTCGGTCGAACACAGGGCAGGCCTCGATCGGCACTGGCGCAACGCCCGTACCCTCATCTCCCACAACCCCCGTGGTTACAAGGCGAGGCTTCTCGGCGACTGGTACGTCAACGGAGCCGACCCCGATCCGTGGGCGGCTCGCCATGAGCCGCTTCCCGATCCCGCAGAGCGCGAGCCCGGTGCTGATCCTGATTCGAGGTCCGCCCCGGGAGCCGACACGCAACGTCATACAGCGACACCGACCGACGATCCCGGTCACCGCTGGTAACAGCGCGTGCGCAGGGCCCGATCCAGCCGCAGGATGGTCAACCACACGGGCACAGCAGTGGCCTTGTCGCATCCCGCCCCCCGCATCTCGAACCCAGCCTCAGGAGAATCCGCCATGTCCCGAATCACCGGACGACGAGTCAGACTCGCCGCCGCAGCCGTCGCCGCGCTCAGCATCGCGCTCGTCGGCTGCTCCGCCCAGCCGGCGTCCACCGACGCCGACGGCGGATCCCTCGTGTACCTCGACGCCGAGATCCCCACCTCCGCGCAGGTGCAGGAGTCCGGCACGTGGCAGACGCGTGCACTGCAGCAGAACATCACCGACCGGCTGCTGTACCGCAACCCCGACACGAACCAGCTGGAGCCCTGGATCGCCGAGTCGTGGACGGTCAGCCCTGACGGCCTCACCTACACGTTCGTGATCCGTGACGGCGTCACCTACAGCGACGGCACTGATCTCGACGCGTCGAGCGTCGCGAAGAACCTCGAGTGGCAATCCGCGGGCGACGAAGCGGTGGGCACCACCCCGAACGCCCAGTTCCCGAGCGGTCTGGCGGCGACCGCCGACGACGCGAGCCGCACGGTGACCGTCACGCTCCCCGAGCCGTACGCGCCGTTCCTCAACGTGCTCACCGGCTGGGGCTCCGGCCTCGTCGCGGATGCGACGATCGACGCGAGCAAGGAGGATCAGTCGAAGTTCGTGAACCTGATCGGGAGCGGGCCCTTCGTCGTCACCTCGGAGACCTACGGCAAGGAGATCGTGCTCGAGCGCCGCGACGGCTACGCCTGGGCGCCAGAGAGCTCGCCGAACCAGGGCGAGGCGCACCTCGCCCAGGTCACCGTGATCCCCGTGCAGGAGGACAGCGTTCGGCTCGGCACCCTCACGTCGGGGGAGGCCGACGTGATCCGTTACGTCCAGCCCAGTGAAGAGCAGGGACTCGCGGATGCCGGGTATGAGATCGTCTCGAAGACCGGCGTCGGCCTGAGCAACCAGTGGTTCCTGCGTCCCGGCGCCCCGCACTTCGACGACATCCAGGTGCGCAGAGCCCTGCTGCATGCGATCGACCGCGAGCAGATCATCGAGACTCAGTACACCGAGAGCTGGACGGCCGCGAGCTCGGTGCTGTCGCCGGGCACCTTCGGTTACGTCGACGAGTCGGCGAAGTTCGAGTACGACCCCGATGAGGCGAACAGCCTGCTCGACGCGGCGGGATGGACGGAGCGCGACTCCGACGGCTATCGCACCAAGGGCGGCGAGCGCCTGACGCTCAAGACCTACATCGACGTCTACGACAACACCGCGAAGAGTCTCTTCCAGCAGATCCAGAACCAGTTCAAGGACGTAGGCATCGAGCTGGCGCTGAACGAGCTCGACTACTCGACCTACTGGGCGACCGCCTTCGCAGACCCCGAAGTCGGACCGCTGCGGGTGGGATGGCCGCACCCGGACGCCTCGAAGGGTCTCAGCGAGTACTACGGCTCGGCAGGCTCGGATCTGCTCGGCCTCGCCGGGTCCGACCAGACCCTGCAGTCGCTGCTGGACTCGCAGTATGCCGCGACCGACGATGAGGCCCGGACGGCGATTCTCGGACAGATCCAGGACTATCTGATCGATCAGGCGTACGTGGTCCCGATCCTGAACGACAGCCAGGTGTACGTCACCCAGCAGCACGTGAAGGGCTTCCGCCTCACGGACGGCGCTCTGCCGGAGTTCTACAACGCCTCGATCGAGGACTGACCCGACGGGAGGGCGCCGCGCGCGACGCCCTCCCGTCGGAACGCCCGATGGCCGCAAGGAGGCCCGAATGCAGTACCGCACCTACGTCGTCCGCCGCATCGCGCAGGCGCTGCTCGTGATCGCTCTCGTCTACACCCTCGTGTTCTTCGCGCTCTTCGTACTCCCCGGCGATCCGATCGAGAACAAGCTCATCAGCCCGCTCAATCCGCTGCCGCCGTCCGCGGCAGAGGCGTTGCGGGCGTACTATCACTTCGACCTCTCACCCGTGGAGCAGTTCTTCCTGGCCGTGAGCCGTCTCTTCCAGGGCGATCTCGGATTCTCGCTCGTCAGCAACCGGCCCGTGTCGGAACTCGTGGCCCAGGGGCTCTCCGACACGATCGTCCTCGCCGCGATCGCCTTCGTCTTCACGATCGTGATCGCGTTGGCGACCGCCCTGGTCGCCGTGTACGCGCCCTGGAAGGCCGTGCGCAGTTTCGCGAGCGCCCTGCCGATCGCCTCCATCTCGGCACCGAGCTTCCTCATCGGCTTCGTGCTCCTCGCGGTCTTCTCGTTCCAGCTCGGCTGGGTCTCGTCGGTGCGCGATGAGGGATTCGTGTCGTATGTGCTCCCGGCGCTCACGCTCGCCCTCGCGGTGAACGGGCCGCTGTCGCAGGTGCTCATCCAAGGTCTGCGCAAAGCGGCCGACGAGCCGTTCGTCACGGTGCTCCGCGCCAAAGGGCGCAGCGAGTCGAGGATCGCGCTCGGACACGTGCTCAAGAACGGGGCGATCCCGTCGATCACGATGCTCGCTCTGATCGTGGGAGAGCTTCTCGCCGGTGCGGTGATCGTCGAAGCCGTCTTCACACGCACCGGGCTCGGGTTCATCACGTTCGAGAGCGTCCGCGATCAGGACACGCCCGTGGTGCTGGCGGTCGTGATCCTCATCTCCGCCATCTACGTCGGCATCAATCTGATCACCGACCTGCTCTACCCGATCCTCGATCCTCGCATCGTCACCCCCGGCCGGGTGACCGCGCAGTCGAGACGGCGGTCAGCCGCCGCGGACGGTCGCAGTCGTCCGCTCGGCCCGTCGTCGTCCGCCCCCGTCCAGGAAGAGAGCGTGCTCGCATGACGACTGCACTCGACAGACTCCCCGCCTCCGTCCACGACACCGTGGACGTCGAGCCGAGTGCCTTCCGTCGCCTCACCGCCCGGCTCGGATTCGGCGACCTCCTGGCGCTCCTCGTCCTCGCTCTCGTGCTGCTCTCGGTGCTCGCGCCGGGACTCCTGGCGCCCTACGACCCGCTCGCACCTGACGATGCGAATCCACTCGCCGCACCGTCCGCAGCGCATTGGTTCGGCACCGACTACCTCGGCCGCGACGTGCTGTCGAGGATCGTACACGGCACCGGTCGGACCCTGCTCGGCTCCGCGGTCGCCGTCCTCATCGGCCTCGGCGTCGGCACCGTGCTCGGTCTGATCGCCGCCTCGTTCGCCGGGATCGTCGACGCGGTGATCAGCCGGATCGTCGACGTTCTCCTGTCGATCCCGGGCCTGCTGCTCGCGATGGTCGTGATCGTCGCGCTGGGCTTCGGCACACTCAACGCTGCCGTCGCCGTCGGTATCTCCTCGATCGCGGCCTTCACCCGCATCATGCGCTCCGAGGTGCTGACCGTGAAGGACCTGCCGTTCGTCGAGGCGAGCCATCACCTCGGCGGGTCACGCCTCCACGTCCTCATCAGGCATGTGCTGCCGAACTCGTACTCGGCCGTGCTGTCGCTCACGGCACTGCAGTTCGGTCTCGCGATCATCTGGATCTCCGGGCTCAGCTTCCTCGGTTACGGCGCGCCGCCACCCGAGCCCGAATGGGGATTGCTGGTCTCGGAGGGGCGCCAGTACGTGGTCTCCTCGCCGTGGCTCGTCATCGTGCCCGGACTCGTGATCGGCGTCACCGTACTCGCCATCAGTCGCCTCAGCCAGCTCTCCCGTGGAAGGACCGCAGCATGACCGGCACTACCCACCCGCACCTGGCTCAGCATCTCGGTGGCCAGGCCGCCCCCGGCCTCCATGCCGTGCCCGAGAGGCCGCTGCCGCTCGTGGTCGATTCCCTCGCCGTCGGGTACTCGGTGCCCGGTTCGCGCCGACCGCTGCGGAGTGTGAGCGAGATCTCGTTCGAGGTCGGTCGCGGTGAGACGGTCTCGCTGGTCGGCCAGTCGGGCTCGGGCAAGAGCACGATCGCTCGCGCGGTCGCCGGGCTCCTCCCCGTGAACGGCCGGGTGACCTCAGGGCGCATCCAGGTCGCGGGCCACGACGTCGCACAGAGGTCGAGCAGGCAGTGGCGTCCGCTGCGCGGCACGACCCTCGGCTTCGTCCCGCAGGATCCGCTCAGCTCACTCGACCCGCTGCAGCGCATAGGCACCCAGATCGCACAGGCCGTCGCCGTATCGGGAGAGGTCGCGAGGGTCGACGTGCCCTCGAAGGTCGTCGAGCTGCTCGAGCACGTCGGCATCCGTGACGCCGCGTCGCGGGTCAGGGCGTACCCGCATGAGCTCTCCGGTGGCCAGCTGCAGCGCGTGCTCATCGCGATCGCGATCGCCGCGAGCCCGCAGCTGCTCATCGCAGACGAGCCGACCTCTGCGCTCGACGTGACAGTGCAGCGCCGCATTCTCGATCTCCTCGACGGGCTCCGCGACGAGCTGGGCCTCGGCATCCTGTTCATCACCCACGATCTCGCGCTCGCGCAGGAGCGCAGCGACGCGATCGTGGTGCTGCAGGACGGCGAGATCCGCGAGCAGGGGCGCGCCGACGAGGTGCTGTCCGACCCGCGGCATCCGTACACGATCCGCCTGCTCTCGGATTCACCGGCGTCCTCGCCGCTTCGGTACCGGGATCGGATCGCGCAGAGGGACACCCGACGCGAGACCTCGGATGCCGGTGCGGAGCGGGAAGCCGTGGTCGAGGTCGCCGGGGTCTCCAAGCGGTATGGTCGCGACCCGGATGCGCCGAAGGCGCTCGACGACGTCTCGCTGACTCTCCGACGCGGCAGCATCCATGCGCTGGTGGGCGAATCCGGATCGGGAAAGTCGACCCTCGCGCGCATCGCCGCTGGACTGACGTCGTTCGACGACGGTGCAGTAGCCGTCGCCGGTCGCGACCTGCCGCAGACCCCGTCGGTCGCCAATCCGTTCGCGCGGCAGCTGCAGCTCGTCTACCAGAACCCGCTGTCGGCAGTGGATCCGCGCTCGACGATCAGGCAGATCATCGAGGAGCCGCTGCGCATCCACGGGGTGCGCTCGGCCGTCGAGCGACGGCGCCGCGTCGCCGAGATCATCGATCAGGTGGCTCTGCCGGCGAGTTCGCTCGGACGACGTGCACGCGAGGTGTCCGGCGGGCAGCGTCAGCGCGTGGCGCTCGCGAGGACCCTGGTGATCGCGCCGTCCGTGCTCGTGCTCGACGAGCCGACATCGGCGCTCGACGTCTCGGTTCAGGCGCAGGTCATCGAGCTGCTGCTCGACCTGCGCGACGAGCGCGACCTCAGCTACCTGTTCATCTCGCACGACCTCGGACTGATCCGCCAGATCGCCGACGAGGTCACGGTGCTGTCGGACGGACGCGTCGTCGAGACGGGGTCGGCGGACATCGTGCTCGAGCATCCGCACCACGAGTACACCCGGGAGCTGCTCGACGCCGTGCCGCGCTTCGACACCGCTCGATCCGAGGAGGCCCGACTGGAGCGGGTCGGATGAGCCCGCAGGAACGGGCGGGGGCGACGGAGCGGGCGTCCGCTCAGGATGTCGATGCTCTGATCGCCGAGGCCGACGCCGCGTCGGTCGACGGCTGGGACTTCGGATGGATCGACGGCCACGCGACGGAGCAGCGTCCGACGTGGCGCTTCTCGGAGCTGCTCGCTCGGCGCATCGCCGTGGTCCCCTCTCTCCTCGACCTGGAGACCGGGGGTGGCGAGGTCCTCGACACGGCACCCACGCTCCCGCCGCTCGCCGCGGCGACCGAGTCCTGGCCACCGAACCTCACGCGCGCCGCCGCGCGTCTGCAGCCGCGCGGAGTGGTCGTCGTCCGCGTGACGGAGGGGCAGCCCCTGCCGTTCGCGGACGACAGCTTCGCTCTGGTCTCGAGTAGGCATCCGGTGGCCGTCGACTGGGCGGAGGTCTCGAGGGTGCTCGCACCCGGCGGCAGCTACCTCGCGCAGCACGTCGGGCCGGCGAGCGCGTTCGAGCTCGTCGAGGAGTTCCTCGGGCCGCAGCCCACGGAGATCCGCAGTCGCCGAGACCCCGAAGTCGAGGCGTCGGAGGCGAGGGCGGCCGGTCTCGACGTCGTCGATCTGCGCACGGAGCGCCTGCGTATCGAGTTCCACGACGTCGGCGCGATCGTGTGGTTCCTGAGAAAGGTGATCTGGCTGGTGCCGGGCTTCGACTCCGCTTCGCACCGCGAGCGTCTGCAGAGTCTGCACGAGCGGCTGCAGGAGGGCCCGTTCGTCGCTCACTCGTCTCGCACGCTCATCGAGGCCCGGAAGCCGCGGCGCTGACTCTCCGTGAAGGAGTCGTCACACATGTGGAGCTCGCGGAGGGTCGGTATCCGGGTGTCGCCGTAGTCTGAGTCGGACAGCTCGATGAGGACCTCAGGGACAGGGATCGATCAGTGACGACAGCTTCGACGACTGGCAGTTCACCGACGGCGCCTGCGGCTCGACGCGAGCGGCGCGTGTGGATCACACTGGGTGCCGTCGCGCTTGCGGTCGGCGGTTATCTGACCGCCGCAGCGCTGGTGGCGAACTCCAGTGATCCGTCGGAGGCAGTGCACTCGTACCTCGCGGCGATCGCCGACGGCGATGCCTCCACCGCCGCGCAGATCGTCGACCCGGATGCATCCGGTATCGATGCGACGTACCTGACCGACGACATTCTCGGTGCTTCCACCGAGCGTATCGAGGTGGTGTCCGTCACCACGACCACGCATGAGGGCGACACCGCGGAGGTGAGGGCTGTGATGGAGCTCGCCTCGCAGACTTTCACCCATACGTTCACGATGACGCGAGATGCGGGTGCCTACTGGCTGCTGCAGCCGGGATGGCGACCCGACTCGCCGCTGACCGTCGAGGCGACCGTGGCCGTGCGGGACAGCATCTCCCTCACGGGTGTGGAGCAGGTCGATCTCGCCGGCACCGAACTCGAGCTCGCTGTGAAGGATGTCGCCGGGGTGTCTGCGGACTCGCGGTCGGAGCCGGTGCAGGTGTATCCCGCCGTCTATGACCTGATCGGCCCAGACCTGGGTACCTACTTCACAGTCGCGCCCGATGAGCTGGCAGCCGTCCCGCCGACAGCGACGGCCGAACTCTCGGTCGCGGCGACGGAGGCACTGCAGACGGCTCTGACGGATGCCGCGAACGACCGAGCCGACGCGTGTGTCGAACCCGGTACCTCGGCGGATGCGGCCTGTCCTCTGCTCCTGAGGCAACAGGATCCGTCGACGATCGGGGTCATCCAGGCGCCGTACAACGTGACCTTTCGAACCGACCACCGATTCATGATCGACGTCGTCTTCTGGTACCGCCCGGAGGGGGGAGCCTCGTCCGGAACCGGCACGACCGACTATAGGACCGATCTCATCGGCACGTACACGGTCGACGGAGACGACGTGACGGTCGAGTTCACCCCCTGGGAAGACCTCTGACAGCTACCGACGCGTGACGCGCCGAAGAACGATCGCTCCCGCCGGCGATGTCACCCGTTGATCCATCCCTGCATGTCGGTCCACACCGCAGTCAGGGCATCCTCGAGTGAGAGATCGGAGGGGCCCTCCAGCCATCGGTCCATCGCGAGGTCGAAACACGTCACGGCGAGGGCGGCCAGGGTATGTGCGTGCTCAGGGGCGATGCCGCGCTGGTTCAGTGACCGTTCGATGGCGCGCGCGAGGTAGTGACTGCGCAGAAGATCGCGTTCGTGCAGCGCGGGTTCGCTGCGGATGATGCTGCGTCGACGTCCGATCTGCTCCCGCCACTCCTGGAGGCCTCGGCATGCTGCCGCGAGGCCTGCGCGCACGGTGGCCGTCCCGCCGCGTTCCTGCGGGATGGACTCCATGAAGTCGCTCACCGCTTGGGGGAACTCGCGATCTCGGAGGAACAGGACATCCCGTTTGTCGGAGAAGTGGCGGAAGAACGTCCGCGTGGTCAGTCCCGCCGCCTCGGCGATCTGGGGAACCGTGGTTCCCGAGTACCCCTGGTCGGTGAACAGGTTCATCGCTGCAGCTTCCAACCGCAGTGCAGCATCCGGTGACCATCGAGGCATACAGCAATGATGACACGAACTGTCGTAAGCTCGATCGTGATGACACGAGATGTCATCGGATACGGAGAGCAGAGGAAAATGAGCGACAACACTGCGGCGTGGATCGATTCCGCCTATGCGGACCTGACGATTCGAGATGCCCCGATGCCGAAGCCGGGGGCGGGGCAGCTCTTGCTCGAGGTGCATGCGGTGGCGGTGAATCCGCTCGATGCGATCATCCAGTCCAACGGCACTGTCATGTACGGATGGTTGCGCTACCCGGTGATCCTCGGGGAGGACGTCGCGGGCGTGGTCGTCGAGACCGGAGCGGGCGTGGACGACTTCGCCGTCGGAGACCGCGTCGTGGCGTATGCGATGGGCTTGGAGAAGGGGCGGGATGCCGTCTCCGAGAGCGGCTTCCAGACCTACGTCGCGGTCGACGCGAGCCTGGCCGCCGCTCTGCCGGCCACCACCGCTTTCGAGGATGCCGCCGTCCTGCCGCTGGCGGTGTCCACAGCGGCGGCCGGCCTGTTCGAGAAGGAGCAGCTGGGACTGGACTACTCCCGTCTCGGAGACGCGGCGCATCGCGATGAGGTCGTCGTGATCTGGGGCGGCGCGACAGCCGTCGGAGGCAATGCGATCCAACTCGCCCGAGCGGCCGGTTATCGCGTCATCACGACGGCCTCTGCGAAGAACCACGACCGGATGAGGCGGCTGGGCGCAGAAGCCGCCTTCGACTATCGCGACCCGAAAGCGGCGAATCGCATCGTCGAAGCCGTCGGCGGTTCCGCCGTGGCGGGGATCCTCGCCGTCGCGGTGGGATCGGCCGAACCCTGTCTGAGGATCGCCCGCGCCACCGGTGCCACGCGGATCGCGATGGCGAGCCCTCCCGTCTCGTTCTACGAACAACCCCGGCGTGGCGGTCTCTCCCTCGCCCGCATCCGCCTCTTCCTGAAGCTCGGAACGAAGACCGCCCTCCTGCAGGTGCGCAGTCGCGCTCGCGGCATCAGGGCATCATTCATCTGGGGGAGCGCCATCGCCACGTCTCCCGTGGGTCCGGCCGTCTGGGGCGGGAATCTCCCTGCCGCTCTCGCTTCGGGCAGCCACCACCTCTACCCGGAGGCCCACATCGCAGGACACGGGCTTTCGGCCATCCAAGAAGCCATCGACACCCTTCGCCTTGGCGTATCGGCACGGAAACTCGTCATCACCCTCGACCACCCACCGACGAATCCGTGATGGATCTACGAGGAGGTGCCGGAGTGCGTCGCGGGAACAGCGAGCGGGGCGTCACATATATGGAGGGGCTGACGGGAATCGAACCCGCGCTATCTGCTTGGGAAGCAGAAGTTCTGCCATTGAACTACAGCCCCGTACCCGCATCCGAGGAGCGGGTGAACGCAAGCCTACCCGCACGATCCGTCATGGCCAAAGTGTCGGCCGCGTGTGGTGACTAGGCTGGGGCCGTGCTTCTCAGCGACCGCGACATCAGAGCAGAACTCGCCTCCGGCCACATCGGTCTCGACCCGCACGAGCCGGAGATGATCCAGCCGTCGAGCATCGACGTGCGCCTCGACCGCTACTTCCGTCTCTTCGACAACCACAAGTACCCGTTCATCGACCCGTCGGTCGATCAGCCGGAGCTGACTCGGCTGATCGAGGTCGACCCCGACGAGCCGTTCATCCTGCACCCCGGTGAGTTCGCGCTCGGCGCGACGTTCGAGCAGGTCTCGCTGGCCGATGACATCGCTGCCCGCCTCGAGGGCAAATCGTCACTCGGTCGCCTGGGGCTGATCACGCACTCGACCGCGGGCTTCATCGACCCCGGCTTCACGGGGCACGTGACGCTCGAGCTCGCGAATGTCGCGACGCTGCCGATCAAGCTGTGGCCGGGCATGAAGATCGGACAGTTGTGCTTCTTCCGGCTGACCTCTCCGGCTGAGAATCCGTACGGCTCCGGTCCGTACGGCAACCGCTACCAGGGACAGCGCGGGCCCACGGCATCCCGCTCGTTCCAGAACTTCCACAAGACCGACGTCGGAACGACCGACGTCGGAGCCGTAGGGGGCTGACATGAGCGGTGACAGCAGAGATCCGTACATCCCGTCGGAGGACGCTGTCGTTCCGCCGCCGCCGGCCGAGATCCCGATCCCCGACGGTCTGATCCCGCCGCCTCCGTCGGAGTCTGCGATTCCGGATGCGGTCATTCCGCCGCCTCCGTCGGAGTCTGCGATTCCGGATGCGGTGATCCCGCCGCCTCCCCCGGAGGCGATGCTTCCGTCGACGCGCCGATCGCGGCCGAAGCCGGCGATCCTCACCGGCGACCAGCCTGCACCGGTCGCGGAGGACTGGGCGCAGCCGTCCGTCGCGCCCGAGGCGCCGACGTCAGGCGGATACGGCGCGCTGACTTTCGTGATCTTCGCGTTCCTCATCGTCTTGCTCGTGGCAGCGATCGCCGGGGCCGTCTATCTCGGCACGAACGTGTCGTTCGCGCTGGCGACTGGCGAGCCTGCGACGGTCGACGGGTCGCTGTGGCATGGGTGATCTGAGATACGACCCCGAGGTCGATGCCGCCTATGTGACTCTGGGTGCTCCGATCGCCGACGGCGAGGTTGCACGAACCGTTCCGGTCGACCTGCCGGACGGCGTCTCGGGTGAGCTGTTCCTCGATTTCGACGAGGACGGCCATCTGCTCGGCATCGAACTCCTCGGTGCCTCTCGGTTGCTCCGTCCGGAGGGCCGCGCCGTCTGACATGCAGCGGGTTCCCGTCAGCTCAACCGCGACGCCCACATGTACGCGGGCACTGCCACGGCGACGACCACGAGGTGCATGACCATCAGCGCGATGACGGCGCTCACTGTCGTCCCGGGGATGAAGCGCAGGGCGAGCAGCAGAACGTCGGGGACGAACGACGCCACGGTCACGATCGGCACGACCATGGTGAGAGTGCGGCGGGGGTCGCGCGCGTGGCGGCGCACGAGCGACCATCCGATCCACCCGGCGACGACGCCCACGGTGGTGAACAGGCTGAAGGCGGGGAACGTCAGCGGGCCGTAGGTCGTCGGCGCGCCGGCGGCAACGGCGATGAGGGCGACCATGGAGTTCGCCGCGATCGCGATGGCCACGGCGGCGGCGAGTATGAGGGCGCGACGCAACCGTGAACCGGTGGCGTGCCGATCTCCGCGGGCGGTGGTGGTGACCATGACGACTCCTTCGCTGATCTTATTCCGGTACTGATCAGTACCGGATATAACGGTACTGCTCGATACCGGAACATACAATGGGGTGCGATGAGCGAAGACGAATCGAATCGGCGCGCAGGGCGTCCCCGCGACCCCGGCGTCGAGAGGGCGATCCTCGACGCGGTTCAGGAGCTCCTCATCGAGAACGGCTATGCCGGCACGACGATCGGCGCGGTCGCTGATCGTGCGCGCTGCGGACGGTCCGCCATCTACCGTCGCTGGGAGAACAAGGCCGAACTCGTCGTGGCGGCTGTCCGGGCGCTGCAGGTGACCGCCGCGGTTCCGGACACCGGAACGCTCCGCGGTGATCTCATCGCCGCGGCTATGCACTTCGCCCAGGCGGATGAACGGACGGCGGGCGTGCTCGCCAGCATCCTGAGCGAGATCGGCCGCGACGACGAGTTGCGCGACGTCGCCTATCGAGTGGTCGGGGGACCGCCCGTCGCAGCGCTCGGCGCGGTGATAGAGCGGTGGATCGAGCGGGGCGAGGTCCGGGCGGACGCTCCGGTCGCGCTCGTCGCGGGTCTCGTGCCGACCGCCGCGTTCGGCAGCATCAGTCTGCGCCGGCGTGCGCTCGAACCGGATGCGGTGGTGCAGCTGGTGGACGAAGTCGTCCTTCCCGCTCTCCGGTAGGAGGTGGCCCCATTCCCGGTGAACGGCGAACGCCCCGTTCGCCGGAGCGAACGGGGCGTTCTGTGGATCAGGTGCCTGCTGACGGATGCCGTCAGGCGTCGCGACCGCGGGAGAACCCGGCGTCGAAGCCGCGCTCATAGGCGTGCTGCGCCGCTCGGGCGACGCGGTGCTCGCCGTGGCGGGGCCCTTCGTGCCTGCTGTGCTCGTGCCCGCCGCCTGCGTGCCCGGCGCCTGCGCGACCGTGGTTCGCGCGATCGTGCGCGTCCGCGAAGCGGTCGTGCCCCGGGTGCCCGCGGTGTCCGCAGTCGTGGCCGCTGAGCTCGGCATCCGCTCCGTGCTCGTGCTCGTGCTCGTGCTCGGAGTCGAACCCGGGTGCGAAGCCGCGACCACGTCCGAACGGGTGTCCGTGGCGACGGCCGAAGCCACGTCCGGGACGGCCGGGGCCGAACCCGTGTTCGGGCGCGAAGCCGCGACCGAAGCCGCGGGGTCCGAAGCCGTGACGACGACCGCGTCCACGGGGGAGCGGAGTCTCTTCGTCCCAGCCGAACGCACGGGCGATCTGCTCGAGCGAGTTCATCGTGGTCTCGAGGTCTTCGGGGCTCACGGCGTCCGTGACCTTGGCGCGGATGCCGTCGACGATGCCGCCGAGGCGCTCCTTGGCCGCACGGCCGTCGTCGGTCAGCGTCCAGCCGTCGCCGTCGGCGACGACCCAGCCACGCTCGACGAGGGCGTGCAGCTTGTGGGCGTTCAGAGGGCGACGGGCGGGCGCGGTGCCATCGATGACGTTGAGGATCCGCCAGTCGCGGCGGCTGGCGTGCTCGCCCTCGAATGCGGAGTCGAACTCGGCCGCCATCAGGCGGTCGACGGCCTTCAGCCAGTAGCCGAAGGGGCGGTGGGTGCTGTCTGTGTTCTGAGTGTCAGAGGTGTTCATGAGTGGAATCCTTAGATGTCATGGGGCATGTGCTTGTCACTATGCATGTATATGTAGTGTGACATGCAGTAACGATCCATGTCAAGTCGCATGTAAAATCGAATTGTGAGCTCCGCTGAGAATGACCCCGCCGAGGCCATAGCCCGCGCCCTGTCGCGTCTGCGCGGACGACGTCCTGGCGAGCGCGGGCGTGGCCCGCGAGGCATGGGCGGGCCGCACGGGTGGCACGGCGGGCCGCACTCCGACCACGCGGACCATGACGACCACGCAGACGGTTCGGGCCATTCGGGCCATTCCGACCAGGGGCATCACGGGCACGGGCGGCCTGGGCACCCGGGCATGCCGCCCTGGATGAACGACCCGTCCGGACGCTTCGGCGGACCGGCTCGCATGCGGATGCTCGAGGCGCTCGCCGCGGCGTCGGCCCCGCTCAGCGTCAGTGACCTCGGTGCGGCGATCGGCGTCGACCAGCCCCGAGCATCGAGGCTCGTGCAGCAGGGGGTCGCACACGGCTTCGTGCGCCGTGAGGCCGACCCCGACGATGCGCGGCGCACCCGGATCGCGCTGACCGACGAGGGGCGGAAGATCGCCCGTGGGATGCGGGGCGAACGGCGAGAGGCGCTGGGGAAGGCGCTCGCGGCCTTCACCGATGACGAGCGCGACCAGCTCGCGACGCTGCTGAACAAGCTCGCCGACAACTGGGAGAGCTGAGCACGCACGTGACGTGCGCTGTCGGCCGGCGTTACCGATCGCCGGTGTTCCGCGATCGCTGACCGGTGTTCCGGAACGCTCATCCGGTGTTCCGGAATATGCTTCTGATCTGGTCGAAAAGTGCTCGATTCTGCGTTCTGAATGTCGGCGGCCCCGAGTTGGATGGAGTCATGTCATCCCGCACTCGCGCCCTCCTCGATCAGGTCGTCGCCGACCTCGATCGGGTGCTGTCCGATGACGCGCTCGCCGGATTGTCCGACGCAGAACGGGTGGAGGTGCTGCAGGCGGCGGGCGCAGCGTTCCGTCGGGTCGAGGCCGTGGTGGTCGAGACGATCGCGACGGGGGATGCGGTGGAGTTCCCGCATTCCACCGGATGCCGCACGCAGAGCGAACTGCTGCAGCGCACGCTGCTGACAGACCTGCGCGGGGCGACGCGCGTCGGGAAGGTCGTCGATCTGGTGCGGCGGAGGGTGAACCTGGTCTCCGGCGACCGCATGCCTGCACGGTGGCCGGCGCTGCGAGAGGCGATGCTCGACGGTGCGATCGGAGTCGCCGGGATGCTCGCCGCAACCGAGCCGATCGAGAAGGTGTCATATCGCATCAGCGCCGTTGACCGGCTCGATGCCGACGAGTGCCTCGCCCGTGCGGCGAGGGGCGTCAGGCCCGACCCGCAGGCCGGCCCCGGCGCAGAGGTGCAGGGCCCGGCCCCGACGCTCGACGAGCTGAAGCTCCTTGCAGAGACGTTGGTCTCGCTGCTCGACCCCGACGGAGACGAGCCCGGCGATGAGCCTGCCCGCCGCCGGGGGATAACCCTCGGGCGGGTACGCGACGGACTGCGGTCGATCAAGGGATACCTGACGCCCGAGGTCGCGGCCCAGCTCGAGCTGATCCTCGATGCGGTGAACAACCCCAAGGGCGACGGGCCGCCGATGCCGGGCGTGGCGTTCACCCCCACCGATTCGGGCGCGGCCGACGACGACGATCCGTACAACTCTGATCCGCGTGCCGTCATCGATGACCGCACGGCGGCGCAGAAGCGGCACGACGCATTCGCCGTCGCCCTGGCGATCGCCGCCCGACACCGAGACATGCCCACTCTCGGCGGCGCGTCCCCGACTCTGGTCGTGACGGTGGATGCGAAGGACCTCGAGAACGGCACTGGGCGCGCGAGCGTCAGCGGTGCGTGGGGACAGCTGCCCGCGAGTGTCGCCTCGCACGTCGGATGCTCGGGGACGATACAGCGGGTCCTTCTCGCCGAGGGTCGGATCATCGGGATCACCACGACGGATCGGGTGTTCTCGGTGCACCAACGCCGCGCGATCATCGCGCGCGACAGGGAGTGTCTCATCCCGGGGCGTCACGTGTCGGCGTCGTGGTGCGAGATCCACCACGTCACCGAGCACGCCAGGGGTGGGCCGACGCATACGGACAACGGTGTGCCGTTGTGCTGGTGGCACCACCGAAGTCTGGGCACGTCCGGGTGGGAGATCCGGATGAACGACGGCATTCCGCAAGTGCGGGGACCGGCATGGTGGGATCCGGCACAGCGATGGCGCACCCCGCGGCTCAGTCTTCCGGAAGAGTCGGCCCTTGCTCCCGCCGGATGATTCGGCGTCCAGCGTGAGAGGTTCAGGAGACCTCGCCGAACTCCAGCGACTTCTCGTCGTCGACCGACAGCGACAGCACCACGGTCTCGACGACCGGATGCGCCTCGATCTGCTGTTCGATCGCGCGCAGGCTCCGGGCCACATCGTGTTCACGGGCGTCTCCGGTGAGATCGACCTCGGCGACGATGAAGAGTCGGTTCGGGCCCACGTACTCGATGTGCAGATAGGTGAGCCGCTGGATCTGCGGCGACGAGAGCAGTGCGCGCCCGACGCGATCGCGCAATGCGGGCGACGCGTTCGAGCCCACGAGAAAGGCGATGTTGCGGCCGATGAGGATGATCGCGACCACCCCGAGCAGCACGCCGACGAGGATCGACCCCACGGCATCCCACGCGGCGACTCCGGTGATCTGGTGCATCGCGATCGCACCGGCCGCGATCACCAGCCCGATCAGGGCGGCCATGTCCTCGAAGAACACCGCCCGCAGCGTCGTGTCGCTGGTCTCGAGCACATAGTCCCAGGTCGACGATCCGCGCTCGCGCGCCAACCGTCGCGACTTCACCATCGCCTGCGTGAACGACGCACCCTCGAGCACGAAGGCGATGCCGAGCACGGTGTACGCCACCCCGGGGCTCTCTACGGGGCCTGTCTCGGCGAGTTCCTGCACGCCGTGCATGATCGACACGATCGACCCCGCGGTGAAGATCCCGAACGCCGCGATCAACGACCACACGAACGCCGCACGTCCGTAGCCGAGCGGATGCCGCTCATCCTTCACCCTCGCGCCCCGGCGGTCGGCGATGAGCAGGAACACCTCGTTGCCGGCATCCGCCCACGAATGCGCCGCCTCGGCGACCATCGACGCCGAAGACGTGATCACCGCAGCGATCGTCTTGGCGATCGCGACGAGGATGTTGGCGAGAAAAGCGATGATGACCGTCACGCGGTCAGGCTACTCCCGCATCGCCCCTCAGCCGCGCTGCGTCGCCTTCACCGGCAGCAGCAGCAGGAACCCGGCGATCAGCACCAGCACGATGCCCAGGATGCCGTACGACGTCGAGCCCGAAAGCACGATCAGCAGAGTCCAGGCGCCCGATGCCATCCAGCTCGCCGCCCGCCCGGTCGTCGCATACAGGCCGAAGATCTCTCCCTCGCGCCCGGCGGGCGTGATGCGGGCGAGGAACGACCGCGACGCCGCCTGGGCGGGGCCGACGAAGGCGCAGAGCACCAGGCCGCCGATCCAGAAGACGACCGTTCCGGCATCCACCAGGAAGAACACCGCGAGGCCTGCGACAACCATGGCGGCGAGGGAGACGAGGATGATCCGCTTCGGGCCGAAGCGGTCGTCGTAGCGCCCGGCGATGATCGTCGAGACGCCCGCGATGAGGTTCGCGGCGATGCCGAAGATCACGAGGTCGAGGAAGCCGAAGTCGAACACCTGGCTGGCGATCACGGCGCCGAAGGCGAAGACGCCGCCGAGCCCGTCGCGGAACACGGCGCTCGACAGCAGGAACCAGAACGTCTGACGAGTGTCGGGGTTGCGGTACAGGCCGACGACGTCCTTCACCAGCAGGCCGTAGGAGGCGAAGAAGCCGACCTTGCGTTCGGGGCGTCCGAGCGACGGCTCCGGCACGTTGAGGAAGATCGGGATCGAGAAGACGATCGCCCAGAGCGCACAGGCGACAGCGATGATGCGGAACGGCAGTCCCGCGTCATCCGGCAGGCCGAACCAGTCGAAGACGTAGAAGACGACGACGAGCACCAGTGCGAGGATGCCGCCGATGTAGCCGAAGCCCCAGCCGAGGCCCGAGATGCGCCCGACGGTCTTCGGGTTCGCGATGCCGATCAGCATGGCGTTCGAGTTGACCGCGGCGATCTCGCCGAAGACGGACCCTGCCGAGATCAACGCGACGCCGAGCCAGAACAGCGTCGGCGTCGGTTCGACGAACCACAGCCCGAGCATGCAGGCGACGAGCGCCCCGGTGCCGATCCCGAGCCAGAGCTTCTGGCGCCCCGCGGCATCCGCGCGCTGACCCAGCACCGGTGCGATCAGGAGGATCGCGATCCCGGCGATCGTCGACCCGAGGCCCAGACCCGAGGCGAGGTCCGCCTCGGCTGCCTCGCGGATCGGGTCCTTCGCGTCGAGGCCGGCGATCTCCGCCGGAAGGAACGCCTCGGTCGTGAGATACAGCGCCGTGAAGATGAAGGTGAGGATGACGGTGTTGAAGGGCTGCGTCGCCCAGTCCCACAGCGCCCACGAGTAGACCTGCTTCTTCGGTGCGGGGGTCTCGCCGCGCAGGTCGAGGCCGATCACGCCGACCGCGCCGCTGTTCGCCGTCGCGGCGGGCTCGGGCACCGCGCCGCTCTGCGGGGATTCGCTCATGATCGCAGTCTGGCGGCGCGCGGTGAACGGACGGTGACGGCGCGCCGCACGTCAGGGGTGGGGCATCGGCTCGCGCAGCATCCGCGCGTAGTCCTCTTTGAGCACGGCCAGGTGCAGCCACGCCTCGATGCGGGTGACGCCGGCCAGCGACCTCAGCCGCTCGAGACTCGCGTACAGCGCTCCCGCAGACGGCTCGACCAGCGTGGCCACCGCGTCGAAGCGCCCGAGGGTGCGGGCGGCGAAGTCGATCCCTCGCCCGGTCTTCAGCTCCTCGATCACCGCCTCGTCATCGTGGTTGAGATTGAGGCCGACGCCCATCGACAGCTGTCGGTGCGCGAGACCCCTGGCCTCGACAGCGCTGATCTTGATCACCCCGCCGTCGATCAGTCGCTGCACCCGGGTCGCGACAGCCGAGGGGGAGAGGCGCACGGCCTCGCCGAGTGCACGGAAGCTCATGCGTCCGTCGGACTGCAGCCGTTCGATGAGGTCTTCATCGACCGTGTCGAGCGTGACGTCACCGTGGTACTCCGAGACGAAGAAGCCCTTCACGACGGTCGAGTAGATGATCGTGTTGATGTCGAGCACGCCGTCGATCGCTCGGATCTGCGCCAGCAGGTCGTGCAGATCCGCCATGGTGCCCAGGCGCACCTCGGTGACGAGATCGTGGGCACCGCCGACCGCCGAGACGAGCACGGTCTCGCTCATGTCGCGCAAGTGCTCGGCGACGATCTCCACGGCCCCATCGGTGCGGATCGACACGTGCGCGAGCACGTGCTGACCGAGGAACACCGGATCCACCGCTGCCACGACGCGCACGGTGCGGTCGTCGAGCATCGTGCGCAGTCGGGCGGCGACCGCGGCTCTCGACTGTCCGAGGCGCAGCGACAGCGAGCGGATGCTGGCGCGACCGTCTTCCTGAAGAGCGCGGATCAGTTCGGCGTCGAAGTCCATGGATCACCCCATATTCGTCAGTTTCCCGCGAACGCGCCGCCGCAGGTGCATAACTGCAGTGTAAGAGCCGTTGCGGCGGTTGGGTAGGCGACTAGTGCGTGATCCAGCGAGCACAACATCAGTGAATCAGGCTTCACACTGGAGTTCTGACCTTGTCCTCGCGTCCACACGTCCGTAGCATCCTTCGCTATCCGACATCTTCCGCAAAGGAGCGGGCCACACATGACTTCCACCCACAGCAAGGCGCGACGCGCAGGCTTCGCCGCCTTCGTCGGCACCACCATCGAGTGGTACGACTTCTACGTCTACGCGACCGCTGCCGCCCTCGTCTTCGGTCCGCTGTTCTTCCCGAGCGGCGACCGGCTCGCCGAGACCGCAGCGGCCTTCGCGACGTTCGCCGTCGCGTTCCTCGTCCGCCCGCTCGGCGGCATCATCTTCGGCCACATCGGCGACAAGCTCGGCCGGCGCACGTCGCTCGTCATCACGCTGCTGCTCATGGGCGCGGCGACCGTGCTCGTGGGCTGCCTGCCCACGTATGAGAACATCGGCATCCTCGCTCCGATCCTCCTGATCCTGCTCCGTGCCGTCCAGGGCCTCGCGGTCGGCGGCGAATGGGGCGGCGCCGTGCTGATGAGCGTCGAGCACGCCCCCGAGAAGTCGAAGACCTTCTACGGCGGCTTCACTCAGCTCGGCAACCCGGCCGGCGCCCTGCTGGCCTCGGGCATCTTCGCGATCATGTCGCGCGTCGGAGACGACTTCATCATCAACGGCGGCTGGCGCATCCCGTTCCTGCTGTCGATCGTGCTGGTCGGCGTCGGGTTCTGGGTGCGTTACCGCGTCGAGGAGACCCCGGTCTTCGAGACGAAGATCGAGGGGCGCAAGCAGTCGATGCCCCTGGCCTACGCGTTGCGCACCAACTGGCGTCCGATCCTGCTCGGCATCGGCATCCTGCCCATCTCGACCGGCGGCTACTACCTTGCGACGACCTTCGCCACGGCCTATGCGACGGGCGACCCGATCGCGATCGACGAGCGCGTGATCCTCGACGCGATGACGATCGCCTCCTTCGTCGAGTTCGTCGTGACTCTGCCGGTCGCCTGGCTGGGCGACAAGTGGGGCCGCAAGAACGTGATGTACATCGGTCTGATCACTTCGGTGCTCACCTTCGTCCCGTTCCTGCTGATCCTCCCCGGACGCGTCGAGCCGCTGATCTTCCTCTTCGCCTCGCTGGTGCGCATCGCGATGAGCGCGACCTACGCCCCGATCGCCGCCCTGCTCGCCCAGATGTTCCGTCCGCAGTCCCGGTACACGTCGATCGCGCTGTCCTACGGCGTGGGTGCCGCGATCTGGGCAGGATTCTCGCCCTGGTTCGCGACGCAGCTCATCGCCTGGACAGGCAACATCTGGTCGGTCCTCGCGATGTTCACCGGCATGGCTGTGATCGCCGGCATCTGCACGAAGCTCGCCCCGCAGCACTCGGATGAGGCCCCGGTCACGGCATCCTTCACCGCCCGCACCGACACGACCGCGAACAGGCTGCCATGAGAAAGCTCACTCCCTTCGACCGCTCCGCCCAGACGATCCCGCAGCTGTTCACGGCTCGCGTGATCCGGACGGTGGATGCGGATGCCACGACGGCGACCGCCATGCTCACCGATCGCGGCCGGATCCTCGCGATCGGCACCCCGGCCGAGTGCCGGGCCGCGGCGGAGCGCGCGGGGCTCGCACCCGACCACGTCGACCTCGGTGACGCGGTGATCGTGCCCGGTTTCGTCGATGCGCACGCCCACCCGCTGATGTTCGGGCAGCTGATGACGTGGGTCGACTGCGGACCCGAGAAGGCCGAGAGCATCCCCGAGATCGTGGCGCTGCTGAAGGCGGCGGCGGTGGACGCACCCGCCGGACGCCCGGTGCGCGGCTACGGCTACGAGCAGCGCAACCTCGCCGAGAAGCGGCATCCCACCCGCTTCGAGCTCGACGAGGTCGCCGCCGACCGAGAGGTCTACCTGATGAACGCCTCGGGCCACGGCGGCGTCGTCAACTCGTACACGCTCACCAAGAACGGCGTCGACCGTGACACGCCGAATCCCGACGGCGGCGAGTTCTTCCGCGACGCCGACGGCGAGCTGACGGGCGAGCTCTCGGATGCCGCGTGCAACATCCTCACCGGCGTGCACGGGGTGAAGATCGGCCACCACGGACCGAACTTCCACCTCGCCGACGAGCCGGAGGAGCACCTGCGTCAGCTGGATGCCGCCACGCAGCGGTTCCTCGCCGGGGGAGTCACCTCGATCGGCGACTGTCAGGTCACCCGACGCGAGTTCGACATGTATCTGCGTCTCGCCGAGGCCGGCCGCCTCGAGCTGCGGGTGTCGATGTACCTGCTGTCGCACCTGCTCGACGAGGCGCTCGAGATGGGTCTCGTGGGGCAGTTCGGCAACGCCCACCTCAGCTTCGCCGGCATCAAGCTCTACGCCGACGGCACGCTCGGCGGCTGGACGGCGTACTTCCCCGACGGGTATGTCGGAGACCCCTGCCGCACCGGTCAGCTGTATCACGAGCCCGCCGAATACGCGGCGCTGATCAGCCGGGCGCACGCGGCGGGCCTGCAGACGGCGACACACGCGCAGTCGCCGACGGCGATCGAGATGGTCGTGTCGGCGATCGAGGCGGCGCTCGCCGAGCGGCCCGACTCCGATGCGCGGCACCGCATCGAGCACTGCGGTCTGCCGACGCCCGAGCAGATCGACCGGATGGCGGCCTCCGGCATCCGCCCGGTCAACCAGACCCAGCACTACTTCAACTGGGGCGAGGGCGTCGAAGAGGCGATCGGCACCCCGGGCGAGCGCTTCAACCCCCTCGGCGAGTTCGAGAGGGCGGGGGTGCCGTTCACGATCTCGTCGGATGCTCCGGTGGCCGAGCCCATCCCGCTCGAGGCGATCCAGACGGCCGTCACCCGCGTGACCCGTCGAGGGCACAAGCTCGGGCCAGACGATCTGCGGGTCTCCGCCCTCTCGGCTCTGCGCGCGCACACGATCGAAGGCGCCGTGTCGATCGGCCGAGAAGACGACCTCGGCTCGCTCGAGGTCGGCAAGTACGCCGACTTCGTCGTGCTCTCCGACGACCCGCTGGCCGTCGACGCCGAGGAGATCTCGTCGATCGCCGTGCGCGAGACGTGGGTCGACGGCACACGCCGCCACGTCGGCGCCGCAGTCATGGTCTCGGCATGAGCGAGGATGCGACCATGACAGACGAGCGCTACGCCGATACCGCCGGCCGCTACGCCGATACCGCCGGCCGCGCGGTGCTCGAGACCATCCGCGCCTACGGCGTCGATGCGATCTTCGGCATCCCGGGCACGCACAACCTCGAGCTGTATCGCCCGCTCGCCTCTCTCGGCATCCGCGCGGTGACGAACAGGCACGAGCAGGGCTCGGGCTACGGCGCCGACGGCTGGGCGCAGCAGACGGGTCTTCCCGGTGTCGTCATCACGACCTCCGGCCCCGGTCTGCAGAACGCCATGAGCGCGATCGGCACGGCGTTCTGCGAGTCACGGCCGCTGATCGTGCTGTCTCCCGGGGTGCCGCTGGGCGCCGAGTTCGCCGATGTCGGCACCCTGCACGAGACGAAGGATGCCACGGCCATGGTCGGCGCGATCGCCGAGTGGTCGCGCCGGGTGTCCAGCGCCGCCGAGGCGGTCGATGCGGTGCACGACGCCTTCACGCTCTTCCAGACCGGCCGCCCCCGCCCCGTGCACATCGAGATCCCCCTCGACGTGCTCGAGGCCCCGGCCGATGTCCCCGCGGAGGCGCGCCACCCCAGGGTGATGCCTCCGCGGGTGTCGGGTGATCCGTCAGCTCTCGCCGATGCCGCACGTCTGCTGCAGGGTGCGCAGCGGCCGGTCATCGTCGCGGGTGGCGGGTCGGTCGATGCCGCGCACGAGGTCACCGCACTCGCGGAACGCCTCGGTGCCCCGGTGCTCACCACGCTCAACGGCAAGGGTGTCATCGACGAGCGGCATCCGCTGTCGCTCGGCTCGAACCTGCGTCTCGCTGCGGCCCGCGAGGTGGCCGAAGACGCCGACGTGGTGCTCGTCATCGGATCGAAGCTCGGTGAGGCCGAACTCTGGGCTCCGCGGTTGGAGGCGCGCGGCGCCGTCGTGCGCATCGACATCTCGCCGCTGCAGCGGAACAAGAACCTCGACGCGACCGTGGGGATCGTCGGTGACGCCGCCGCGGTGAGCGCCGCCCTGCTCGCGCTGCTGCCCGACGAGGGCAGGGCTGCTCGAGACCTGACCACCGAGCGCGCCGCGATCGAGGCCGAGATGCGCGACACCGCCCCCGAGGCGGTCGCGCTGGCCGAGCTCATCGCCGACGCTCTCCCCGATGACGCGATCGTCGCCGGCGACTCCTCGCAGATCGTCTACATGGCGCTCGGCAGCGTGCTGAGCTCGCAGCATCCGCACTCCCTGCTCTACACGCCCACCTATGCGACCCTCGGCTACGGCCTTCCCGCCGCGATCGGCGCCAGGGTGGCGCAGACCGAGCATCCCGTCGTCACCGTGATCGGAGACGGTGCGCTGATGTTCTGCGTCAATGAGCTCGTGACGGCCGTCGAACAGCGGCGCGACGTCACCATCGTGTGCGTCGACAACGGCGGCTACGCCGAGATCCGTCAGAACGAGGTCGACCGAGGCATGACCCCCATCGGCGTCGACCTGGTGCAGCCCGACTGGGCGGCGCTGGCGACCGCCTTCGGCGCCACCGGGCGTCGGGTCGACGACCCAGACGACGTCGTGCCGAGCATCCGCGACGCCATCGCCGCCGGCGGAGTGCAGCTCGTGCACATCCCCACGCAGAGACAGGACTGATCATGACCGAGAACGTGGGCCCCATCGACGCCTCCGTGAACCCCCGGTACTCCGGGATCGCGACCTTCGCCCGCCTGCCGAGGATCGAAGACGTGCCTCGCGCCGACATCGCCGTCGTGGGCATCCCCTTCGACTCCGGCGTGAGCTATCGCCCCGGCACGCGCTTCGGCCCGTCGCACGTGCGCGAGTCCTCGCGGCTGCTGCGCCCGTACAACCCCGCCCAGGACGTGTCGCCGTTCGCGGTCGCGCAGGTGGTGGATGCCGGTGACATCCCGGTCAACCCGTTCGACCTCACCGAGGCGGTGACCGAGGTCGAACGCGCCGCGCTCGCGCTCGGCGAGCAGGTGCAGCGCATCGTCACGATCGGCGGCGACCACACGGTCGCGCTGCCGCTGCTGCGGGCGGTGGCGGCGAAGCACGGCCCGGTCGCCGTGCTGCACTTCGACGCCCACCTCGACACCTGGGACACCTACTTCGGCGCCCCGATCACACACGGCACGCCGTTCCGCCGCGCGAGCGAGGAGGGGCTGATCGACCTCACCTCGAGCTGCCACGTCGGCACCCGCGGGCCGTTGTACTCGAAGCAGGACCTCGAAGACGACGAGCGCCTCGGATTCTCGATCGTGTCGAGCGAGTACATCGAGGAGCACGGCGTCGAGGCCGGCATCCAGCGCATCCTGCAGCGCATCGGAGACAGGCCGCTGTACGTGTCGATCGACATCGACGTGCTCGATCCCGCGCACGCACCGGGCACCGGAACACCCGAGGCCGGGGGCCTCACGAGCCGCGAGCTGCTGCGCATCCTCCGTGCCCTCGGAGACTGCGACATCGTGGGCGCCGACGTCGTCGAGGTGTCGCCCGCGTACGACCATGCGCAGATCACCGGCATCGCGGCGAGCCACGTCGTGTACGAGCTGGTGTCGCTGCTCGCCGCCCGCATCGGCCGCAGCTGACTCGGCCGCGTCTGACTCGGTCGGGTCGGAGACACCCCTCACGCATACGACGCCGCGAGCATCTCGGCGAAGAGCTCTTCGGCATCGCGCTCGACGCGGCGGCGGGTGAACCACTCGCAGATGTTGACGCAGTCGCGGTGCAGCAGGTCGAGGCCCTGGGGGTTGGCGATGATGTCGACGATCTGCGGCAGGTCGATCACCCGCACGCGACCCTCGTGCACCAGCAGGTTGTAGGCCGAGAGGTCGCCGTGGGCGAAGCCCGCCGCGGCGAAGATCCGCATGAGATCGACGATCTGATCGTAGAGACCGGCGAGCTCGGCCCGGTCGCTGCGCACGGCCGCCAACCGGGGCGCCGCGACTCCTGACGCGTCGCCGATGAACTCCATCAGCAGCTCGGTGCCGTTGACCTGCACGGGGTAGGGCACCGGCGCGCCGAGCTCCCACATGCGGCACAGCGCGTCGAACTCGGCGAACGACCATTGCAGGGCGGCGACGGCTCGGCCGTGTTCGGACTTCTTCGCGAGGGCTCGGGTGTCACGGGTGTTCCTCGTGCTGCGGCCCTCGGTGTAGACGCCCGAGCGGTGGAAGCTGCTGTGGTCGGAGTCGCGGTAGCGCTTCGCCGCGAGCAGGGTGCGCTGGGTCGGGTCATCCGGCACCGCGCGCTCGAGCAGGAACACGTCGGCCTCCTTGCCGGTCTTGAGGATGCCGAGCTCGGTGTCGAGTGCGCCGGCGCTCGTCACCACCCATTCGGGCCAGGGGAGCGGCCCTCGCTCCGACGGGGTGATCGCCGGCCAGGTGGTCCAGCGCTGGTGCTCACCGGGTTCGACGTCGGCGAAGGTGGGGACGGAATCGAAAGGGGATGCGTCGAAGAAGGAGGACGAAGAGGATGCTTCGGAAGAAGCGAAGAGATCAGACACGATGTGGCTCCGAGAGAGGGAGGCCACGCGCGGATCAGGAGCGAGAGGCCTCGAGAGGAAGGATGTCGGCGAGGGGCACGACAGAGACGGTGTTCATGTCATCCACTCCTCTCGCTCTGGCCTTCCGGGAGAACCCGGTGCGTCGTCGAGCCTAGGGGGCGCGGGCGGATGCTGTCCAGACCCGGATCTCCCGGTCTCACCGCAGTCCGGACGAATGGTCGGATGCCCTGGACGCCGCGTCGGGCGACCCGCCTCCGCGCCTGGGAGTGTTGAACCATGACCACGACCGCGCCCGTACCCGTGACGACCGCCCGCACCGAGAGCATCCGCTACGGCGGACTCATCGTGCTGATGCTGATGGGGTTCCTTCTCGTCACGGCCGAATTCCTGCCCAACGGCGTGCTCACCGAGATGGCCGACGCTCTCGGCGTCACACCGGGCCAGGCGGGGCAGACGGTCACGGTCACCGCGCTCGTCGGTCTGATCGTGGCGCCGACGGTGGGGCTGATCTTCCCCCGTCTCGACCGGCGCTCGCTGCTCGTCTGGATGGCGCTCGCCGCAGCCGCGTCGAACCTCATCGTCGCGATCGCGCCCAACCTCATCATCGTGCTGCTCGCGCGGTTCCTGCTGGGTGCGGCGATCAGCGCCTTCTGGGCGATGTCGATCACGGTCGCCGTGCGCCTGGCGGGCCCGGAGCACCTCGGGCGAGGCGTCATGTTCACCTCCGCGGGTGTGTCGCTCGCGACCGTCGCGGGAGTGCCCCTCGGTGTGATGCTCAGCGAGATCGTCGACTGGCAGACCGTGTTCGCGATCGCGGGCGTCCTCATGGTGCTGCTCGCCGTGGCGCTGCGGTTCATGCTCCCGTCGGTCCCGGCCGAGCAGGGCGCCAGCATCCGGCTCCTCGTCGACACGCTGCGTCGTCCCGGCATCGGGCTCGGCATGGTCGGGCACGTGCTCGTCGTGCTCGGTCACTTCCTCGCCTACACGTACGTGCGACTCGCGCTCGAACGCATCCCCGAGATCGAGCCGTCGACGATCATCCTGCTTCTCGCCCTCTTCGGGCTCGGAGGCCTCGCCGGCAACCTCGGGCTCGGGTTCTTCATCGACCGCACCTTCGGCTTCTTCGCGGTGTTCGCCCCCCTGGTGATCGCCGCGTCGGTGCTGTCGATGATCTTCCTCTCGGGGTCGGTCCTCGGCATCGGCATCGTCGTGCTGGTCTGGGGTTTCTTCTTCTCCTCGTGGCTGCTCGTGATCAACACGTGGGTGGGGCACCGCTCGCCCGACCGGCTCGAGGCGGGCGGAAGCCTCGTGGTCGTGGGATTCCAGGGAGCGATCACGATCGCCGCCGGAGTCGGCGGACTGCTCGTCGACACCCTCGATGTCGAGTTCGTCTACGTGCTCGGGGCCGTGTCCCTGCTGGTCGGCGCCGTGCTCTTCGGAATGTCGAACCGCAGGAGCGTCGCGGCGGCGAAGCGCGCCTGAGCGGCGGGCAGGGCCGGCTCAGGCAGGGACGGCGGTGAGCTGCGTCGCCCGCCAGACCGACGGAGTCATCCCCGTGCGGCGGCGGAAAGCCCGGCTGAAGCCCTCGTCGGAGGCGTAGCCCAGTTCGCGCGACGTCTCGCTGACCGAGCGGCCCTCGCTCAGCATCCGCTTCGCCGCGTCGACGCGCACCTCGGTGACGTAGTCGGCGGGTGAGCGGCCGATCGCGCTGCGGAATCGTTCGGCGAACACGGATCGCGACATCGCGCCGACGCTCGCGAGGCGTTCGACCGTCCAGTCGCGGCCGGGCTGCTCATGGATCGCCTCGACGACGCGGTCGAGGAACGGATCATTCGACACGGAGGGCCAGCCGGCCGGCGCGCAGCCGTTGGCGGCCCATGCGCGGATCACCGAGAGCAGCACGGTCTGCGCCATCATCCGGCAGATCACCGGGTCGCCCTGGCGTGACGGGCAGGTCGTGGGATCGGTGGGGCCCATGCTTCCGGCGAGTGCGGCTGCGGCCGGTTCCAGCGCGGCGAACGACATGACGGTGATCGGATCGGGAAGGAGCGCGGCGATCATCGCGGCGCTGTCGGAGAATTCGAGGTCGACGACGACGAGGTCGGTCACCCCGTCGGCTTCGAGGGCGATCGACGAGCGGCCGAGCGTCAGGAACGCGTCTCCGGCGACCAGGTTCGCGTGCAGCGGGCGATCGTCCACCGCGACGATCTGCGCTGCGGGGTCGACGTCGAGGCGGCATCCGGTGGTCAGCGGGGGATGCCCGTGCACCGAGCCCGAGGCGATGTAGACGAGGGTGGCCGAACCCGACGGGATCGGCAGGAGCCCGCCTGGGGCGAGGGCGACGCGACGGGCGATGCCGACGCGGAGGTCGACGGAGTCGAGCACGTGCCCGAGGGCTGCGGAGTCGACGGTCACCATGCGTTCGGCAACACCCGGGGGCGCATAGCTATTCCGGATACGCTGGACGGACCCCCACCCGAGGAGTCCCGTGTTCCGCACACCCGACCGCCTGTTCCGAGTTCTCGCGATCGCGGAGGCGATCACCTGGACCATCCTGATCTCGGCGATCATCGCCCGTGCCGCAGGTGCGCCGGGAATCGTCGTCACGATCGGCGGTGGCATCCACGGGTTCGTGTTCCTCGCGTACGCGGCGACCGCCGTGCTCGTCGCGCTCAACCAGCGCTGGCACCTCGGCGTCGCGGTCCTGGCCGTGGCGAGCGCCATCGTCCCCTACGCGACCATTCCCATGGAGATCTGGCTGCATCGCACCGGCCGCCTGGCCGGCGAGTGGCGGCTGGAGCAGACGCAGGACCCGCGCGATGCGCGCTGGTACGACAGGCTCATGCGCTGGTTCCTGCGCCGCCCGTGGGTGCTGGCGATCCTGCTCGTCGTCGGCATCGTCGCGCTGTACGTGATCCTGCTGCTCGTGGGCCCGCCGGGCGGCAAGTGATCTCCGCCCGGCGTCAGCAGAGCGGATGCCGGGCGGCCGGCGTCACTGGATGACGACGGCGTTGCTGTCGATGACCTCGGCCATCGTGGCCTGCAGGTCGCCACCGGTGCAGTCGACGATCACGTAGAGTCCGACACCCGTCGCGGTGAAGGCCCGTGCGGCCATCGCCCATCGGCGTTCGCCCTCTTCGCCCACGACCTGGCGGTTCTCGACGTCGGCGTTGCCGCCGACCTGATAGCTGAACGACCCCGTCGTCGCGAGCGGGGTGATCGCGGCGGCGTCCGCTTCGCCGAGTATGACGGCGAGCATGGCATCCGAGCTGACGCTGTCGTCGCCGGCCACGGTCGGCACATCGGGGATCAGCCCCTGCCAGAACTGGGCCGTGCAGGTGTCGTCGACCGTGCCGTACGTCCAGCCTCCGTTGCCGTCGTCCGGCTTGACGATCTTCCAGCCGTCGTCGGCGATGAGCCCGTCGCCCCACTGGATGTACGCCTCCGAAGGGATGTCGGCACCGTCTGCGAAGGTCATGGTCGATGGCAGGTCGCCGGCGGGCTCGTCCGAGGGCTGCTCGGACGGGATCGAAGTCGGGGAGGGCTCTGGCCCGTCGCCATCCGGCACGTTCACGGGGATCTGCGCATACAGGCAGCCGCTGAGCGGCAGCGCGGCCAGCGCGATCACCGAGAGGGCGGCGAGGCGGGCGAGCTGCGGGGCCTGCGAGATGCGCGTCATGCCGGTCAGCCTAGTCGCCGGTATGCCGGCTGATTCAGTGCGCCGTGGCGATGCCGACCGCATCGTGCACCATGACCGACGCGACCCTCGCGCCCGCGCCTGCTGCGACGATCAGCTGCTGGGGGCCGGGGATCGCCGCATCACCGGCGGCATAGAGCCCCGGGATGTCGGTGCGGCCCGACCGATCGGTGACGAGGTGCCCGTCGTGGTCGATGGCGGGGGCGAACCCGTGCAGGAATGACACATCGGTCTGCCACTCGGGTCGCACGAAACCGCCCTCGACCGCGACGACGGTGCCGTCTGTCAGCCGGATCGCCTCGATGCGCCCGCGGTCTCCGACGAGCTCGGCGATCGGATGCCGCAGCACGGCGACCCCCGTGGAGGCGAGCTCGGCCTCCTCCGCGGCCGTGACCGTGTCTGCGCCGAGGGTGAAGACGGTGAGGCTCTCGGTCCAGCGCGAGATGAGCCGGGCGCGGTCGGCGAGGTCGGGCGTCTCTCCGATGAGGGCGAGTCGTCGCCCGCGCAGCTCCCACGCGTCGCATGCCGCGCAGCTGAACAGGCTGATGCCGTAGAAGCCCCGCAGATTCGGGACGTCGGGAAGGGTCTCGCGCAGGCCCGTCGCGAGCAGCACGCTCCGAGCGGTCACCACGTCGGTCGGGTCCTTGCGGCCGACGGATGCCGTGAAACCGGCATCCGTCCCCGAATCCGTCCCCGAATCCGTTCCCGCATCCGTCTCGGCATCCGTCTCGGCATCCGTCCCGGCATCCGCCGGGGGAGCCGATCTGCGGAGTTCGAGCACCCTGACGCGCGTGCGCACCTCGATGTTCGGGTACGCGGCGAGCTCGTCGCGGGCCATGCGGCGCAGCTCGTGCGGGGCCACCCCGTCACGGGTGAGGAAGCCGTGCGAGTTCAGCGTGGCGGCGTTGCGCGGACGGTCGGCGTCGACCACCAGCACGCGCATGAGCGAACGGCCCAGGTTGAGGGCGGCGGACAGCCCTGCAGGGCCACCGCCGATCACGAGCACGTCGTAGGTGTCCGTGTCAGTCATTCGCGCTCCCGGGAGAAGAGCGGTGACCGCCGTGTGACCGGGCGCGGATGCGCCGACCATGGCGGCGCCGCCGACGGACGCGCTCATCGGGCGAGAATCGGTCCGCTGACGACAGTCTGCCACCTCTTGACTGAGGGTCGCCTAACTCGGGCTGATCCCGGCGTGCGGGCTGAGCGCGACCACGTCACCGACCACGACGACCGCGGGGGATCGCACCTGTCGAACCGCGGCGAGGTGGGCGATCGTGCCGAGGGTGCCGACCGTGACTCGCTGTCGGGCACCGAACCCGTCTTCGATGATGGCCACCGGGCAGTCGGCGCCGCGCGACCCCGCGGCGAGCACATGCGCGGAATGCCCGAGCGTGTTCACTCCCATCAGCAGCACGACGGTGTGGTCGCGTCCGCCCCCGAGCGCCTCGATCTGGTCGTGGGCGCTGGCCACGGTGAATGTCTCAGCGATGCCGCGCTGGGTCAGGGGGATCCCGGCGAGACCTGGCACCGCCACTGCGCTCGTGACGCCCGGGATGACATCGACCGCGATGCCGGCGGCTTCGCAGAAGAGCTGCTCCTCGCGCCCTCGTCCGAAGACGAAGGGGTCGCCGCCCTTGAGCCGCACCACATGCCGGCCCTGCTGGGCCAGCGAGAGGAGCAGCTCGTTGATGCCGTCCTGCGGCACCGGGTGATGACCGGGGAGCTTGCCGACGTCGATGACCTCGGCGTCGAGCTGCACTCCTTCGTCGGCGAGCTGTGCGAGCACGGCGCGGGCTCCGAGGCGGTCGGCTACGATCACATCGGCCTGCTGCAGGGCGCGCAGCCCCCTCAGGGTCAGCAGGCCGGCATCGCCGGGTCCTGCTCCGACCAGGGTGACCGTGCCGAGGGTCATGACTGTGCGGGCTCGGGCGTCAGCGCGGCCCCGGGGGACTGTGCGGTGAGCAGCTGCTCCGACGCCTCCTCGTATCGGGCGATGACGAGGTCGATCAGCGGCTGCGGCACGGTCGTGCCGTCGAGCAGGGGCGCGGTGACGCGTCGGCCCGGCGCCTGCCTCAGGGTGAGGTCGAAGAAGAAGCCGCGGGCGAGCAGGTATGTCGAGACGACCGCGTCGGGGTGCTCGCGCAGCGCATGGGGCAGGTCGGGCTCGCGCGCGGCGAGGTAGGAGAGCTCGACCCTTCTGCCGAGCCGCAGCGAGAGAAGAGACGCCATGGCTTCGGCATCCGTCAGCGAGGCGGGGTCGCGCGAGCCGGCGACGGCGAGGATCACGGACGCATCCTCGGTGTGCTTCGAGCCGGCAACGGTCGAGAGCGTCTCGGACAGCCGTTCCGCGAGAACTTCGGCGAGCCGGGGGTCGGGGCCCATCGGGGCGCTGACCACGGCATCCGCCTTCTTCGCCGCCATGCCGTGCAGGTCGTGATGCACGTGGAAGCCGCGCGAGAGCAGCAGCGGCACGATCACGACGGGCCCGTCGATCGTCGGCAGCAGGTCGGCGGCATCGGGCTGCTGCACGTCGACGAAGGCGCTGCGCACCTCGACCTCGGGCATCGCTGCGGCGACCGCGCCGACCAGATCGGAGATGGCACGGGCTCCCTCGGCATCCGAGGTGCCGTGCGACACGGCGAGGAGGATGGGGCGGCTCATGCAGGGACTCTAGGTGAGCCGTGTGACGGCGGTGTTTCGAGATCCTCGCCTCGACGCAGGTGCGGATGTGCGGGGTCGAGGCGTCCGATTCAAAAGTTGAGCCGGTTCATATCAACTTTATTTGACAGCGTCCGGAGGTCGGAGTACAGTTGAGCCATCGCGACTCAGGTTTCCCTGATCGCCCCGGATTTCCAGACCCACATCAACCTCAGCAACTAAGGAGAATCACATGGCACGTGCTGTTGGAATCGACCTCGGTACGACGAACTCCGTCGTCAGCGTCCTCGAGGGTGGCGAGCCGAAGGTCATCGCCAATGCCGAGGGCTTCCGCACCACCCCCTCGGTCGTCGCATTCACGAAGGACGGCGAGGTGCTCGTCGGCGAGACCGCGAAGCGCCAGGCCGTCACGAACGTCGACCGCACCATCGCATCCGTCAAGCGCCACATGGGCACCGACTGGACGTTCGACGTCGACGGCAAGAAGTGGACGCCGCAGGAGATCTCCGCGCGCATCCTCCAGAAGCTGAAGCGCGACGCCGAGTCCTACCTGGGTGACACGGTGACGGACGCCGTCATCACGGTCCCCGCGTACTTCAACGACGCCGAGCGTCAGGCCACCAAGGAGGCCGGCGAGATCGCGGGACTCAACGTCCTGCGCATCATCAACGAGCCCACCGCCGCAGCTCTGGCATACGGACTCGACAAGGGCAAGGAAGACGAGCTCATCCTGGTCTTCGACCTCGGTGGCGGAACGTTCGACGTCTCGCTGCTCGAGGTGGGCAAGGATGACGACTTCTCGACCATCCAGGTGCGCTCCACCGCGGGTGACAACCGCCTCGGCGGTGACGACTGGGACCAGCGCCTCGTCGACCACCTGATCAAGCAGTTCAAGGAGACCACCGGCGTCGACGTCTCGGGTGACAAGATCGCCCTGCAGCGTCTCAAGGAGGCTGCGGAGCAGGCCAAGAAGGAGCTCTCCTCCTCGACCAGCACCAGCATCAACCTCCCGTACCTGTCGCTGACCGAGTCGGGTCCGGTGTCGCTGAGCGAGACCATCACCCGCGCGAAGTTCGAGGACCTGACGAAGGACCTGCTCGACCGCACCAAGAAGCCGTTCGAGGACGTCATCCGCGAAGCCGGCATCAAGGTCGCCGACATCGATCACATCGTGCTCGTGGGTGGATCGACCCGCATGCCCGCCGTCGCCGAGCTCGTCAAGCGCGAGACCGGCAAGGAGGCCAACAAGGGCGTCAACCCCGATGAGGTCGTCGCCGTGGGCGCCGCCCTCCAGGCCGGTGTCCTCAAGGGCGAGCGCAAGGACGTTCTGCTCATCGACGTCACCCCCCTCAGCCTCGGCATCGAGACCAAGGGCGGCATGATGACCAAGCTCATCGAGCGCAACACGGCCATCCCGACCAAGCGCAGCGAGACCTTCACCACGGCAGACGACAACCAGCCGTCCGTCGCGATCCAGGTCTTCCAGGGCGAGCGCGACTTCACCCGCGACAACAAGCCGCTGGGCACGTTCGAGCTCACCGGAATCGCCCCGGCTCCCCGTGGCATCCCGCAGATCGAGGTCACGTTCGACATCGACGCCAACGGCATCGTGCACGTGTCCGCCAAGGACAAGGGCACGGGCACCGAGAAGTCGATCGTCATCTCCGGCGGCTCGTCGCTGTCGAAGGAGGACATCGAGCGCATGGTGCGCGAGGCCGAGGAGCACGCGGCTGAGGACAAGGCTCGCCGCGAGGCCGCCGAGGTCCGCAACCAGGCCGAGACGCTCGCGTACTCGATCGAGAAGCTGATCACCGAGAACGACGACAAGCTGCCCGAGGACGTGAAGACCGAGGTCAAGGCCGACGTCGACGCTCTCAAGACGGCTCTGGCCGGCGAAGACGACGAGGCCGTGAAGACCGCGTTCGACAAGCTGAACCAGTCGCAGGGCAAGATCGGCGAGGCCATCTACGCACAGTCCCAGGCGGAGGGCGCCCCGAGCGCCGACGCCGCGGGCGAGGCTCCGGCCGATGACAGCTCCTCCGACGAGGACGTCATCGACGCCGAGGTCGTCGACGACGAGGACGAGAAGAAGTAATCATGACGGACAAGAACTTCGACGACAATCAGGTTCCTGAGCCCGCCGAAGGTCACAGCGAGGGGTCGGATGCTCAGGCATCCGGCCCCGCGCCGCACAACCCGGACTCTGATGAGGCCCGGGCTGCGGAGGGCTCTGACGACGCGGACTTCACGATCGACGACATCCTGAACGCCGACCAGACGGCTGAGGCCGCTGCGGGGGATGCCGCGATCGCCGACGCCGAGAACGCGCTGCTGAACGACCTCAAGCGGCTCCAGGCCGAATACGCCAACTACCGCCGACGCACCGAAGAGCAGCGTCAGGTCGAGATCGAGCGCGCGAAGGGCGAGGCCGCCAAGGGCCTCATCCCCGTGCTCGACGATCTCGATCGTGCCGCTCAGCACGGTGATCTGGTCGAAGGCACGCCCTTCGCCGTGATCGCCGGCAAGGTGCGCACGGTCGTCGAGCGTCTCGGTGTCGTCTCGTACGGTGAGAAGGGCGAGGAATTCGACCCGCAGCGCCACGAGGCGATCTTCCAGCAGCCCACCCCGGGCGCCGACAAGACCACGGTGCTCGAGGTCGTCGAGGTGGGTTACCGCCTCGGTGACGTCGAGCTGCGTCCCGCGAAGGTCGTCGTCGCCGTACCCGCAGAGTAGGTGATCGATGGCTAGCCAGGACTGGTTCGACAAGGACTTCTACAAGATCCTCGGGGTCTCGAAGGACGTCAGCGACGCTGATCTCAAGAAGACCTACCGCAAGCTCGCTCGCAAGTACCACCCCGACTCCAATCAGGGTGACGAGAAGGCGGAGGCGAAGTTCAAAGAGATCAGCGAGGCATACTCGGTGCTCTCGGATCCCGAGCAGCGCAAGGAGTACGACGAGATCCGCGCCATGGGCTCGGGCGCACGCTTCACGGCGGGCGGTGCGGGAGCAGGCGGCTTCGAAGACGTCTTCAGCCGGTTCGGGCAGCAGGGGCGCGGGCAGCAGCAGTCCGCCGACTTCGAGGACATCTTCGCGATGTTCAACCAGGGTCAGGGCGGCCCGTTCGGCTCCGGTCGATTCGGCCAGACCTCCGGCGGATACCGCGGCTTCGGCGGGCCCCAGAAGGGCGCCGATGTCACGGCGCGCACCACGCTCGACTTCGCCACCGCCGTGCAGGGTGAGACCATCAGCCTGCAGGGGGACGACGGCAAGCCGTTCAAGGTGAAGATCCCCGCCGGTGTCGCCGACGGGCAGAAGATCAGACTCCGCGGACGTGGTCGTCCCTCGCCCGATGGCGGGGAGAACGGCGACGTCGTGGTGCAGATCGCGGTGCGACCGCATCCGGTGTTCACCCGCGAGGGGCTGAACCTGCGCGTGGTCGTGCCGGTGACCTTCACCGAGGCGGCACTCGGCGCGACGATCGAGGTTCCGACGCTCAGCGGCGACACGGTCAAGCTCCGTGTCGCACCTGGCACGCCGTCCGGACGCGTCCTGCGCGTCAAGGGTCGCGGCGTCGCCACTTCGAAGGGCACGGGCGACCTGCTCGCCGAGCTGCAGATCGCGGTGCCGTCGCACCTCGACGAGGCCGCTCGGGAGGCGCTGGAGAAGTTCCAGTCGCTGGAGCCGGCGGAGAACCCGCGTGCCGACCTCATGGCGAAGGCGCGGCGCTAGAAGATCATGACGAACGCGAACACCGAGGAGGAGGTGATCCACTGTGGCTGACCAGCGCGTGGACGCCGACACCCCGGTGTTCGCGATCGCCGTCGCCGCCCAGCTCTCGGGTCTTCACCCGCAGACGCTGCGGCAGTACGACCGCATCGGGCTCGTGGTGCCCGGTCGCACCTCCGGCGGCTCTCGTCGCTATTCGACCCGCAACATCGAACAGCTCCGCGAGGTCGCCCAGCTGTCATCCGAGGGCATGAGTCTTCCGGCGATCGCGCGTGTCCTCGACCTCGAAGACGAGAACCGGATGCTGCGCAGCCGCGTGGCCGAACTCGACGCCGCGCTGCGTGCCGAGCGCGACAACCGTCCGGGCATGCGCGTGTTCGCCGCGGGATCCGCCGGCGTCATTCCGGTGCCCAGTGGCCGCCGCATCCGCCGCTCGGCCGAGGTCGTGCTCTGGCACCCGGGCAGCGGCCGCAGTTGATAGTCGGCGAACTGCACGACTGCTAGGCGGCACCGAAGAATCGGGTTGCGATGTCGGCCACCTCTTTGTCGAGCGTGTCGATGCGCGCGGTCAGTTTCGAGTCGAGAGCGTCGATCCTGCCGTTGAGCCGCCACTCGAGCGACTCGATCTGTCCGCTGAGCCGGTGGTCGAGTGCTTCGATCTGTCCGCTGAGCCGGTGGTCGAGTGCTTCGATCTGTCCGCTGAGCCGGTGGTCGAGTGCCTCGATCTTGCCGGTGAGTCGGTGGTCGAGTGCCTCGATCTTGCCGGTGAGCATTCCTTCGAGCCCGCTGATCTGTCCGGTGAGCCTGCCGTCGAGACGGCCGATCTCAGCCCGGATGACTCTGCTGAACTGCGTGGTCATGACCGTCACGACCCCCAGCATCGTCGCGGAGAACACCGCGATGAGCGTCCAGATCTGAGGTTCGTTCATCGTCATGTCTCCATCCTGTGAACGTCGCGCCAGAATGGCAGTGTTGCGTGATCGGACGAGGCCCGACCGCGATGATCCCGCAGGCGTGGGGGCGGATCGAGCGGTAGGCGAGTCTGTGCAGGAGGGGTCCTCGCACGCGTCGGCCACCCGCGCGCGGTATCGTTGCGACACGATGAGGATGACGCGTCGCACACTGCTGATGGGCGCCGGAGCCGGTGTCCTGGGAGTCCTGCTGGCCTCCTGCACGCCCGAGCCGGCGCCGTCGCCCACGCCCGATCGCTCGCCCACTCCGAAGCCGACCGCGGGTGCGATCACCCCCGCCGCGTTCGCCCGCAGCTCGTGGACGACCGACCCGTTCGCGCTCGGCGCTGCGAGCTTCACTCCGGTCGGCACACAGGCGAGGGCCCGCGAGGCGCTGGCCGAGCCGGTCGACGACCGGCTCTTCTTCTCGGGCGAAGCGACCGACGTCGAGGCGCCGGGCACGATCGCCGCCGCGCTCCGATCCGGTGATCGAGCCGCCGACGAGCTCGTTCGCGCCGCCGACAGCGGTGAGCGCGTGGCGATCGTCGGCGCAGGTCTCGCCGGTGCCGCCGCCGCTGCCCGACTCGTCGCCGAGGGGCTGCAGGTCACGGTGTTCGAGGCGCGTGACCGCATCGGCGGACGCGTGCACTCGGTGGTCGACGACATGGCCTGGCCCTTCCCCGCGCAACTGGGCGGCTGGCTGCTCGGCTCGTCCGACGACGTCCTGCTCGAGACTCTCAACGCCCGTGACATCCGGACGGCTCCGATCTCGGGTTCGCTGTGGCGATCGACTGACGGAGACGTCGAGCCGGTGCCGATCGAACCTGTGCAGGCGGCGATCGCCACCGCCCAGCAGGGGCCGACCGACTCGTCTCTCGAGGATGCGCTGACGGCAGCGGGCGCTGATCCTGACGAGCCGGGACTCGCGGCGCTGCTCGCTTCGATCGCGGCCGCATCGGGGGCCGATGCCTCCGACGAGTCGACCTGGTTCCCCCCTCGGCTTCCCACCGACGAGCTGGTGGCACCTCTCGGCGACCTGACCCCGGCCCTCGACGAGCTTCTCGAGGGCGCGAAGCTGAGCCTCTCATCGCCCGTCAGTCGCGTGGCCTACGACGACGCCGGCGTCAGCCTCGGCATCGCCTCGGGGGAGTCGCTGTCGTTCGACCGGGTCCTGATCACGGTGCCGCTCGGAGTGCTGAAGGGCGAGGGCGTGGAGTTCGCTCCGGCGCTGCCCTTCGGTCATCGCGGTGCCATCGCCGAGCTCGGGATGGGACTCATCGAGACGGTCTGGCTGCGCTTCGACGATCCTCTGATCGTGTCGGCACCCGAGCCCGAAGGTGACCCTGAAGGCGACGCCGAAGAGGGTGCTGACGCCGAGTCCGCTGCGACGCTCTGGCACGTCGTCGGCGGCGATGCGCTGATCCGCACCTGGATCAACCTCGCACCGGCCACGGGCGAGAACGTCGTGGTGGGCATCGTCGGCGGAGAAGCGGCAGCCACGTTCGCCGAGATGAGCGAGCAGAAGGCGCTCGAGGCGGCGATCGCCTCGCTCGCACCGTTCCTCACGGCACCGGCCTGACTCTCCCGAGCCTGACTCGCACCGGCCTGACTCGCACCGGCCGCAGCGGGCTCAGACCTCCGGGCGCTCCTGACCGCGTCGCCGCATCCGGCTGACGAGCACGATGAACGTCGCGACGAGCGCGAAGATCGCCAGCGCCACCCCACTGGTGAGCAGGAATTCGGGAGGCCCTGATACCTGTCGGGGGTCGAGGAAGTAATACGGGTACCACCCCACAGACGGCCCGCGCCACATCGTGACACCGCCCCACGCGAGCGGGAAGGTGAGCGCCGTCGGCACCACCCACCAGGGCACGCCGCGGTGCCCCGGTGTGAGCACCCAGGCGAGGGCGGTGCACGCAGGCAGCCAGAAATGCAGCACTTGATCAGACCATGGCACGTCGACGCGGATGCCGCGGAGCCCCGCCTGCCAGACGATCAGCGCGAAGGCGAGTCCTGCCGTGATCGTCCAGGTGAGCACGAGCGCCAGCGCGACCGTGAACCAGCGAGGATCCGTCGCCCGGATGAAGGCGAGCACCGCGCCGATCAGCAGCACGACCACGAGCGCGCAATTGGACTGGACCGTCAGGTACGCGAAGAAGTTCTCTCCCGCGATCGATCGGGAGCTCAGGCCCCAGAACAGCCGGTGCACGAGCGCGACGGTGCACACTGCGGCCGTGGCCAAGCGCAGCACGCCGAACGCCGATCGTGCCCTCACTCTCGCCTCGTGCCCCTTTCCGGCTGTGCGCATCGTCGTCCAGACGGCGCATCTCCCATCCGGCGAGTCTACGGAAGACGCGGCGAGCGGGGCTGCGACGAGCTGCGCACAGGAGACGGAAAAGTCGTCTGAATAGCGTGGAAGGAGGGATAGCCCCTGCTCCGCGCCTGGCGCGCGGTGTCCTGCCACGAAGGAACACCTCCTCATGACGAACACCACCGCCCCCTCCGCCGCCGCCTCGCTGGGACTCCTCGTCCTGCGCATCGTGGTCGGCGCCGTCTTCACCGCTCACGGGGCGCAGAAGATCTTCGAATACACGATCCCCGGCACGATCGGCAGCTTCGCGGGCATGGGGGTCCCCATGCCCGAGATCGCGGCACCGTTCGTCGCCTTCGTCGAGCTGATCGGCGGAATCCTGCTGGTCCTCGGCCTCTTCACCCGCCTGGCCGGCATCCTGCTCGCGATCGACATGGTCGTGGCGCTGGTCCTCGTGCACCTCGCCGCGGGACTCTGGGTCGGTGAAGGCGGATACGAGTTCGTCGCCGTGCTCGGTGCAGCCGCGCTGGCTCTCGCGCTCACGGGCGCTGGGCGCTTCTCGCTCGACGGCGCCTTCCTGTGCGGCCGGGTTCCCGCCTGGCTCAGCTGACGAGACGAGGGGGCGTTCCACGGGACGCCCCCTCGGCCGGTGTGTATCCTGTCAACAGTTAACAGGAGGTCACCGTGACACAGACGGTCAAGCGCGGAGAGTCCCTCGGCGCACAGGTGGCGCAGGTCCTGCGTCAGCGCATCGTCCGAGGCGAGCTCTCGCCCGGCGCGCGCATCACCGAAGAGGCGCTCGCCGAGGAGTTCTCGGTGAGCCGGGGGCCGATCCGCGACGCCCTCACCCAGCTCAGCTTCGAGAAGCTCGTCGAAGTGCAGCGTCCGCGCGGGGTGTACATCACGGGTCTCTCGCAGGACGACGTCGATCAGCTCTACAGTCTGCGCGGCGCTCTCGAGCAGCTCGCGCTCTCACGTGCCATGAGAGTCGACGACGACGCGCGCTGGGCGGCGATGGCGGCCGCCGTCGAGAGAATGGGGCAGGCCGCGGACGCGGGCGACCATGCGGCGTTCGTCGCAGCCGACCTCGAGTTCCATTCGGAGATCTACGTGCTGGCCGACCATCCGCGCCTGCAGGGTGCGTGGAGTCAGTATCTGCCGACCTTCGCGTCGCTTCTCGAGGTCACCATCAACCACGACGACGACCTTCACGAGTCCTCCGACGACCACATGAAGCTCATGGACGTGATGCGCTCAGGCACGCCCGAGGAGGCGGCGTCAGTGCTCACCGCGCACCTCGACGGCGCGCGCGATCGGATGCTCAGCGAACTGGCCGACCGGCCGGCCTGACTGCGGCTGCCGCCTGACAGCGGCTGCCGCGCGGCGCCAGGCGCCGGGCTCAGGCGTGCGGTGCGAGACGGCGTCGCAGCACCCAGGTGTTGCCGGTCGCATCGACGCTGTGCTCGAAGTCGTCGAGCACAGCCGTCGTGAGGGCCAGACCGCGTCCGCTCTCGCTGTCGACGCCGGGCATCGCCACCGCATCCCAGTCGATCCTGGCCGGATCAGCCGTGTCGACGAAGGTGGCGACGAGTTCATCGTCGGCCACCGCGATGTCGACCTCGACGGTGATGCCGGCATCCGGCTCGCCCTCGGCCTCGCCGTGCGCGGCGATGTTCGTGGACACCTCGCTGACCGCCAGCGCGAACAGCGTGCGGTCTTCCGGGGCCACGTGCGGAGACGCCTCCCACAGCGCGTCGAGGGCGTCGAGGACGTGCTCGACGAAGGCGGGCCCAGCGAGGCCGGCGACGTGCGCGGTGCGCCGGTCAGCGCCCATCGAACGCCGTCTCGGGCGTGGGGTGGTCGAGCAGGACGCGGTCGAGGTTGGTCAGGTGCAGCACCGTCCGAACCGCCTCGGGCACTGCTGCGATGCGCAGATCGCCGCCCGCGACCCTGGCGCTCTTGAGTCCGCCGACGAGAGCGCCGAGACCAGAGGAGTCGACGAACTGCAGGTCGGTCATGTCGATGACGATCCGGGAATCGCCTCCTGCCACGAGGTCGTTGACCGCTTTGCGCAGCAGAGGCGCTCCTGTCGCGGTGAGGCGGCCGGACAGGGCGATCACGGCGAAGCCGTCTCTGATGTCAGTTCTGAGATCCATGGTTCTCCTCCTCGAGGGTGCGGGCCGGTCCGCGGTAGCGGGCGGCTTGGATGATGACGCTGAGCACGACGAGGTCGTACAGCACCCACACCGTGTTGACGAGAGTGCCCGTCCCGTCGCCGGTGCCGATGATGACCCGGGTCACACCGATCACGAGAGCGATGCCGAGCACGACCATCGCCGTCAGCTGCGGCCAGATCTCCCGCCACGGCACCCCTCGTGGATCCCGTCCGTCCTTGCGCGTCACGGCGAATGTGAGCGGGCGGTGGAGCACGACGTTGGCGAACGCCGACCAGCAGGCGCGGATCCAGACAGGGAACAGCGCGAGCGAGTACTGCTGCCCCCTCCACGTTCGCAGCCCCTTGGCCACCACGAGGAACAGCACCTGGTTGACGAGGAAGTACGGGAGGAACCTCACGAAGAAGTCGACCGACCAGGCGGTGACCGGCAGCACGCCGAAGACGAGGTAGACGACCGGCGCCGTGAGGTAGACCACAGCGGCGAACCCGGACAGGTAGCTCCACATCGTGGCGAAGTACATCAGTCGCTGGCCGATCGACAGCCCGCGCTTGGCGAGCGGGTTGTCGCGCAGCATGACCTGCAGGGTGCCCTGCGCCCAGCGCAGTCGCTGCGTCAGCATCGTGCGCAGATCCTCGGGGGCGAGGCCCTTGGCGAGGATCTCGTGGTGATAGACGCTGCGCCAGCCGAGCGAGTGCAGCTGCATGGCCGTGGCCATGTCCTCGGTCACCGAGATCGTGGCGAGGGGGAGGATCGGCTGCGCCTCGTCGCCTCGGTCGAGTCGGAGCGCGTCGAGCAGTGCCCTGACCGCATCCAGCGCGTTGATGGGGGAGAGGTCGGAGTCGGCGAGTGCGGTGAGTCCCACCTCGTCGACGACGATCGCATCGAGCTGCGCGTCGTGTGCGATCGGCAGCGAGCCGAGCTCTGCGAGATCGGCTCGGATCCCCGCGAGGTCCTTCGCGACGAGGATCACCGACGCGTTGTGCACCGCGGCGAGCACGGCGTCCGCGACCTCCCTGACGGGGGCGCCGCCGGCGAGATCACGACGGCCCCGGCCGATCGCCACGTGCAGCGCGAAGAGCTCGCGACGGAGTTCGGGGTCGGACGCCGAGCGCATCTCCTTCTCGATCAGGGTCTCAGAGGTGCGCAGCGCGCGGGCCGCGGTGTCGGTCACCTCGCGCACGTAGCCGATGATGCCCAGCTGCATCAGGGCGTCGCGACGGAGCACCGCGTTGGATCCGCAGAAGAACGCGGCGTTCCAGCCGTCCTTGCCCTGCTGGATCGGGCCGTAGAACAGCGGAGCCTGGCTGCCGAGAGGGTCGGCCTCGTCGACGTTGACGAACCACTGCGGGGTCTGCACCACGGCGACCTCGGGATCGTCGGCGAAATACCCCAGGGTGCGGTGCAGGATCAGCGGGTCGGGTATCTGGTCGGCGTCGAGGATGAGGAGGAATTCACCGTCGGTCTCGAACAGCGCGCTGTTGAGGTTGCCCGCCTTGGCGTGGCGCGGCTTGCCCGTCCAGTCGTCGGAGCGGGTGAGGTAGCCGATGTCGGCCTCGCGAGCCGCCCGCTCGAGTTCGGGGCGGGCCCCGTCGTCGAGGATCCAGGTCGTGTGCGGGTAGGCGATCCCACGTGCGGCGCGGGCCGTCGTCATCACGAGCTCGATCGGCTCGTCGTAGGTGGTGATGAACACGTCGACCGTGCCCTGGGGTGGCGAGACGGGCGCCGGGCGCTCTTTCGCCCGCCACATCGTCAGGCAGAAGAGGAAGGTGTCGATCAGGCTGTAGGTCTCGGCGACCACGAGAGGCACAGCGATCCACCACGCCGACCAGTTGACCGATTCCAGCCACCGCCAGGCGACGTAGTTCACTCCCAGCAGCACCGAGAGAACAGCGATCACCCGGATCGCGGCGAAGCGAGCTGTCATGCGTCGCGCCTCACCACGACCACGGTGATGTCGTCGGTCGCCCTGTCGTCCGAGATGAGCCGGAGCGCCTCGCCGATCGCCCCGTCGGGGCCGAGGGTGTCGAGCACCCTGGCCACGTGGGCGAACGGGTCATCGGCGTCGAGCACGTCCAGCAGCCCGTCGCTGCAGCAGACGAACGCGTCACCGGGTTCGAGGCGGGTGCGCCGCGACTCCCGAGCGCCCTGGTCGGGCAGTGCGGCGCCCATTCCGAGGGGCAGCCCGGTCGAACGAAGGTGCTCCCACGAGCCGTCGCTGCGCAGGATGAACGCCAGGCTGTGACCGGCATCGATCACCTCCAGGTCGCCGGTCTCGGGCTGGAGCTCGGCATGGACGGCCGTGACGAACATCGTCGTCTCCGAGAGGTCCTCCTCGAGAAGGCGGTCGGCGTCGGCGATCGCTTCGGCGATGCTGCGTTCGGGTGCCGTGCGCAGCGATGCGCGCACTCCGGCCGCGACGATGGCGGGTCCCGTGCCCTTGCCCATCGCATCGGCGAGGGTGATGCGCAGAGCCCCGTCGTGGAGGCGCAGGTCGTAGAAGTCCCCTGCCAGGCGCCCGCGCGAGGCGCCGCCGCCCGCGACCGTGTATCCGGTGATCGTGGGGATGGACTGCGGGCGCAGGGCGCTCTGGATCAGGGTGGCCTGATCGAGTTCGACGTCGGAGGCGATCTCGCTCTGCACCCAGAAGGCGAGGTCGCGGAGCAGGCCGCGCTGCGCCTCCGAGAACGAGTGCGGTTCCGTGTCGAGCACGCACAGCGTGCCGACGGGCTCGCCGCCGGGTGCGTGGAGCGGGTGGCCGGCGTAGAACCGGAGGTGCGGGTCACCGACAACGAACGGGTTCGTGGCGAACGTCTCCGTCGCGCTGGCATCCTCGATCACGACCGTGCGGTCCTGGCCGACCGTGTAGTCGCAGAACGAATCCTGCCGCGGGGCCTCGTCGCCGCCGAGGCCGATCTCGGATTTGCGCCACTGGCGGTCGCCGTCGAGCAGAGAGACGCTCACCATCGGCACGCCGAACATCTGCTTCGCCAGGCGGGCCACGCGATCGACTCGTTCATCCCGGGGGGTGTCCAGGATCCCGAGTTCCTCCAGTGCCTGCTGTCTTCTGAGCTCGTCGAACATGCTCCGCCTCCCTCGTAGCTGCTCTCATACTGGCATCTTGGAGGGCGGTGCGGACAGTGAGCCTCGCGGGAGGCGCACAGGGCAAGAGTGTTGACTGTTAACAGTCAACACTGGTACGGTCGGGGAGTCGACAACAAGGTCGACCCACGTAGAGGAGCAAAGATGCCCCGCAAGCGCATCACCCGGGCGGCCGCCGCCCTCGCGGCCGTCGCCGCCACCGCTCTCGTCCTGTCGGCCTGCACGAAGGTCGAAGAGGGGGAGGAAGCGGCGTCGACCTTTCCGGAGAACGACATCCGCCTGATCATCCAGGCCAACCCCGGTGGGGGATCCGACCTGTCGTCCCGCGCCCTCGCGACCGAACTCGAGGGCATCCTCGGCGTCAGCGTGATCCCCGAGAACATGCCGGGCGCCGCAGGTGCGCTCGCCATGGAGTACGTCGGAGCGCAGGACCCCGACGGCTACGTCATCGGGTTCGCCCCGGTCGAGATCGCGATGCTCAACACCACGCAGAGCGCGAACGTCCTGCCCGAGGACTTCGACCTCCTGGGTCAGATCATGCTGGCTCCCGGTGTCGTCACGGTCGGCGCCAACAGCGGGATCGAGACGCTGGAAGACCTCGTCACGCAGGCGGAGTCCGGCGCGGTGACCGTCGCCAACTCCGGCGCCGGCTCGATCTGGGAGGCCGCGACGATCGGCCTCGGCGACGCGACCGGCGCCGACTTCACCCCGGTGCCCTATGACGGTGGAGCCACGGCCGTGGCGGCCGCGGCCTCCGGTGAGACCGTCGCCGCGGTGTCGGGCCTCGGCGAGGCTCTCGCACAGGGCGAAGCCGTGCGCATCCTCGCCGTCCTGAACGATGAGCGTCACCCCGATGCGGAAGACGTGCCGACGGCCGACGAGGCCATCGGCGAAGACGTGGTCTTCGGCGGGTGGGGCGGCATCTACGCCCCGAAGGGTCTGTCGGACGACGTGAAGACCGAGCTCGAGGCAGCCGTCAAGGAGGCCGTCGAGTCCGACACCTACCAGCAGTTCCAGAAGGACGCCGGCAACCTCGTGGTCTACCGCGACTCCGCCGAGTGGACGACGTTCGTCGACGAGCAGTTCGACCTCTTCAAGGACCTCCTGGGCTGACCGGCCCGGACTGCGGGGCCGGCCGCCACGCCGGCCCCGCAGCCAGTCGCCGACGTCAGACCAGGGAAGGAGCACCATGTCCCACGCCGATGCCACATCCGCGGTCGAGCAGGACGAACACCAGGGCGCACCCGCGTCCAGACCGCTCGAGATCGTCTTCGGGGCCGTCGCCCTGGCCTTCAGCGCCGGGTATCTCTTCCTCACGACGCAGATCCCGCTGCGCCGCGAAGCGCTCCCGGGTCAGATCGACGCGCGCTTCTGGCCGATGGTCATCGCCGTCACGGCGGTCGTCATCTCGCTCGCGATCCTGGCGCTCGCCGTCACCCGGCCCGCGCCGGGGCGCGAGGATCTCGACCGCATCCAGCCCGGCGGTGTGGTCAGGGTCGTCGCCACCCTCGCGATCACCGGAGCGTTCATCTCGGTGTGGTCGCTGGGCACCGTCATCCTGTTCGGGTACCGCATCGAGGTCTTCCCGGTGGCCGCCGCCGTGCTGATGGCCGCTCTCATGCTCCTCTACGGCCACCGCCGCTGGCTGAGCCTGATCATCTACTCCGCCTCCGTCACCGCGTTCGTCTACGTCGTGTTCGGCATGCTCCTGAGGATTCCCCTGTGAACGCGCTCATGGAGGGGCTGAACTCGCTCCTCGACATCTCGATCCTGCTCTACATGCTCGTCGGGCTGCTGCTCGGCTTCATGGTCGGAGCCTTCCCCGGCATCACCGCGACCATGGCGGTCGCGCTCGCCGCCGGATTCACGCTCACGCTCGAGCCCGTCCAGGGTCTCGCCGTGCTGCTGACGATCTACGTGGCCGCGAACTTCGGTGACCGCGTGCCGTCGATCCTCATCAACACCCCGGGCACGCCCGCCTCGATCGCCACGACCCTCGACGGCTATCCGATGGCGAAGCAGGGTCGCGCCGGTCTCGCCCTCACGATCTCGGCGATCGTCTCGGCCGTCGGCATCCTCGCCTCGCTGGTGCTGTTCGCTGTCGCAGCCGTGCCGATCGCCAGCTTCGCCCGCGACTACTTCAAGTCGCCCGAGCTCTTCGCTCTGGTCGTCTTCGGCATCTCGATCATGATCGGCATCTCGTCGAAGTCGATGCTCAAGGGCATCCTCGCCGGACTCTTCGGGCTCATGCTCGGCACCGTCGGCACCTACGCGGCGACGGCCGATCAGCGCTTCACCTTCGGCGTGCTCGAGCTCGTCGAAGGCGTCAACTTCATCGCGGTGATCATCGGGCTCTTCGGCATCGCCGAGCTGTTCGACCAGCTGCTCACCTACCGCAAGTCGAACGTGCGGCCCATCTCGAGCCTCGGCCGATGGTGGCCGAACAGGGCCGAGCTGAAGCAGAGCGGACGCGCCACCGCTGTCGGCGGCGCTGTCGGACTCGGTGTCGGGCTCATCCCCGCGGCCGGTGGCGACATCGCCGGACTCATCGGATGGGAGCGCGCGCGCAAGGCGTCGAAGCACCCCGAGATGTTCGGCAAGGGGTCGATCGAGGGCGTCGCCGCCTCCGACACGGCCTCGAGCGCCACGCTCGGCGGTTCGCTCACGACCACGATGGCCCTCGGCATCCCCGGCGACTCGGTGATGGCCGTGATGATCGGCTCGATGATCATCTGGGGCATCACCCCCGGCCCCACGCTGTTCACCAACCGCCCCGATCTGGTCGTCTCGATCGTCGGCATCATGCTCGTCGCGACGCTGCTCTCGCTGGCGCTGAGCCTCGTCCGTATGAAGGGCATGGTCAAGCTGCTCGACGTGCCGCAGCCGTACCTGTGGAGCGGCATCCTGATCTTCTGCATCATCGGCACGTATGCCACCTCGAACAGTCTCTCGACGGTCGTCACCATGCTCGTCTTCGGCGTGATCGGGGTGCTGCTCAAGCGGATGCAGGTGCCTGCCGGCCCGATCGTGCTCGGCCTGCTTCTCGGGCCTCTCGCCGAAGAGAACCTGGCTCGCACCCTGGCGATCCTGCCGACGCGTCCGTTCTTCGAGGTGGTGAGCCCGATCGCGATCGTGCTGCTCGTGCTCGCCGTGCTGTCGATCGTGATGCCGGCCATCCGAGCCGCCCGCACCCCGCGCGCCGAGCGGGCCTCCCTCTCGGAGTCGATCCTCCCCGCCGAGAGCCGCGAGCAGATCGAGAAGGCGCACGGCGAACTCGCCGCAGACCCGGATCTGCTCACCTCGACCGTCCGCAACGTCGACGCTCCCGCGCGGCGCCCGCGAAAGACCCGAAAGAACTCCAAGGAGAACGAGAAGTGACCCGCTACGACATCCTCACCGCCGTGCCGACCGCCTTCCACAGCGACGGTGCACTCGACCTCGAGGGATCGCGAGCGATCTTCCGCTTCGTCGCCGAATCAGGCAACGAGGGCGCGTTCATCCTCGGCACCACGGGCGAATTCCCCGCGATCGACGCGATCGAGTTCGCCGCGATCGTCGAGGCGGCGCTGGCCGAGCTGAAGGATCGCATGCGCGTCGTCGTGCATGTCGGTCAGCCGAGCACGTTCGAGGCGCTGCGGCTGGTCGAGATCGCGAAGGGCCTCGGTGCGACCGAGTTCGCCGCCCTCACCCCCTACTACCTGAAGGCCACCGACCAGTCGATCTTCGACTATTTCGAAGCGCTGTCGGCAGCGGTCGGCGACGGCCGGCTCTACGTCTACATCTACCCGGCGCGCAGCGGCAATCCGGTGTCGGTCGAGCTGCTCACGCGCCTGGCCGCGCTGCCGAACATCGTGGGCGCGAAGGTCAGCGAACTGTCTCTCGACGAGATCGCCGCCTACCGAGCTGCGGTCCCGGACGACTTCGACCTCTACACCGGCGCCGACCGCGACCTGATCGCTGCGGTGCGCTCGGGTGCGCAGGGTGTCGTCTCAGGGGTCTCCTCCGTCACTCCCAAGCCGTTCCGCGCGTTGGCCGACGCCGGCCGCTCAGGGGATGCGGATGCGATCGCCGCAGCCCAGGCCGCCGTCGACGACGTCGTGTCGCTGATCGGTGGAGACATGGCGCGCATGAAGGAGGCCTACCGCGTGCTCGACGTCGTCGACACGCACTGCCGCATGGCGATCGCCGAGCCGACGGATGCCGAGCGCGAGGCCGTCGCGCGGGTCGTGGCGGTGCACCGCTAGACGCGTGCGCCGGGGCAGGGCGGGGGCGCCTCACAGCCGACCGGGGCAGGATGGAGGACATGTCCGTCAACCCGCACGAATCCCGGCCGTGGCTCGCCTCCTACGCAGATGACGTTCCTGCGGAGATCGAGGCTCCGACTCAGACGCTGCCCGAGATGATGGCGGCCAGCGTCTCCGCATTCGCGCGTCGCCCGGCGCTCGAGTTCTTCGGCGCGGTGACGACCTACCGCGAGCTCGGCGATCAGATCACGCGCGCCGCCGAGGGGCTCCGGCGCCTGGGCGTGCGCAAGGGCGATCGCGTCGCGCTGGTGCTGCCCAACTGCCCGCAGCATGTCGTGGCCTTCTATGCGGCACTCCGTCTCGGCGCCATCGTGGTCGAGCACAATCCGCTCTACACGGCGAGGGAGCTGCGGCACCAGTTCGAGGATCACGGCGCGAAGGTCGCGATCGTCTGGGACAAGACGGTCGACACGATCGCGGACTTCCCCTCGGACCTGCGGGTCGAGCACATCGTGAGCGTCGACCTCACCGAGGCGATGCCCGCCTCGCAGCGGATGCTCCTGCGACTGCCCATACCCAAGGCGCGCGCGTCGAGGGCCAAGCTGACAGCCACCCCGAAGACGCGTCGCGCGCTGGCCTGGAAGAAGCTGGTCGACCATCGTCCGCTCTCGCGTCGCATCGAGGGCCCTTCGCTGGGCGACACCGCGCTGTTGCAGTACACGAGTGGGACGACGGGCGACCCGAAGGGCGCGATCCTCACTCACGCGAACCTGCGCGCCAACGCGATGCAGGGTCGCGCATGGGTGCCAGGACTCGTCGACGGCAAGGAGACGTTCTACGGTGTGCTGCCGCTGTTCCACGCCTACGGGATGACGCTGTGCCTGACGTTCGCGATGAGCATCGGCGCGAAGCTCGTGCTGTTCCCGACCTTCGACCTCGGCCTCGTGACGAAGGCGGCGCGCACGAGTCCGCCGACCTTCCTCCCTGCCGTGCCGCCGATCTACGACCAGCTCGCGCGTGCCGCGTCACGCGGGACCATCGATCTCTCCACGGTCCGGTTCGCGATCTCCGGTGCGATGAGCCTGCCGGTCGCGACCGTGCAGCGGTGGGAGGAGGCGACCGGCGGCCTGCTCGTCGAGGGATACGGCATGACCGAGAGCTCGCCCGTCGCGCTCGGAAACCCGATGGGCCGCAGCCGCCGCCCCGGCACGGTCGGCGTGCCGTTCCCGAGCACCGAGATCCGCGTCGTCGATCCTGCCGACACCGACGTCGACATGCCGGCGGGCGAGCGGGGTGAGCTGCTCATCCGCGGACCTCAGGTGTTCCAGGGCTACTGGGGCCGCTCGAGCGACACCGCCGACGTGCTGCTCGCCGGCGGCTGGCTGCGCACCGGCGACATCGCCGAGGTCTCCGCCGACGGCTTCGTGACGATCGTGGACCGCCTCAAGGAGCTCATCATCACCGGCGGCTTCAACGTCTCGCCCAGCGAGGTCGAGGATGCGCTCGAGGCGCACCCTGACGTGGCCGCCGCCGCCGTGGTCGGTCTTCCGAGAGCGAGCGGAGGCGAAGAGGTCGCCGCCGCGGTCGTGCTCCGCGAGGGTGCGACACTCGACTCCGGCGCGCTGCGCGACTTCTGTCGCACCCGGCTGACCCCCTACAAGGTGCCCAAGCGCATCACGGCGGTCGATGATCTTCCTCGTTCGCTCATCGGCAAGGTGCTGCGCAGGCAGGTGCGGGATCGGATGCTCGCCGACTGACCGTCGGACCTCGTGCGCCCGATCGCGAGCTCCCCGACGCGATTGAAATCGGTTACAGTGTGCCGATGGTCACGATCTACGACGTCGCTCGACTCGCGCAGGTCTCGCCGGCCACCGTCTCGCGCGTGTTCAACGGCACCAGCGTCTCGGCGTCGAAGGTCGAGGCGGTGCGTCGAGCCGCCGAACAGCTGCGCTTCACCCCCAACCGCACCGCTCGCACCCTGCGGCGGCAGAGCTCCGAGGTCATCGGCCTCGTGATCCCCGACATCGAGAACCCGTACTTCACCGAGATGGCCCGAGGTGTCGAAGACGTCGCCTCGGAGGCCGGGTACTCGGTCGTGCTCTGCAACTCCGACTCGCAGCTCGAGAAGGAGGCGACCTATCTGCAGATCGCGATCTCCGAGCACATGTCCGGCGTGATCATCGCGACCGCCGACGAGCGCTCCGACCTCGGCGGCATCCTCGCGACGGGGCGGCCGGTCGTCGCCGTCGACCGCAGCACGACCTACGACATCGACGGCGTCGTCATGGCGAACCGGGCGGCCGGCGCCTCGGCCGCGAAAGACCTCATCGATGCCGGATACCGGCGCATCGCCTACATCGGCGGTCCCGAGCACATCGACACGGCGGCCGAACGGGCCGCGGGCTGGCGACAGGCGCTGAGCGCAGCGCATCCGGATCTCGACCTCGACGACCTCGAGCGGTTCACCACGTTCCGCGTCGACGGCGGGCGAGAGGCGATGGAGCAGCTGCTCGCACTCCCCGAGCCGCCTGATGCCGTGGTGGCCGGCAACAACCTCATCGGCGTCGGAGCGATCCAGGTGCTGTCCGAGCAGGGCCTGACCCCGCCGCAGGTCGGCGTGGCGGTGATCGGTTCGCTGCCCTTCACGACGCTCTCGCCCACAGCCGTGACGGTCGTGCGGCTGCCCGCACGTCACATGGGAGTGACGGCGGCGCGGATGCTGCTGGAGCGCATCGGCGGCGATGATCAGCCGTCGCGCACGGTGGTGCTGCGCAACGAGATCCAGCCGGCCAGCGCCGTCGCCACGGCCAGGGGCTGACAGCACACGCGATCCCTCACTGAGACCGCCAGAACCGGGTCGCGAGGTGCGTGAGCTCGGTGTCGAGGTCGTCGACTTTGCCCTCGACACGAGTGAGTCGGGTGTCGAGGGAGTCGAGCCGCACGTTCATCACCTCGAAACCGGCTCGCATCTCAGTGCGCAGCACGTCGATCTCGCCGCGCAACTCGCCGCGAAGGCCCCCGATCTCGCCGCCGAGCTCGCTGCGAAGGCCGACGATCTCGCCGCCGAGCTCGCCGCGAAGGCCCCCGATCTCGGCGCGAAGCACCCGGCTGAACTGTGTCGTCATCAGGGTCATGCCGCCGAGCATCGCGCTCGCGAAGATGCCGATCATCGTCCAGGCCTGCGGATCGCTCAAGTCCATACCTCCATTGTTCGGCGCGGAACTCAGGATGTCACCGGGCTCCCGCGCTGTATGCCGGAGTTCACACTCGGTGTGCACAAGTCGGCGATGTTGGCGACAGTGCAGAACGGATGGCCGGTTGCGGTCTGAAACCGATTTCACATACAGTGGCAGAACACGTGCGATCAAGGAGGACGCGAGTCATGACCTACACCCTGCCGGCACCGGCATCCCGACCGGCGTCCGCGCCGAAGACCGCGTACCTGATCGCCTCGGGCGACCTGCGCGAAGCCGCCAACACCGGCGGCTGGCCCGTGCAGGTCGAGCTCGAAGCAGGCGTGACCGGCGTCTTCAACGACCTGGGGTGGACTGTCATCCGCGCCAACGACGTCGACCCTGCGACCGGCCACGGCTTCATCTCGAGCCAGCGCATGGGTCTCGAGGTCTTCAAGAACATTCCGACGGATGCCCCGCTGATCGTCGCCGAGGCGGTGTGGCAGTACTCGCACCACGTGCTCGCAGGTCTGCGCACGCATGAGGGTCCGATCCTCACCGTCGCGAACTTCGCGGGTGACTGGCCCGGCCTCGTCGGGCTCCTCGGCCTGAACGCCGGCCTCACCAAGATGGACAAGCCCTACGCCACGATCTGGTCGGTCGACTTCACCGACGACTGGTTCCGGGCCGGGATCGAGGAGTGGACCGAGACCGGCTCGATCACGCACGACGCGTCGCACGTGCGCCCGCTGCCCGAACTTCCCGACAGCCCCGAGAAGCTGCTGGGCGAGGCGCTGGCCGCCGAGCTTCGCGCCGAGAAGGCCATCATCGGCGTCTTCGACGAGGGCTGCATGGGCATGTACAACGCGATCTTCGACGACGAGCTGCTCAACAAGACCGGCATCTACAAAGAGCGCCTCTCGCAGTCGGCTCTGTATGCCGAGATGCTCGAGGTGGGCGACGACGAGGCGGATGCCGCCTACGACTGGCTGATCGACGCGGGCATGACGTTCCGGTACGGCGAGGACGCCGAGACCGAGCTGACCCGCGAGCAGGTGCAGTGGCAGCTGAAGATGTACATCGCCGCGCTCCGCATCGCCGACGACTTCGGCCTCGACGCGGTCGGCATCCAGTATCAGCAGGGCCTGAAGGACCTGGTCCCGGCATCGGATCTGGCCGAGGGGATCCTGAACTCGACCGAGCGCCCGCCCGTCACCTCCCGCGACGGCTCGCGCGTGCTGCACGAGGGCCGTGCGTTCCCGCACTTCAACGAGGCCGACGAGGGCGTCGCGGTCGACGCGCTGGTCACCGATCGGGTGTGGCGCGCGATGGGACTCGTGCCCGACAACACCCTGCACGACGTGCGCTGGGGCGAAGATCACGACGGCCAGTTCGTCTGGGTCTACGAGATCTCGGGGTCGGTGCCCGCGTCGCACCTCGGCGGCTGGCAGAACGCCGAAGGATGGCGTCAGGGCCACGTGTTCTTCCCGGCGGGCGGCGCGACGATCAACGGCGTCTCGAAGCCCGGCGAGATCGTGCTGTCGCGCGTGTTCATCGCCGACGGCATCCTGCAGGCCGACATCTTCCGCGCCTCCGTCGTCGAGCTCCCGGCGGAGGAGACCCAGCGCCGCAAGGATGCGACGAACCCTGAGTGGCCGATCGCGCACGTGGTGCTGCACGGCATCTCGCGCGATCAGTTCATGGCGCGGCACAAGGCCAACCACGCTCAGCTCGTCTATGCGCCGGATGCCGAGACGGCCGACAAGGCGCTGGTCGCCAAGGCTGCGATGTTCGCGGGCATGGGCATCAAGGTCAACCTGGTCGGAGACGTGACGATCTGACCGCTGGGTGAGGGTGAGCTCCGGAGGGCGGCCGGGGGAGGGGGCGGATGCTGCGGCATCCGCCCCCTCCTGGCTGTCGGGCCGGACTTCTTCCGCGTGGCGTACTTAAGCGCTATAGTCGGCCGCAGGTCGCGACGGTGCGGCCGGATTCGACAACGACGCCGAAGGAGACGATCCGTCATGAGTCAGAACGTCAGGAATCACCGATTGCGAAAGAGCATCGCCGGGCTGGGGGTGCTCGCGACCGCTGCTGCAGGCATTCTCACCGGTTCGCTGGGGGCTGCCGCCGAGAGTGCTGAGCCGGCCGACCCGAAGCTCGCCGTCTATGTCGAGGTGAACTCGAACGATTTAGCCAACGTCGCCGACTACACGCTCGCCGAGTCCGGCGATGCAGCCATCGACATGGCGATGATCTTCGCTGCGAACATCAACTACGACGGTGAGAAGGCATACCTGCACTTCAACGAGCGGGTCACCGAGACGCTCGATGATGCCGAGACGCAGATCCGTCCTGTGCAGGCGAAGGGCACCAAGGTGCTGCTCTCGGTGCTCGGCAACCACCAGGGTGCCGGCTTCGCGAACTTCACCTCGTTCGCGCAGGCCGATGCGTTCGCCGCTCAGCTCGCCGACGCCGTGACGACCTATGGGCTCGACGGCATCGACTTCGACGACGAGTGGACGAACTACGGCGCCAATGGCACGCCGCAGCCCAATGCGGAGTCGTTCGGATGGCTGGCCACCGCGCTGCGCGACCGCCTCGGCCCCGACAAGATCATCAGCCTGTACGCGATCGGCCCGACCTATACGACGACCGACTTCACGCTGTTCGATGCAGCGAGCGTGCTCGACTACGCCTGGAACCCCTACTACCCGACCTACGATGCGCCCGTCGTTCCCGGCCTCGAGGACCGCGGTCTGCTCGGGGCTGCGGCCATCGACCTGGGGAACACGAGCGCAGCCACCGCCGCGGACTTCGCGACCCGCACTGTCGCCGACGGCTACGGCGTCTATGTCGCCTACAACCTCACCGCGACCGACCAGTCGGCGTATCTCTCGGGCATCACCGAGGCGCTGAAGGGCGAGGCGACCGAGTATCGGGCGGCGCCCCGCGACACGACGCCCCCGACCGTCACGGTCAAGGAGGGCGCGCGGTTCACGAAGGGCGATGCGGCGGCCGGCTATCAGCGGGTCAGCTTCACGCTGTACGACGAGGGCAAGATCGACAGGCTCTACGTCAACGGCGTCGAGAAGGATCTCACAGACAACGAGTGGAGCGACCTGAACTTCGTGAAGTCGGGTGCCTTCGGAGCGGTCACTGGCGCGAACACGCTACAGGTCGTCGACGTCGCCGGGAACACCACCGAGGTGTCGTTCATCCTGTCGAAGTGATCACCTGAGATCGAAGCGATCACCTGAGATCGAAGTGATCACCTGAGATCGAAGCGATCACCCGAGGTCGAAGACCTCGATCTGACGGATCGTGACCCCGGCCTCCGCCCGCACGCGGATCGCCGGGGTCACGACCCGTGCCGCCAGCTCGAACGGGGTGGTGCGGTCTGCGGCCAGCTCCGCGTCGTGCGTGGTCGGTGCCGCGGTCCAGTTCCCGTCCTCATCGATGACCTCCCACTGCAGGCGCGACGATGGGGCTGCAGCGACCATCGTCACGGTGAGGTCGCTCACGGCGCGGGGCTCGGCGAAGCGGCATCCCGCCCATTCGCCGGCGGCCAGGGCGACGCCGCTCGAACCGCCATGCGCGCCGTCGTCGAAGAGGCGCCGGGCATCGACGACGGATGCCGCTGCGATCACATCGGCTCGCTCGGCCGTCAGATCGCGACACCAGGTCGAGTGGGCTGCCGGTGCGTGCTCACCCGTCTCGAGGGCATCCGAAGGATCGGTGCCGAAGACCAGTTCGAGGTCGGCGTCACCAGCCAGCGCGGCGATGGGGAGCTCGGCGCGATCGAGATCGACCCCGTCGAGTCGCGCGCTCTGCAGCACGTGGGCAGTCGGCTCGCTGCGGTGAGAGCGGATGCGCAGCGAGGAGCCGTCGGCGCGATCGACGCGGATGTCTTCGAAGAGGGGAGACCCGATCCGCAGCACTCCCGACGCGAGCTCGAGCGGGTAGAGCCCGAGAGCCGCCCACAGCCACCACGCGCTCATCTCGCCGTTGTCCTCGTCGCCGGGGAAGCCCTGACCGATGTGGGCGCCCGCGAAGAGGCGGGCGGCGAGCTCGTTCACGATCGCCGCGGTGCGCCATGGCCGGTCACTGAACGCGTACATGAAGGGGATGTGGTGGGCGGGCTGATTCGAGATCGCGCACATGCCGGAGCGCAGCGCCCGCGCCTCGCGCTGCTCGTGGATGACCGCGCCGTATGCTCCGCCGAAGCGCTCGTCGGCTGTCTCGGGCTCCGCGAAGAGGTCGTCGAGATGCTGGCCGAAGGCGTCGCGGCCGCCATGCAGCGTCGCGAGTCCGACTCCGTCGTGCACGGCGCCGACCGACATGCCCCAGGCGTTCGTCTCGACATTGTCGCCGCCCCAGGTCCGCGGGTCGAAGGCCGGCGCGAAGCCGCCCGCGGAGTCCTTGCCGCGGAGGAAGCCGGAGTCCGCATCGAACAGGGTGCGGTACGACAGCGCCCGGTTCGCGAAGTACCGGGCGAAAGAGCGGTAGCGCGCGGCATCCTGTGCGGACTCCGCATCGGCGGCGAGCTGCGCGGCGAACCGGCCCAGTGCGGCATCGCTCACCGCGTTCTCGATGGTCCAGCTCATGCCCTCGGGCACGTCGGACGAGATGAATCCGGTGAATCGCCCGCGAGCGATGCCCTTGCGTCCGCGCAGCGCATCGGGCCCCGGCTCGCAGGCGTTGCGCCAGCCGCTCTCGAACGCCTCCGCACGGTCGAACTCCACTCCCCACCGGGCGGCGTCGGCGAAGATCTGGTCGCTCGACGTTCCCACCATGCTGTCGACGTATCCCGGGGCGCTCCACCGGGCCATCCAGCCTCCACGGCGATACTGCTCGAGCTGTCCGTCGAGCAGCCTGCCCGTCACGGCAGGGTCGAGCAGCGCGAGTGCCGGCCATTCGGTGCGGTAGGTGTCCCAGTAGCCGTTGTTCACCACCAGCTCGCCGTCGACGATCGGGGCGCTGGTGGCGCGTTCGCCGAACGGCTCTCGCGCCGCGAAGACGTCGGCGAATCGAGGGATCGGGGCATCGGCGGTTCCCGCGTTCTCGGCGGCGGTGTTCGGATACAGATGCATCCGGTGCAGGGCCGCGGCGATCCGGCTCACATGCTCGTCGTGCGCCAGTCGGCGATACGGAGCCTCCGCCTCGGGGAGGGGCGGGATGGTCACGCGACCCAGCACGCGGTTCCAGGATGCTGCGGATGCCGCCCGCACCTCGTCGTAGGTCACCTCGGCCGGCGCTTCGAGGTCGAGGCTGCGTCTGGCCTGCTCGATAGACACGAACGACACCGCCACGCGCACCTCGAGCGAACCGCGCCCGCCGACATAGCCGGCGACGTGCACCCGCTCGGCGTCGTCGAGCGCGCCGCGCGGGCCCGACGCGTCGTCACCCTCGCTGCGCAGCACCACGCCCGCGAAGTAGCAGCGCGGAGCGTTGCCCCAGTCCTCGGTGCCCTCGGGCGTCCACCCTTCGAAGCCGCCGTCCTCCGTCCAGGTCAGGCGTCCCTCGTCGGTCGGCTGATCGATCACGAACCCGACGATGGCGTCGGCCTCGGCGCCGCGCACCCGGAAGGCGGCGGCGTGCGAGGTCGCGGTCATCTCTGCGCGCAGTCCGCCGAGGTCGACCGCGTACTCGTGCGGGCGGGCGCGCTCGGACCCGGGGGTGATCCAGCGTCGACGCTCCCCACGGTCAGACATCGGGCGTCCGTCGAACGGCATGAGCTGGAGCACCGAGCGGTCGCCGATCCATGGACTGGGCTGATGGGAGAACTGCAGCGCTTCGAGGCGTCGCCCCGGCGGGTCGTCGTGGATGCTGGGGCGGTACGGCCAACGGGTGTCCGAGGCATCGGTCGCCGGAGTGACGAACGTGAAGCCGTGCGGAACGGCGACCGCGGGGATCGTGTTGCCGCGCGAGAAGCGCGGTCCGGAGTGCGTGCCTCGACGGGTGTCCACGCGTTCGACGGGAGGAAGGTCCGCCGCCGCGGGCTGCTGCGGCATCTCCTCGACGACGCACTGCACGAAGCCGCTGACGCTCGAGGGGAGATCCGCGTCGGTCGCCAGGGATCCTGTGCCCAGGACGAGTTCGACGGCGACCGAGGTGTGCGGCACAGAACCCGAACGCAGCGGGGCGAGAGACACCGTGTCGGCGTTCCACTGCTCCGGCAGACTCCAGCGGGCCCCGAACTGCGCATCGGCGGTGAGCGGGAAGTCGTAGCGGTCGCGCACGGCGGCGATGTCACTCAGCCTCGCGCCGTCGGCACGCCGCGCATCGACGGTCACCGCGAGCGCCGCATGCGGGGCGAGGGTCGCGTCGGCGCCGTCGGAGTAGAACGCCCAGTGCAGCACGGTGTCGGACGTGACGGGGATGTCTGCGAGTCCAGGCACGTCGATCCGCTGCTCACCCGCCGCGGGGTCGAACGAGAAGGCGAAGACCTGCCCGGGGATCACGCCCGCCCGAGGACGAGATGACGGTGGATCGACCGGCCCGTCGGCGGGCATGAGGTGCACGGTGCTCACCCCTTGACCGCGCCCTCCTGCACGCCCTTGAAGAAGAACCGCTGCGTGAACGAGAACATGATCACGATCGGCACGAGCGCGATCATGGTGCCCGCCGCGATCAGACGCGGATCGACGGAGAAGCTGCTGTTCAGATAGGCCATGCCGACGGTCAGCGTGTACTTCGACGGGTCGGAGAGCACGATGAGGGGCCAGAGGTAGTCGTCCCACGCGCCGATGAAGGCGAAGACGGCGACGACCGAGACCATGCCCCGGATGTTGGGCCACACGATATGGCGGATGCGCTGCCAGGTCGTGGCGCCGTCGACGGTCGCGGCATCCAGCACGTCCTGGGGAATCATCCGGCACGCGGTGGCGACGAGCAGCACGTTCATGGCGCTGATCGCGCCGGGCAGGAACACGCCCCACAGGGTGTCGGCGAGGCCGAGCGCGCGGATCGTGAGGAAGTTGCTCGTCACGGTGACCTCGCCGGGGAAGAGCAGGGTCGACAGCAGGATGGCCATGACGATCCACTTGCCGCGGAAGCGCATGCAGCCGAGGGCGTAGCCCGCGAACGTGGCGAGGATCACGTTGCTGAGCACCGTGCCGACCGAGACGAGCAGGGAGTGCCAGGCGTAGAGATAGACCGGGACGATCTCGGCGACGGTGGCGTAGTTCTGCAGCGTCGGCTCGCGGGGGATGAGGTTCGGCGGGAAGGAGTAGATGTTCTCCTGCGGGCCCTTGAACGAGGTCGAGAGCTGCCACAGGAACGGGCCGATGACGATCACCAGCACGAACAGCAGCAGAGCGTAGCGGCCGATCAGCCCGCCGAGCGTCGGCTTGCTGAAGTCGCCTGAGCCGCGGCGGCGGAAGATGCGTTCGCGTGTGGTCGCGGCGGTCTGATCGTCGGGACGCCGGTCGTCGTCGACGCGCGGCGGGGTGAGCGTGCTCATGCGGGGACCTTCGCCTTCTTCTCGCGATTCATGATGGCGATCGCGGCGAGCGGGATCAGGGTGAGGAGGAACAGGGCGACGCTGATCGCCGAGGCATAGCCGATGTTGCCGTTGAGACCGGAGCCGACCTGACGGATCAGCATGACCAGCGACATGTCGTAGCCGCCCGGCCCGCCGGTGCTCTTCGAGAGCACGTCCAGCTCGGCGAACACCCTCATCGCCGAGACCGCTATGAGCACCGCGATCAGGAGCATGGCACCGCGCACCGAGGGGATCGTCACCGAGAGGAAACGGCGGAACGACCCTGCTCCGTCGAGCATCGCCGCTTCATGCAGCTCCTTGCCGACGTTGCCGAGGGCGGCGAGGTAGACGACCATGTAGTAGCCGAGGCCCTTCCACACCGTCAGCAGGATCGCGCAGCCGAGCAGTAGCCAGCGGTCGACGAGGAACGCCATCGGCTTGTCGACCAGGCCGAGGAACTCGAGCGTCTGGTTGATGATGCCGCGACTGTCGAACAACCAGGTCCAGATGAGCGCGACCACGACCACCGAGGCGATGACGGGGAAGTAGAAGGTGGTGCGGAAGAACGCGATACCCGGCAGCTTCTTCTGCACGAGCAGAGCGAGAAGCAGCGGGAGGATCGTGAGCAGCGGCACGCAGACGACCACGTAGATGATGCAGGTGGTGAGGGCGTTCCAGAACATCTCGTCGCCGAACATCCGCTCGTAGTTCGCCCCGCCGACGAACTCGGGGGTTCGCAGGGGGCGGGCGTCGGTGAAGCTCAGGAAGACGGTGTTGAGGAACGGCCAGAGCGCGAACACCAGCACCCAGATGACGGCGGGGCCGAGGAGCAGCCACGGGGTGAACCACCGGTGGGACGTGATGCTCTTCCTCCGGCTCCGGATGCTGGTGTCCGTGCTCATGGCTTACTGGTCCACGCGGTTCGCGTTGGCGTACTCGACGATCTTGTCGAGCTGCTCCTGCGCGTCGGCCTCGCCGTTGACGGCGAGCGCGATCTGCTGAGTCATGTACGTAGCCATGTCGGACGTCCACTGGAACGGGATGGCCTTGGCATCCTCCATCGCGGTGAACACGGTGTCGATCGCCGACAGCTGCTTCTCATCGGTGATCGACGACGAGATGTTCTCGACCACGGCGTCACCACCCGACGACGTGCCGGGCGCCGTGCCGACGGCGAGGGACGAGAAGGCGACCTGGTTCTCCTCGTTCGTCGCGAACTCGGCGAACGCGAGTGCAGCCTCCTTGTTGTCGGAGTCGGCGGAGACGTTCAGTCCCTGCACATAGAGCGGAGGGATGCCGAGACGCTGCGTGGCGACGGTGTTCTCCAGCAGCGCCGGGGCGTCCTTGGCGAGGTCGGTCGTGAAGCCGGTGCCGCCGGTGGTGAAAGCGACCTTCTCCTGGATGTAGGCCTCGGCGTTTCCGCCGTAGTCGCCGGTCAGAGCCTCGGCGGGCATCGCCCCGGCCGCGTACGCATCGGCGTACTTCTCGATGATCGCGGCGGCCTCCGCGGTGTTGAAGTCGAACTCGCCCTCTTCGTTGATGACCTCCATGCCGGCGGAGGTGAAGGTGTCGAGAGCGGGGATCGACGACAGCAGCTGCACCTTGCCGCCGGACTCGGTGGCCACGTCCTTCGCGAGGGTGAGCAGCTCGTCGACCGTCGTGGGGAGGTTCTCCTCCGTGACGCCGTAGCGGGCGAGCTGCGCGAGGTTCCACCACGAGGCGTCGCTCGAGAGGTACCAGGGCAGACCGTAGGTGCCTTCGACGCCGGGGTACTGGCTGTACGCATCCCATGCGCCGGCGTTGTACCCGGACTTCAGGTCGGGGTCCGCCGTCTCGAGGTCGACGAGCTTGCCGGCGGCGACGAGGGGGTACGCGATGTCCGGCGGCAGGTTCAGCACGTCGGGGAGGGTGTCGGCGTTCGCCTGGCTCAGGATCTTCTCCTGGTAGCCGTCGCCCGGCTGGTCGAGCCACTCGACCGTGACATCCGGGTGCTCCTTCTCGAACGCGTCGATCAGGTCTTCGAAGTAGGGGGTGAACTTCTCGTTCTTCAGCGACCAGGTCTGGAACTGGATGGTTCCGCTCAGCTCACCGGAGGTGTCGATCGGACCGGCGGCACCCGATGTGGCGCCGCCTCCGGTGCAGCCGGCGAGCGCCATGGCGCCGATCGTGAATGTTGCCAGAGCGACAATGCGTGCGGGAACTTTCATCGTGCTTCTTCCTCGAGGCGGGCGATTGGCGGTGTCCGTCCGGCGGACTACAACGCTTTAGCAGATGAAACCATCCGTCGCGGTATCTGTCAAGGTCTCGACGCTCCGCATGCATGCAGATAGCGGAATTTCGGGTGGCGGCCTCGTGCTCAAGCGTTATAGTGGTGCGAAATGTCCTCGCCGGAGGGCTCTGTCGGAAAGGTCCGGACACATGACGCAGCGCCGCGCTCTCGATGCTCGCCTGAGATTCGGGGCGAACTACACGCCGTCGAAGGACTGGATGCACTCCTGGCTGGACTTCACCCCCGATGACGTGCGGCGCGACTTCGCGGCTCTCGCAGAGCTCGGACTCGACCACGTGAGGGTCTTCCCGCTGTGGACGGTGCTGCAGCCGAACCGCACGCTCATCCGCACGAAGGCGATCGACGATGTCCGCGCCATGGTCGACATCGCTGCCGAGTTCGACCTCGACGCGAGCGTCGACGTGATCCAGGGGCACCTGTCGAGCTTCGACTTCGTGCCCTCCTGGCTCTACACCTGGCACGACCGCAACATGTTCACCGACCCGACAGCGCTCAGCGGGCAGGTCGAGCTCGTGCAGACGCTCGCCGGCGCGCTGCGCGACGCCCCGAACTTCCTCGGGCTGACCCTCGGCAACGAGACGAACCAGTTCTCGGCGCACACGCATCCGTCGCCCTGGCCGGTCACGACCGACGAAGCGGGGCACTGGATCGAGTCGCTGCTCGCTGCCGCCGAAGGAGCGGCACCCGGTCTCTCGCACGTCCACAGCGAGTACGACGCGGTCTGGTACATGGACGGGCACGGCTTCACCCCCGCGCATGCGTCGCGCCTGGGCGAGATGACCACGATCCACTCCTGGATCTTCAACGGCACGGCTCAGCGCTACGGCGGCAGGTCGGTCGCCGCCGACCGCCACGCCGAGTACCTCATCGAGCTGTCCCGCGCCTTCGCCACCGATCGCGAGCGACCGGTCTGGCTGCAGGAGGTGGGCGCCCCGTCGAACTGCCTCGACGAGAGCGAGATGCCCGGCTTCCTCGAGGCGACGCTGCGGTCGGCGGTGCGAACGGAGAACCTCTGGGGCGTGACCTGGTGGTGCTCGCACGATGTGAGCCGTGAGCTCGGCGACTTCCCCGAGCTCGAGTACTCGCTCGGCCTGATCGATCAGAGCGGTGCGGCCAAGCCCCTCGGCCGCCGGTTCGCCGAGCTCATCCCCGAACTGCGCGAGCGCCGCGCGGTGCCCGCACGCGAGACGGCGATCGTGGTCGACGTCGACGAGCGCGAGGTGCCCGTGAGTCGCGCGGCTCTCAGCCCGGGCGGTGCGGTCTTCCAGGCCTGGGTGGATGCCTGCGACGCCGGCCTCGACCCTGCCTTCGTGACGTCGAAGACGGCTCTCGACGACGCGGCGCTCGGCGCGCGCGGCATCCGTCGCCTCATCCGTCCTGATCTGTCGACGAGCGAGGTCGACCCCTACGGCTCCGTCAACACCGTCGTCGACGGCTGACGACGACATCGCGAGACGCCGGACAGCCGTCGTCAGGATGCTGCCGCCGGCGGAGCCGTGCTCTCGCGGGCGGTGAGGGTCGGCGTCGGGCCCTGAGCGCTGGGCAGGTTGAGGCCGGCGACGATCTGCTGCAGCAGCAGTGTCGCGGCCTGCTCGCCGAGCTCGAACGTGTCACGGGTCATCGCGGTGATCGACGGGTTGATCAGACCGGCGATCACCGAGTCGTCGAAGGATGCGATCGAGACGTCGCGCGGAACGGCGCGGCCCATCTCCTGGGCGACCCTGAGGCCGGCCACCGCCATCACGTCGTTGTCGTAGACGATCGCCGTCGGGCGCAGGCGGCCCGAGAGCTGGGAGCGTGTGACGGCGGAGGCCCTGGCGGGGGAGAAGTCGGTCGTGATCACCTCGCCCGCGATGCCGTCGGATGCCATGGCGTGCAGCACCTCAGCGCGCAGACGGGTGTGCTCGAGCTCGGCGGGGCCGGCGACGTAGGCGATGCGCGTGTGCCCCAGGGCAGCGAGGTAGGAGAAGAGCGTCTCGGCCATCTCGTCGTCGGCGATCCAGACGCTCGGCACGGCTCCCTCGGGGGAGGGCTTCGAGCCGATCATCACCGCGCGGGCGTCGAGCGCCGCGATCCGGTCACTGCGAGGGTCGTCGTCGCGAGGGTCGATGAGGATGATGCCGTCGACCTGGTTCGACGACCGCCACTGCCGATGCACCTCCATCTCCTCGGCGATGTCGGTGACCAGGCGCAGCTGCAGACTGACCTTGCTCTCGGAGAGCCGCGACTCGATGCCGGCGATGAGGTCGGTGAAGAACGCCTCGGATCCGAGCGAACGGGCGGGACGCGCGAGTGCGAAGCCGACCGTGTTGGCGCGGGCGCCGACCAGGGCGCGCGCCGCGGAGCTGGGCTGCCAGTGGTTCTCCTCGACGATCGCGAGGATGCGCTGACGGGTCTCGTCGCTCACGCCGGGCCGTCCGTTGAGTGCGAACGACACGGCTCCGGGTGAGACTCCGGCCATGCGCGCGATGTCCGCGATGGTGACGCGTTTGCCCGAGGTCATGCGCCTCACACTACTTGATCGGTTTAGCCGCTCGGAAGCCGCCGAGCGCGATTCCGGGCGGGTCTACTAGATCGCTTTAGTAAATCCGATAGCATTGTCGGCAACCGCCCGACTCCCGGGCGCGAGTCAGGTCCCCTCTCACCGTCGAGCCCGGAGAATCACACCATGCATGACGACACCTCGCTCACCGTCGGCCGCGTCAAGCGGGTGCTCGACGAGCGCATCCGCCCGGCCGTCCACTCCGCATCCGTGCCCCTCACGATCGAGGTGAACCAGCTCCCGGGTGAGCCGATCAGCCCCGCGGACGGGCTCGCTCTCGACTTCGCCCCGGCCTCCGTGCCGAGCATGTGGGGCCCCGCCTGGTCGACGACCTGGTTCAAGATCACCGGTCGCGTGCCCGCCGAATGGGCCGGCCGCCGGGTCGAGGCCGTCATCGACCTCGGATTCGACATCAACATGCCGGGCTTCCAGTGCGAGGCGCTCGTCTACCGGCCCGACGGCAGTCCGGTCAAGAGCATCAACCCGCGCAACCAGTGGCTGCCCATCACCGAGGACGCTCACGGGGACGAGCCCGTCGAGCTGTATCTCGAGGCGGCCGCCAACCCGGTGCTGCTCGACTACCACCCCTTCCTGCCGACGCAGGAGGGCGACATCCAGACGTCGTCCCGCGAGCCGCTCTATCGCACCCGCCGCATCGACCTCGCCGTCTTCGAGCAGGAGGTCTTCGAGCTGTCCCTCGACCTCGAGGTGCTGTTCGAGCTGCAGGCCGAGCTGCCGGCGACGTCGCCGAGACGCATGCAGATCCTGCAGGCCATGGACGACGCCCTCGATGTGCTCGATCTGCAGCGCATCGTGCAGACCGCACCCGACGCCCGCGCTCGCCTGGCAGACGTGCTCGCAGCGCCCGCCGAGGCCAGCGCGCACCGCATCTCGGCGATCGGCCACGCGCACATCGACTCCGCCTGGCTGTGGCCGGTGCGCGAGACGATCCGCAAGGTGGCCCGCACCACCTCGTCGATGACGACGCTCATCGACGAACAGCCGGACTTCCTCTACGGCATGTCGAGCGCGCAGCAGTACGCGTGGCTCAAGGAGCACCGGCCCGAGGTGTACGCCAGGGTCAAGGCCGCCGTCGCCGAGGGGCGCTTCCTGCCGCTCGGCGGAATGTGGGTCGAATCCGACACCGTGATGCCGACGGGTGAATCGCTCGTGCGCCAGTTCTCGTACGGACAGCGCTTCTTCGAGCGGGAGTTCGGCATCCGTTCGAAGGGCGTCTGGCTTCCCGACAGCTTCGGCTACTCGCCTGCTCTGCCGCAGCTCATGCGCCGTGCCGGGTTCGAGTGGTTCTTCACGCAGAAGATCTCCTGGAACCAGCAGAACGTCTTCCCGCACCACTCCTTCCTCTGGGAGGGCATCGACGGATCGCAGGTGTTCACGCACTTCCCCTCGATGGACACCTACAACTCCCAGCTCAGCGGCATGGAGGTCGCCAAGGCCTCGCGTCAGTTCAAGGAGAACCGCGTGACATCGCGGTCGATCGCCCCGGTGGGCTGGGGCGACGGCGGTGGAGGGACCACGCGTGAGATGACAGGCAAGGCGAAGCGCCTCGAGAACCTCGAGGGCAGCGCGCGTGTCGTGTGGGAGCACCCGGACGCCTTCTTCGACGCCGCCCGCGCCGAGCTGCCGAACCCGGCCGTCTGGGTCGGCGAGCTCTACCTCGAGCTGCACCGCGGAACCCTCACCAGTCAGCACGCCACGAAGGCGCTGCACCGCTGGGCTGAGCACGCGCTGGTCGAGGCCGAGCTGTGGGCGGCGACGGATGCCGTGCGCACCGGCGCCGCATACCCGCAGGCCGAGTTCGATCGGCTGTGGGAGACCGTGCTGCTGCACGAGTTCCACGACATCCTGCCGGGCACGTCGATCGCGTGGGTGCACCGCGAGGCCGTCGAGGTCCTCACGAACGTGCTGTCGGATGCCCGAGACATCTCCGATGCCGCTCGGCGTTCGCTCGCGGGCGAGGGGGATCGCGAGCTGCGGTTCGTCCCGACGTCGGTCGGTGGCGGTGGACGCGCGCTCGGGGCGGGCTTCGTCGAGGCGCCTGCCCCGGCATCCGTCATGCTCTCCGGCGAAGACGGCGGGTGGCGCCTCGAGAACGAGCTCGTCTCCGTGCTGATCTCCTCCGAGGGGCTCATCGTCTCAGCGGTCGACAAGACGTCGGGTCGCGAGGCGGTGGCCGAGGGGCGCGCGGCGAACCTGTTCCAGCTGCACCAGGACTTCCCGAACATGTGGGACGCGTGGGACATCGACAAGTACTACCGCAACAGCGTCGACGACCTCACCGCGGTCGACTCGATCTCGGCATCCGTCGTCGACGGCACGGCCTCCGTCGTCGTGACCCGGTCGTTCTCGCAGTCGACGGTCGAGCAGACCATCACCCTCGCGCCCGGTCAGCGCACCGTGCTGCTCCGCAACGACATCGACTGGCACGAGACCGAGAAGCTGCTCAAGCTGGCGTTCCCGCTCGACGTCCAGGCCACGCACACCGAGGCCGAGACGCAGTTCGGCTACCAGGCGCGCGTGACGCACACGAACACCAGCTGGGAGGCGGCGAAGTTCGAGACCTCGATGCACCGCTTCGTGCTGGTGCGCGAGCAGGACTTCGGCGTCGCGCTCGTGAACGACTCGATCTACGGGTACGACACCTCGCGCGAGGTGTCGGATGAGGCCGTCACGACCACTGTGCGGCTCTCGTTGCTCCGCGCCCCGCGGTTCCCCGACCCCGACACCGATCACGGCCACCACCAGATCGAGATCGGGTTCGTGGTCGGTGCGGACGCCGCGATCGCGACCGCCGAGGGCATCCGCCTCAACTCGCTGCCGACCCTGGTGCGCGGCGCGCACGAGGTCGCGCCGCTCGTGAGCGTCGAGGGCGAGGGCATCGTGGTCTCGGGTGTGAAGCTCGCCGACGACGGCTCGGGCGACGTGATCGTGCGACTCTACGAGGCGCTCGGGCGCCGTGCGGTCGGGTCGCTCGCTGCGGACTTCGAGCATCAGGAGATCCGCGAGGTCTCTCTGATCGAGGACGCGCTGGACGACGGGCGCGTGGGCGGCGAGCTGCGTCTGCGGCCGTTCGAGGTGCGGACGCTGCGCATCGTGCGCTGAGACCTGCGTCATCCGCGGTCGCCATTGTGGCGGGCTGCCTCATGGGAGGACGATGGGCGGATGGCGACAGTCGATGACGTTCGAGAGATCGCGCTCGCGCTGCCCGGTGTGACCGAGCGCGTCGGTGGTCACACGGGCGAGCCCTCCTGGCGGCTGCCGAGCGGTCAGATCGCCTGGGTGCGCGGCGCCAGCAAGGTCGATCTGCGCCAGCTCGCAGATCTCGGGCTCGTCTGGCCCGACGGGCCGGTGCTGGGCGTGCGAGTCGCGAGCCTCGAGGAGAAGGCGATGCTGCTGGCGGCAGAGCCCGAGGGTCTGTTCTCGATTCCGCACTTCGACGGATACCCCGGCCTGCTGGTGCAGCTCGACGCGGTCGAGCGCGACCGGCTGGCCGAGATCATCGCTGACGCGTGGCTCGTGCGGGCTCCGGTGCTCGTCGCGAAGCAGTGGCTCGCGGAGCGCGGTCTCGACTGATCAGGTCGCCGTCAAGAACGGCCGGGCGGCGTCTAGGAAGGCGCGAGGTTCATCGGCCCACAACCGGATGCGGTCGACGTGGTGCACTCCGCCCTTCGGTGCGAGACCAGGGAGCCGGATCGCGACCGGGCGTTCGAGCTCGATCTCGATGTTGGTCTCGTCCTGCATCCGCTCGGCGTACTCCGACCCCGTGATGCGTGGCTGCTTGGGCTGGTCGACGCGGCGGTCGATCGCGACCGACGCGATGTCGGCCCACCCGATCGGCACATCGAGCTCGAGTCCGCTGCGCACCCGCACTCCGTCGGGCCCCACCGAATGCGGCCGCATGAGCATCGCGCACAGCAGGCCGACCATCCAGGTGACGCCCCAGATGCCGAGCACCAGCAGCGTGATCCGCACGGCGGGCCACTGGTGCACGATGAGGTCGAGGATCGGGATCTCGACAGCGGAGAGGCCGATGAAGATGAACAGCACCGTGAGCACGGGGCGGTGGTAGCCGATTCCCGTGCCGCCCTTCGGGACTGCGGGGCGGCGGGCGATCGCACGGGCGATGCTCGAGTAGACGCGAAGCTCGGCGATCCATGCGCGATGGAGGAAGCTGAGGATGCGCGCGATCGGGGTCGGGCTCGGAGCGGTCGTCTGCAGCTGCTCGGTCATGCGGCGTCTCCGCGAGGGGAGGGGGCGCCCGCGCTTTCGGGAGCGGGCGTGGCGGCGGTGGTCACGAGGTGCTCGAGGTGTGCGGCCACGGCCGAGAGGCCGCGCTCGACGGCCGCACGGTCGGCGGGGTCGATCGCCGACAGCAGAGTCTCGTTGAGCTGCGCGTGCTCGTCCTGCATCCGCGCCATCGTCGCGGTGGCGGCCTCGGTCAGCTCGACCAGGACGGCGCGTCGATCGGTCGGGTGCGGGGTGCGCCGGACATGCCCCGACTTCTCGAGCGCATCGACGAGCCCCGTAATGTTGCGAGGGGTGACATCGCAGAGCTGTGCCAGTGTCTGCTGCGTCGACGGCCCGGCGTGCTGAAGAACCCAGAGCAGGTGCACGCGGGCTGTCGTGAGTCCGGTGCCGTCGAAAGCGCGGGCCATGTCCCTCTGGAAGAGGTCTGCGATCAGCAGGAGGCGATCGACGAAGAGCGGTTCCATGATTGTGATGGTACTACATAGTTACCTATCTTCACTAGGTTGTCGCTGAGCCGGGTGCGAGGCTCTGCTCGACCGCCCGCATCGCCGTGATGCCGTCCGTCAGCGCCTGGCGACGGTCGGGGGCGTCGCGGAAGAGCATGATCACGGCTGCGACCGCCGCCGGGTCCGACCCCAGATGATGGGCGTCGATGATCGCGGGCGTGCGACCGGCGATCGAGACCGTCAGCTTCGGGCCATGCGGTCCGACGAGGTCGACGGCGCCGATCTCCTCCCAAGGGACGTCGAACGACGAGGCTCCGCGCACACCGTGCAATCCGCGGCGGTCGAGGACGAGACCGAGCGGCGTGCGGAGGGACAGGAGCTCCCGTCCGAGTCCGACGAGCGAGACGAGTCCGAGCACGTACGGACCCCACTCGAGAAGCCGTCCGCCCATCGTCGGAAGCTCGAGTGTCTGGACGAGGAGATTCACCACGGCGGGGAGCACGCCGACGGTCGGGACGAGCCAGAGCACCGCGCGCGCGCCGCCGGACGGCGTGAAACGCAGGGGACCGACTGTCGAGATCCGGACGAGGCGTTCCCGCAGCGACCTCGCGCGGACGACGAGCGCGACGGCCAGCGTGCCGGCGTAGACGGCGAGTGACAGCATGACGAGTCGGAATCCCGACCGCCCGTCGACTATGGCGAGCAGCAGGGGCAGAAGCGGGAGTACGCCGACGAGCATCAGTGCTGCAACGGGGAAGTGCCCCTTCGGATGTACGGACCGGGAACCGTCGACGATGCGAGGTGATCGGGCGATCGTCTTCATCAGCATCCGTTCAGCCTGCCAGCTGAGGCGGCTGCCAGAAGCGCGTGCCGTCCTCGAGCCACTCGTCGATCGACTCGCGGGCATCGACCGGCACCCACGCCTCCCAGGCCCACGTCGCTGCGGACCCGACAGTGACCGTGGCGACGACCGCGCCGCCGATGACCCATCCGAGAGGTCCTCCTGCTGCGGCTATGGCGCCGCCGGCCGCCGCACCGCCTGCCGCTCCTCCGAGCGCTCCGGCGATCTGGGACGAGCCCGATTCGCCCTCTGCGATCGCGGCGCCGATCGTGACGATCTCGATGGCCGGTCCGACGATGGGGATGATCTTGCCGATCCGACTCACCTGTTCGACGTGGTCGAGCAGCTCTTCCATGCCCTCGCGGATGGCTCGCGGATTGGCGGCCTCGGCCGCTGCATGCGTAGCGGGATTGCCGGATCGGAGCTGGTCCGTGAACGTGTCGGCGTCGGTCTGCATCTGCTGAGCCAGGGTCCGCCACTCCGCCAGGTCGCGCTCGGTGCGAGCGTCGGCGGTTTCGAGCGCGGCGTCGACGACTGTCTTGTTCGGATCCGTGGCGCTGAGTTCGCCGAGGAGTCCGTCGAGCGGCGACAGATCCCCGAGGCACGCGATCAGCGGGGCGAAGTTCTCCGAGCACCACGTCTCGAGCTCACCCCACCACGTACCGACGCGCGTGGCGAGGTCGTTGTACGTGGTCACCTTCGAGATGAAGGCATCCCATTCGGCGGTCAGCTGAGGGTCGGCGTCAGGCGCCGGGCACGCGGAGAGATCGGTTGTCGGCTCCATCACGACCTTGCCGTGGACGGTGAGCCCGCGGTCGGCCGCCTGAGTCAGGTAGGAGTCGAAGTCCTCGCGGCCACGGTCGAGCCGATTCGCATAGGCGTGGATCACGGGTGAGGCATCACCCAGGTACTTCATGGCGGGACTGCAGCGGTTCCGCACGGCGGTGGCGGTGCGCTGGAACGCGCTGCCCGCCTCTCCTCGCAGGTAGTTCTCGCTCTGGCCCGCGACGTAGGCGAGCTCGAGGTCGACCTCGACGAGCGAGGAGCTCATGCGGGACATCCAATCACCGAGCGCCCGGACGGCTGTCGGATCGCCGGGGATGCGGAGACTGATGCTCATCGCCCGTCCAGCTCCTCTTCGATGTCGCGGATGTGGTCGGCTATCTCTTCGTTCTTCACCGTCATGTCGTCGAGGACGTCGTTCGTGATGGCCGACAGCCCCCTCGTGGCGTCGTTCGCGACGCCGGCCGCCTCGGCTCCAGCCGACGCGATCAGAGCGATGATCGACGTGGCGATACCCGCGTCGGGCGCGGAGGGAAGATCCGAGAGCGTGGCGTCGGACTCGTCGATGCGGGCGATCACCTCTCGAAGGCGGATCTCCATGCCGTCCCGATCCACATAGATGTCCGTCACGCGAGTCGCCCTCCCGTGCGCAGGGATGCCGGAACGGGGAGATCGAATGCCACGATGTCGAACGCCTGGACCTGTTTCACGCGGCCGAGTTCGGGAGTCTGCAGCATGACCCACGGCTGCGCCTCGCCGCAGCACGCCGCGAGGCGATCGAGCGCCGTGTAGGCGAGAAGCCCGGTCCGTCCGTCGGTCAGCGGGCGGACGGCAAACTGCCTTCCCTGGTCTTCGGGAAGATCGATCACCGGAAGGTAGAGCACCGGCGGCACGATCGTGCCTCCGGTCGCCGCTATCGGCTGGCTGTTCCACATCTCGTTGCCCCCTCGGTCGTGGATATGGCGCCGATCATACCCGCCCGTGGCGGCTCAGCCGTCCGGCTGCGACGCTCGGATCGTCACGCCGGGTCGAGCCTCAGCACCTCGGGCGACTCGCCTCCCGCGACCTCGTCGGCGACGCGGATGCTGCGCGCCAGGTCGTCGAGAGCGCCGTCGAGCGTGCCGAAGCGTTCGCGGTCGCTGCACATCGCGGTCAGTGTCACCAGATGCGTGCCGGTGTCCCAGGTGTAGGTGGCGAAAGGCGGTGACGCGGGCGACGGCGGCATCGCGACCACGAGCTTCTCTCCCGTGCCCAGCCACCGGCTCGAGAACGACTGGGTGTCGTCATAGTCCATCGGCATCGATGCGCGAGCGACCCGCACCTGAGGGGTCAGCGCCTGCACGGTGGCCATCGCGACGACCAGCTCCGGATCAGCCTTCCACGTCCACACGAGCACGCGACCGTCCGCCCGACGCATCAGCATCGGCGCCGCCTGGCTCATCGCCCACGCGCCGATCCGCGAACCCGGGCGCTCGGTGACGCCGATCGCCGAGTTCACCTGCCCCAGCAGCATCCTTATCGCAGCCTTGCGATGCCGGCGCCCCTTCCAGCCGAGCGAATCGGTGACGGGGATCCACAACCGGGGGTCGGCGTCGGCAGTCAGTCGCATGCCTCCACGCTAGGGGGTGAGGCTGAGGGATGCCGGTATGCCTCGGCGGCCCGATCAGGCCCCTCAGGTAGAGTGGCCAGCGCCCGATCGGGCTCTTTGACCGCCGTACCGTAAGGCAGAATGTCCTCCTCTACCTCCGATCCGACGAGCGCTCCCGACGTCGCCCCCGACTCCGGGCAGCGTCCGCTTCGCATCCTGATCGGCTGCGACACCTTCGCGCCCGACATCAACGGCGCCGCCCGCTTCGCCGAGCGTCTCGCGGCCGGACTCGTGCAGCGCGGTCATGACGTGCACGTCGTCGCACCGAACCAGGCCTACCGCCGAGCTGCACCGCGCACCGAGGTGATCGAGGGCGAGCCGATGACCCTGCACCGGCTGCCGTCGGTGCGCTGGGCACCCCACGACTGGCTGCGGTTCGTGTGGCCGTGGCGGGTGAAGCACTACGCCCGCAAGATCTTCGACAGCGTGCAGCCCGACATCGTGCACATCCAGTCGCACATCGTGATCGGCCGCGGCCTCTCTCGCATCGCGCACGAACGTGGCATCCCCGTGATCGCGACGAACCACGTGATGGCCGAGAACATCCTCGACCACACCACCATGCCGAAGTTCATCGACGATCTGGTGCTGCGGTTCGCCTGGGCCGACGCGAAGCGCACGTTCGGCCTGGTGCGCGCCATCACGACACCGACCCGCCGGGCGGCGGACTTCCTCGAGCGCACGGTGGAAGTCACGGGCGTCATCCCGGTCAGCTGTGGCATCGACCGCACGCAGTACACCCCGGTGATCGCTCCTCGCGATAAGAACCGCATCATCTTCGTCGGACGCCTGACCGCCGAGAAGCAGGTCGAGGTCATCCTCGAGGCGATGACGAAGCTCGACCCGGCGCTCGAGGCGACGTTCGACATCGTCGGCGGTGGCGACCAGCGCAAGCAGCTCGAGAACCTGGCAACTCAGCTGGGCATCGCCGACCGTGTCACCTTCCACGGCCGCACGACGGATGAGCAGCTGCGTGCACTGCTGTCGCGCGCCTCGGTGTTCACCATCGCCTCGATCGCCGAGCTGCAGTCGATCGCGACCATGGAGGCGATGGCCTCGGCGCTGCCGATCGTCGCAGCGGATGCCGTCGCCCTGCCGCACCTCGTGCACGACGGTGAGAACGGCTACCTGTTCGAGCCGGGCAACGCGGATGCCCTCGCCGCGCGATTGACCGACGTGCTCACCGCATCGCCAGGCGAGTACGCGCGGATGCAGCAGGCATCGCTCGACGGCGTCGCGATCCACGACATCAACCGCACGCTCGACACGTTCGAGGCGCTGTACCGCGACGAGCCGCTTCCCGAGTGACGACGCCCGTCATGCACATCGTCTTCTTCGGCGATCAGCACCTGGACTCCCTCGGCGGAGCTCAGGTGTCGATGCGGCTGCAGCGGGAGTTTCTCGAGCGCGCCGGCCACACGGTGACCGTCGTCGCACCGAAGATGCACGGGGCTCGCGCCTCACGCGTCGCCGACTCGTCGAACGTCGATCTGCCGTCCGTGCCGATCACCACTGACCGCGAGTACTCGATGAGCTGGCCCGGCCGCGCCACCGACCGTGCGCTCGACCGCGCGATGACGCACCGCCCTCCGGTCGATCTGGTGCATGTCCAGGCCGACTTCTGGGGCGCTTTCATCGGCCACCGGTATGCGACTCGTCACGGCATCCCCGTCGTCCACACCATGCACAACCGCGTCGATGTCGGGATCGCCGCCGTCACGCCGCTGCACGGCCCGGTGCTTCGAGCACTCAACCTCTGGCGCCGCCGCGCGCTGCGAGGCGCCGCGGAGCAGATGCGCGGGAACGACGGCTGGGCCTTCCTGCGTGGCATCGCGAGCGGCTCGTCGGCCGTGACCGCACCCTCGACGCATTTCGCACGCCGCCTCGAAGAGCACGGGGTCTTCAGTCCCGTCGACGTGGTGTGGAACGGCATCGACGACGACGTGCGCGAGGCGACGCTCGCCGCCGCACCGACCGGACGCGCACCCGGGCGTCCCCGCTTCGTCTGGCTCGGGCGCATGAGCCCCGAGAAGCGCCTGCTGCCGTTCCTCGAGGCCTTCGTCGAGTCGGGAATCGACGCCGACCTCGAGATCATCGGGGGCGGCGCTCAGCGCGCCGCCGCCGAGAAGATCGTCTCGGGCCTGTCGAACGTGCACTTCGCCGGCAAGCTCAGCTACGCAGACACTCTCGCCCGCATCGCCGCCGCCGACGCACTCGTGCAGACGTCGATCGGCTTCGAGACGCAGGGCATGACGCCGTTCGAGGCGGCCACCCTCGGCACGCCGTCGGTGATCAGCGACCCCGACATCGCGGCAGAGCTCGGGGGCGGACTCTGGGCCGCGCCCGGGGCCGCCGGCACCGAGGATCAGCGACGAGCGGGTCTCGTCGAGACGCTGCGCCGCGCGGCATCCGACATCGCCGCCGGCATCGCACCGCAGCCGATGCGCGAAGTCTCGGAGTCGTTCCGCCAGTCGTCGCGCACCGCGGCGATGATCGAGATCTACGAGCGCGTGCTCGCGGGCTGATCCTCGGACTCAGAACCCGAAGTAGTAGAACACGTTCGACACCCACGCGACGAGCGTGCCGATGACCGTGCTGCCTCCCACGCCGATCGCGATCGCCGGGAGCAGATGAGGCGCCGGGCGTCGAAGCGCGATGATTCCGAGCACCAGGGCGACACCTGCGCCTGCCATCACGAGCAGGTTCACGAGGTTCGACAGCAGGTCGACGACGCCGAAGCCGACGCTCGAATACAGGAACGGGGTGACGAGCTGCCAGAGCAGCCCGATCGCCACGGCGCCCACGGCGATCACCAATGCCGTGCGACCGAGACCTCCGGAACGGCGTGCGGTCGCCTGGCCCGGAGCATAGGCCGCCGCCGCGACTCCATCGGGCTGGCCCGGTCGGGCATACGGCTGTCCGGGTTGCGTGTAGGGCTGGCCGGGTTGTGCGTACGGCTGGCCGGGTTGTGCGTAGGGCTGGCCGGGTTGTGCGTACGGCTGGCCCGGTTGTGCATAGGGCTGGCCGGGCTGCTGCGGCCGGTCTGGATTCTGCTGCTGCTCGCTCATCGATTCTCCGGACGATCAGAAGGAAAACGCGTAGAAGAGGTTCGACACCCACGAGATGACGATCCCGGCGAGCTGCGAGGCGGTGACGCCGATCGCGATGCCCGCGAGGATCTGCGGCCCTGGTCGCCGCACCGACATCAGACCGAGGATGAGCCCCACGACGGCGATGATCAGCACGAGCCCGTTGCCGACTGCTCCGAACGCGCCGATGGCTGATGGATCGCCCATCATGCGGTACATCAGCGGAAACGACAGCGTGACGAGGAGTCCGATCCCGAGCGAGATCACGGCGAGGAGGAAGGCGAGACGACCGAGTCCTGAGCTGCCAGAGGAAGCCGCACGCTGTGGCTCAGGATAAGGCTGCGCCGGGTATGGATGCCCCGCGTACGCCTGCCCGCCGTAGGGCTGGCCGGCGTCCGGCTGGGATGGTTGCGGCGGCTGGGACGGCTGTGCCGGCTGCGGCGGATAGTGCGAGCCCGCGAACTGCGGGGGAGTTCCGTGTGGCTGCGCGGGAGGCTGCTGAGGCTCGCTCATGCTCCCGAGCGTAGCCGCGCGCGTCGTCGGATGGGGGAGATTGCTCGCCCCGGGTCACCGATAGACGTGGCCGGCCTCCGCGCGGTCGAGGGCATCCCTTTCGGCGACGCGAGTCCAGTCGGTGGGAACGCGTCGATGTCCGTCGCGGCGGAGTTCGATGACGGTAGCGACGATGGCCCAGACAGCGAGGGCGAGAAGTGCGATGAGGAGGATCATGGCAGAAACGCTACGATCACTCTTGATCTGCCACGAGTGGCAGAATAGACTCTCCTCGTAGGAAAACTGCCAAAGCCGGGAGAGAGCCATGATGAAGACCGTCGCCTGCATCGTCCAAGACGGATTCGCGCCGTTCGAGTTCGGTCTCGCCTGCGAGGCTTTCGGCCTCGACCGGTCGAACGACGGCGTGCCGAACTTCGACTTCCGGGTCATCGCGCCGCATCCCGGCGTCGTGACGTCGAAGCTGGGCTTCTCGATCAACGTCGAGCACGACCTGTCCTTCGCGTACGAGGCCGACCTCGTCATCTTCTGCCCCGTGCCTCGCGAGTACTGGACGCAGATCGATCCGCTGCTTCTCGAGGTCGCGCGCGATGCGGTGGCGCGGGGGGCCTGGGTGCTGACCATCTGCAGCGGATCGTTCATCCTCGGTGCCGCCGGTGTGCTCGACGGGCGACGCGCGACCACGCACTGGATGTACTCCGAGGTCATGGCCGAGATGTATCCCCAGATCGACATCGACCCCGACGTGCTCTTCGTGCAGGACGACCGGATCATCACGAGCGCCGGCACCGCGGCCGGCATCGACGCGTGCCTGCATCTGCTGCGCATCGAGCTCGGAGCCGAGCTCACCAATCGCATCGCCCGCCGCATGGTCGTCCCGCCGCAGCGCGACGGCGGTCAGGCGCAGTTCATCGACCGCCCGATCCCGGTCGCCCAGAACGACTCGCTCGCTGCCGTCGCCGATTGGGCGGTCGAGCATCTGCGCGACGACCTGGGCGTCGATCAGCTCGCGGCCCGCGCTCTCATGTCTCCCCGCACCTTCGCCCGCCGGTTCAAGGCGGAGTACGGCGCGACTCCTGCGGCCTGGCTCGCGCGACAGCGCGTGCTGCACGCCCAGCGGATGCTCGAGCGCAGCGATCTGTCGCTCGAGCAGATCGCTGACGAATGCGGCTTCGGGTCGGCCGCGGTGCTGCGACAGAACTTCTCGCGGGTGCTCGGAACCACCCCGACGGCCTACCGCGCGCGCTTCTCGTGCGCGGAGGAGTCGGAGTCGTCTGCGGCCTGATCGCTCGATCGCCTGCCGCGCGGTGACGAGCGCGCAAACGAGCGCTTGACGAGCCCCGTGAACGGCGCTGTGACGCGCGCTGCGCTCAGTGGTCCCAGTGTCCTGGGCTCGGGAGGGCGCGATAGTCCACGTCGACGCCCTCGGGGGTGACCGACGCGGTGCAGTACAGCAGCGACTGCGTCGGATAGCCATGCGGACGGTTGTCGCGGATGATCGCCCGATCATCCTCTGGGTCGAGCCGAGCGGACGAGGCGAGCAGCGACGTCCACGCACCTGACCAGTCGGGGCTGTCGGCGGTCGCGCCCAGACCGCGGAATTCGGGCAGCCAGGCGGCGATGCGCGGAGTGTCGAGATCGTCGAGGTCATCGTGCGCGATCATGTGGATGCCGTCGGCGAGCGATGTCTCCCGCAGTTCGGCGCCGTCCCAGCTGAGCACGCGCGTTCCCTCCGGCCGCACCTCGAGCAGGTTGAAGCCGTGCATGGGCAGCGGAGCGGCCGGCGAGCGGCCCATGACCGACTCCAGGGCGAGCGAACCGCGCGACACCGCGACGTCGGCGGCGAGGTCGACGACGTCGGCGCGGTTGAGGAGCACCGCGAGTCGTCGCTCGGCGGGGTTCACCGCGAGCCAGGCGCCGCCCGCCCGCCGGTCGCGGATGCCCGAGACGCCGGGGTAGGCGTCGGGCCACCATTCGCCGAGGGCGTCCCACTCACGCTGAGGGTCTTCATCTCGCACCGCGAGCAGCCGCGCGGTCTCGGGGCCGGCCACATCGATCACCACGGTGCACACGCGTTTCAGTCTAGAAGCGGGTCGAGCAGTCTCGGGCCCGCGGCCTCGGATGCTGGGGCAGAATCGAACCGTGAACATCGTCGTCGGGGTTACGGGTGGCATCGCCGCATACAAGACAGTGCACCTGGTGCGTCTGCTGACCAAGGCGGGACACGATGTGACCGTGGTTCCGACCGAGGACGCGCTGCGATTCGTCGGCACCCCCACCTGGGAGGCGCTCAGCCGGCATCCGGTCACGACCAGCGTGCATGACGACGTCGCCCGCGTGCGGCACGTCGCGCTGGGTCAGGGTGCCGATCTCGTTATCGTCGCCCCCGCGACGGCCAACTCGATCGCGAAGATCACCGCGGGCATCGCCGACGACCTGCTCGGCACCACGCTGCTCGCCACCGAAGCGCCGGTGCTGCTCGCGCCGGCGATGCACGCCGAGATGTGGCGCAACGCCGCCACGCAGGCGAACATCGCGACGCTGACGTCGCGCGGGGTGCACCTCGTCGGCCCGGCCGACGGCGAGCTCGCCGGCGGCGACAGCGGACCCGGCCGCATGGCGGAGCCCGAGCAGATCCTCGAGGCGGCCCTCGCGCTGCTCGCGCCGCGCGACCTCGAACGGCTTCGGGTCGTCGTCTCGGCGGGCGGCACGCGTGAGCCGATCGATCCGGTGCGCTTCCTCGGCAATCGGTCGAGTGGTCGGCAGGGCATCGCGCTCGCCGCGGATGCCGCGGCGCGCGGCGCCGACGTGACGGTAGTCGCTGCGAACATCTCGGCCGATGTGCTCGCCGATGCGCGGCATCCGTCCATCAGAGTCGTCCCGGTCGGCACCGCAGCGGAGCTCGCCGACGCGATGAAGGAGGCGGCGCGGGCGGCCGACATCGTGATCATGGCCGCAGCCGTCGCCGACTATCGCCCCGCGACGGTGTCCGAGCACAAGCTCACCAAGGAGCAGGGCCTGCTGACGCGCCTCGATCTGGTCGAGAACGAGGACGTGGTCGCGGCGCTCGCCGCATCGCGCGCCGAGGGCCGAGCGCCGCAGGGCCAGACGATCGTCGCCTTCGCCGCCGAGACCTCGGAGGATCCGGTCGAGCGCCGGGAACGTGCTCGCCGCAAGCGGGAGCGCAAGGGCGTCGACCTGCTCGCCGTCAACCTCGCGAATGCCGATCACGGCTTCGAGAAGAGGGACAACGCCGTCGAGATCGTAGGAGGGGGTGGCGCCGTCGTGTCATCCGCGTCAGGCTCTAAGCACGCGGTCGCACGAGCGATCCTGGATGCCGTGCGCAGTATGCGCTAAACTTGAGTCAAGTCCACTCAACTTTGCGGACCATGACAACAAGACAGTGATCAGAAGGAGTCTCCCCAGGAGGAACCCATGCCCAGCCCACAGAGCACGCAGAACGACGACCAGCAGTCCGCCCTCGAGCAGTTCGGGATCAACCTCACCGACCGCGCCCGCCAGGGCAAGCTCGACCCCGTGATCGGACGCGACAGCGAGATCCGCCGCGTCAGTCAGGTGCTCACGCGCCGCACGAAGAACAACCCCGTGCTGATCGGCGAGCCGGGCGTAGGCAAGACCGCCGTCGTCGAGGGCCTCGCCCAGCGCATCGTCGCGGGCGACGTCGCAGAGTCGCTCAAGGACAAGGAGCTGGTGTCGCTCGACATCTCGGCCCTCGTCGCCGGGGCCATGTACCGCGGGCAGTTCGAGGAGCGGCTGAAGAGCGTGCTCAAGGAGATCACCGAATCCGACGGGCAGATCATCACCTTCATCGACGAGCTGCACGTGCTGATGGGCGCCGGCGGTGGTGAAGGCTCGGTGGCCGCGTCGAACATGCTCAAGCCCATGCTCGCCAGGGGTGAGCTGCGACTGATCGGCGCGACGACCCTCAACGAGTACCGCGAGTTCATCGAGAAGGATGCCGCTCTCGAGCGGCGCTTCCAGCAGGTCTACGTCGGCGAGCCCACGGTCGAAGACACCATCGCGATCCTGCGAGGGCTCAAGGGGCGCTACGAGGCGCACCACGGGGTGACGATCGCCGACAGCGCGCTGGTCGCCGCCGCTGCACTGTCGAACCGGTACCTGCCCGCGCGGCAGCTCCCCGACAAGGCGATCGACCTGATCGACGAGTCGATGTCGCGTCTCAAGATGGAGATCGATTCGTCTCCCGTCGAGATCGACCAGCTCAAGCGCCAGGTCGACCGCATGAAGCTCGAAGAGCTCGCTCTCAAGCGCGAGAAGGATGCCGCCTCGAAGGAGCGACTCGCGGCTCTCCGCGAGCAGCTCGTGGGCATGGAAGCGCAGCTGGCCGAGCTCGAAGCCCGCTGGGCGCGCGAGCGCCAGGGGCTGAACCGGGTCGGAGAGCTCAAGAAGCAGCTCGACGACGCGATCACGCAGCGCGACCTCGCCATGCGCGAGGCCGACTACACGCGCGCCTCGAAGCTCGAATACGAGACGATCAAGCGCCTCGAGCGCGACATCGCCGAAGCCGAGCAGGCCGAGGCCGCGGTCTCGACAGAGGGGCGCATGGTCAACGAGCAGGTCACCGACGAGGACATCGCCGCCGTGATCGCCGCGTGGACCGGCATCCCCGTCGGTCGACTGCTGCAGGGTGAGAGCGAGCGGCTGCTGCACCTCGAATCCGAGCTCGGCAAGCGCCTCATCGGGCAGAAGGATGCCGTCAAGGCCGTGTCCGATGCGGTCCGCCGTTCGCGGGCGGGCATCAGTGACCCCGGTCGGCCGACCGGATCGTTCCTGTTCCTCGGGCCGACAGGCGTCGGAAAGACCGAGCTGGCGAAGGCTCTGGCCGACTTCCTGTTCGACGACGAGCGCGCCATGGTGCGCATCGACATGTCGGAGTACGGCGAGAAGCACTCGGTCTCGCGGCTCGTCGGCGCCCCTCCGGGATACGTCGGCTACGAGCAGGGCGGGCAGCTCACCGAGGCCGTGCGGCGGCGTCCGTACAGCGTCGTGCTGCTCGACGAGGTCGAGAAGGCGCACCCCGAGGTGTTCGACGTGCTGCTGCAGGTTCTCGACGACGGTCGTCTGACCGACGGGCAGGGGCGAACGGTCGACTTCACGAACGTGATCCTGATCCTGACCTCGAACCTCGGTTCACCGATCCTCATCGACCCGACGCTGTCTCCCGATGAGAAGCGCGAGCAGGTGATGGCTCTCGTGCACCAGGCATTCCGGCCCGAGTTCCTCAACCGTCTCGACGACATCGTGATGTTCTCGGCGCTCAGCCAAGACGACCTGGCCCAGATCGTCGAGCTGTCGATCGATCAGCTGCACGACCGGCTGCACGACCGGCGACTCACGCTGGCGGTCACTCCCGATGCTCGGGCATGGCTCGCCGAGCGCGGATACGACCCGATGTTCGGTGCTCGCCCGCTGCGCCGTCTCATCCAGACCGAGGTGCAGAACAAGCTGGCCACGGCGCTGCTCTCCGGCGGCGTGCACGACGGCGACCTGGTGAGGGTCGATGTCGCGGTCGACGGCGCGGGCCTCGTGCTCACGTCGACCTCGCCCGAGCCCGAACCCGACCTGGGATCCGGCGAAGACGACGACGTGATCGAGGCCGAGTTGCTCGACGAATAGAACCGGGTACGACAAGAGGGGCGGATGCTGCGGCATCCGCCCCTCTTGTGTGCCCCCTGTCGGGGGCGACTGCTGTGTCTGGCGCTGTGTCAGGCGCTGAGGATGACCGTCTCGGCGATCGGGCGACGCACGCGCGGCGCCGTCTCGCCCTGCTGGAGGCCCTCCGGGAGGCCCGAAGCGTCGCCGAGCTCGCCGACCGCGATCACGGTGATGGCGGAGAACCGCGGCGACAGGTCGGCGAACTCGCGGACCGCCTCGGGGTCGAAACCGCTCATCTGGTGCACGAGGAGACCCTCGTGGTGGGCCTGCACCGAGAAGTGCGCCACGGCCTGGCCGAGGTCGTAGACGGCGTGGCTGATGGCCTTGCCGTCTTCGGACTCGGTCTCGGCGATCGCGACGATCAGAGCCGAGGCCTTCGAGGCCCAGAGCTGGTTGAACTCGACCAGGGAGTCGACGACCTGGTCGAACAGAGCGGTGCCGCGCCGAGCGACGATGAAGCGCCACGGCTGCAGGTTGTAGGCGGAGGGCGACCAGCGAGCGGCCTCGAGGGCGGCGTTCAGCTTGGCGTCGTCGATCGAGTTCTCGGCGTCGTACGCGCGCGGGCTCCAGCGCCCGGCGAGGACGTCGAGGACGGGGTGCTCGGTGGGGGCGGTGCGGTCGATCACGGGAGTGCTCACAGAAGTGCCTTTCAGAAGGAATCGATCGGACTCCTTCGTCCGGGTACGAGGATCTCAACAGATGCATGTGAATGCATATTCCCGATGACGCCGCGTGACGTCCAGCTCGTCTGTCACCGGGCATCGCGGCGTCCGTGTTCGGCGCGCGATCCGCTGCGCTGCCCGAAAGCAAGGGGCTTCTCCGGTCGACCGAGGTCTGGTTGTCTCTCGAGATCGGGCGTGGGGCGGCCGCCCTTCACCCATGCCACGGACGGAAGAACAAGATGGCCAGCAAGACCCATGACAAGAAGAAGAAGCAGAAGCACGCTCGCATCGACAAGAAGCTCTATGAGAAGGAGTTGCGGCGCCTGCAGATCGAGCTCGTCAGCATGCAGCAGTGGGTCATCGCGGCCGACGCGCGGATTCTGGTGATCTTCGAGGGCCGCGATGCCGCGGGCAAAGGCGGTGCGATCAAGCGTGTGATGCAGTACCTCAACCCACGGCACGCCCGGGTGGTCGCCCTGCCGCAGCCGTCCGAGCGCGAGAAGGGGCAGTGGTACTTCCAGCGGTACATCGAACGGCTGCCCACGAAGGGCGAGATCGTGCTGATGGATCGCTCATGGTACAACCGCGCCGGCGTCGAGAAGGTGATGGGCTACTGCACCGACGAGGAATACGATCGCTTCCTCGCGCAGGTTCCCGTCGTCGAGCAGATGCTCGTCGACGACGGGATCATCCTTCTGAAGTACTGGTACTCCGTATCCGACATCGAGCAGGAGAAGAGATTCCGATCGCGCCTGAACGATCCGATGCGACGCTGGAAGCTCTCAGACACCGACCTGGCCTCCATCTCCCGCTGGGAGGACTACTCCCAGGCCAAGGACGCGATGTTCGACGTCACCGATCGCGAGAGAGCGCCCTGGTGGTCGATCGACAGCGACGACAAGAAGGCCGCCAGGCTCAACACCATCCACCACCTTCTGAGCCAGATCCCCTATCGCCGGCTCGACCCCGAAGAGGTCCACTTTCCCGATCGTCCCGCGGCGTCCGGAGCTCCGCGCCCGCCGATCGACGAGCACGCATTCGTGCCCGATCACGCAGCGACCCTGTAGGCGACCTGACGTCGCACCCCGCGCGCGCCCGAGCGTGCGCATCCGTGCCCGACGCGTCGGCTCAGTCCAGCAGGTTGCGGGATGCGGCGGATGCGAGCGCGCGGCGCACCGCGCGGATCGACGGGGCGGCGGCCGACACCCGGCGAGCCGACGAGAAGATCTCCCGACGCGGCTCATCGGGCAAGGGCGTGAGCGCCACGGTGGGCGCCTCGCCGGCCCACACGAGCTCGGGCAGCAGGCCGACGGCGAGGCCCGCGCGGATGAGGCGCACGTGCGCGGTGAGGTCGGCGACCTCGAAGCGCACATCGGGTTCGAAGCCGGCCGTGCGGCAGAGCTGCTCGGCCCAGGCTCGAGACGCTGTGCCTGCGGGCTCGAGCACCCACGGCTCGTCTCTCGTCGACCACAGCGCCGCAGTGGCCTCGGCGGCTGTGACAAGGGCAGCTGTGGCAGTGGCAGCTGTGGCATTGGCGGACTCCGGCGTGCCCGGGCGCCGGGCGAGCGCGATCGAGTCGTGCACGAGCACCACCCGGTCGAGGTCGGCGTGGATCGGGCGGGTGCGACCGGGGTACTGCTCGGCGAGGATCAGATCGAAGTCGCGGCTCGAGACGCCCACGAGTCCGGTCTCGGGGTCGCTCTCGGTCACCTCGACGCGGAGCGCGGGATGCTGCTCACGCAGCGTGTTGAGCGCGCCGGGCAGCAGGGAGTGCGCCGTGGACTGGAAGACGGCGATGTGCACCGTTCCGGTCACCTCCGTCAGCGTTTCGGCGACGGCGACCTCGGCGTGCTCGAGCTGATCGAGGATGCCGATGGCCTCACTCACGAGCACGTTGCCCTGCGGGGTGAACTGCACGCCTCGCCCGACGCGGCGGAGCAGCGGGACTCCCACGTCCCGTTCGAGCGCGCTGAGCTGCTGAGACACCGAGGCCTTGCTGTAGGAGAGCGCGTCGGCGACGGCTGAGAGGGTGCCTCGACGCGACAGTTCGACCAGCATCCGCAGTCGGTTGACGTCGAGCATCCGCTCCCTTTCCGAGTGGTTCGAATCGTTCACTCTGAATGAACAGAATGCTCGCGAATCGGTTGATAGACGTAGCCTACTCGCGCGCCTGACAATGATCGAGCCGCACACGTACCCGGGTGTGCGATCCCCCTGGAAGGTTCCCCGATGACTGTCGCCGCCGACACCACCACCCCCGACGCCACCTCCCGCGGCGCCACCCCCCGCACGGAAGAGGTCGCCGCCCTCGTGCAGCGCTGGCTCGTCGAGAGCGAGACCCACCCCGTCGAGCCCGCCGCCCAGCGCCTGTCTGAGGTCCTCAAGGACCCGAACGGACTCGCGTTCACCGTCGGCTTCGTCGACGGCGTGATGCGTCCCGAAGATCTCAGCGTCGCGGGCCGTGCGCTCGCCGACCTCTCGGAGATCACCCCCTCGCTGCTGCCCGGATACCTGCGCGCCGCCATCAAGACGGGCGGGTTCTGGGCGCCGAAGCTCCCCGGCGTCGTGGTGCCGATCTCGCGGCGCGTGCTGCGCGCCATGGTCGGACACCTCGTGCTCGACGCGACCCCGTCGAAGCTCGGCCCCGCGATCGCGAAGCTGCGCAAGAGCGGCAACCGCCTCAACCTCAACCTCCTCGGCGAGGCCGTGCTCGGTGAGCGCGAGGCCGGTCGTCGCCTGCAGGGCACCTACGACTTCCTCGCCCGCAAGGACGTCGACTACGTGTCGATCAAGGTCTCGAGCGTCGTCAGCCAGCTGTCGATGTGGTCGTTCGACGAGGCCGTGGCCGACGTCGTCGAGAAGCTCACCCCGCTCTACGAGCTCGCGGCGACCTCGGAGGCCGCCGGCAAGACGAAGTTCATCAACCTCGACATGGAGGAGTTCCGCGACCTCGACCTGACGATCGCGGCGTTCACCAGCATCCTCGACCAGCCGGGTCTCGAGAAGCTCGAGGCCGGCATCGTGCTGCAGGCCTATCTGCCCGACGCGCTCGGCGCGATGCAGCACCTGCAGGAGTGGGCCGCCGCCCGGCGCGCGAAGGGTGGAGCGCCGATCAAGGTCCGCGTCGTCAAGGGCGCGAACCTGGCGATGGAAGAGGTCGACTCGAAGGTGCACGGCTGGCCGCTGGCGACCTATGGCACCAAGCAGGACTCCGACACGAACTACAAGCGCGTGCTCGACTGGTCGATGACTCCCGAGCGACTGGATGCCGTGCGCATCGGCGTCGCAGGCCACAACCTGTTCGACATCGCCTACACGTGGCTGCTCGCGCAGGCGCGTGGCGTGACGGACGCCGTCGAATACGAGATGCTCCTCGGCATGGCGACCGGCCAGGCGGAGGCCGTGCGCAAGGACGTCGGTCAGCTGCTGCTCTACACACCCGTCGTGAACCCGGCCGAGTTCGACGTGGCCATCGCCTACCTCGTGCGTCGCCTCGAAGAGAACGCCAGCCCCGAGAACTTCATGTCTGCCGTGTTCGAGCTGGCCTCCGACCCGGCGCTGCTCACCCGGGAGCGCGAGCGGTTCGAGCGCTCGCTCGCCGGCCTCGAGGCCGACCGCTCGGTGCCCTCGTCGAACCGCGTGCAGGACCGCGCCGCTGAGGCGGCTGCCGGTGCGGGCGCGGCCGTCACCACCGGCTTCGAGAATCAGCCCGACAGCGACCCGGCGATCGCCGTGAACCGCACCTGGGGTCGTGAGATCCTGCAGCGCTCGGTCGATTCGACGCTGGGTCTGGACTCGATCGCTCTGGCCAAGGTCGAGACGACCGACGAGCTCGACGGGATCTTCGCCGCCGCATCCGCCGCCGCCGCTCGATGGGCGGCGCTTCCTGCCGCCGAGCGTGCCGCCGTGCTGCACCGCGCGGGTGATGAGCTCGCCGCCCGCCGTGGTCAGCTGATCGAGATCATGGCGCACGAGGCGGGCAAGACCATCGCCGAGGCCGACCCCGAGGTCTCCGAGGCGATCGACTTCGCGCACTACTACGCCGAGCGCGCCCTCGACCTCGAGAACATCTCGGGTGCCGAGTTCGTGCCGTCGAAGGTGACCGTCGTCACCCCGCCGTGGAACTTCCCGGTCGCGATCCCCGCCGGTGGCGTGCTCGCGGGTCTCGCCTCCGGCTCCGGTGTGATCATCAAGCCGGCCAAGCTGACGCAGCGCTGCGGCGCGGTCATGGTCGAGGCGCTGTGGGCCGCGGGTGTTCCGCGCGACCTTCTCGCACTGGTCGATCTCGCGAACCGCGACCTCGGCACCCGCCTCGTCGCCAGCCCCGTGGTCGACCGCGTGATCCTCACCGGTGCATACGAGACGGCGCAGCTGTTCCGCTCGTTCCGCTCCGACCTGCCGCTGCTCGCCGAGACGAGCGGCAAGAACGCGATCATCGTCACACCCTCGGCCGACCTCGACCTGGCGGCCGCCGATGTGGCCCGCAGTGCATTCGGCCACGCCGGGCAGAAGTGCTCGGCCGCATCGCTCGCGATCCTCGTCGGCTCGGTCGCCGACTCGCAGCGGTTCGAGCGTCAGCTCGTCGATGCGGTCACCTCGATGCGCGTCGGACTGCCCGAAGACCCCGCCACGCAGATGGGTCCGATCATCGAGCCGGCGAACGGCAAGCTGCTCACCGCGCTGACGACCCTCGAGAAGGGCGAGCGCTGGCTCGTCGAGCCGAAGAAGCTCGACGACGAGGGCACGCAGTGGACGCCGGGCGTCAAGATCGGCGTCGCCCCCGGTTCGACGACCCACCTGACCGAGTTCTTCGGACCGGTGCTCGGGATCATGCACGCCAAGGACCTCGACGAGGCGATCCGCCTGCAGAACGCCGTGGACTACGGCCTCACCGCCGGCATCCACTCACTCGACTCCGACGAGGTCGCCACCTGGCTCGACCGCGTCGAGGCCGGCAACCTCTATGTCAACCGCGGCATCACCGGCGCGATCGTGCAGCGCCAGCCGTTCGGCGGCTGGAAGCGGTCGGCCGTCGGCGCCGGCGCCAAGGCCGGTGGCCCGAACTACCTGTTCGGTCTCGGCGAGTGGGCTCCGGCCGAGCTCCCCGCCGCGTCTCCCGGGGCTGCGGTGAACCCCTCGGTCGAGGCGGTGCTCAGCGCGGCCGGCTCCGACCTCGGCGCCGTCGAGATCGAGTGGCTGCACCGTGCCGCCGCCTCCGACGAGCGCGCCTGGGTCGACGAGTTCGGCGCCGTGAGCGACAAGTCGGGTCTCGGCGTCGAGCGCAACGTGTTCCGGTACCGCCCGGTCGCCGTCGACGTGCGCATCGCCGAGGACGCACCGCTCGCCGACGGCATCCGCGTGATCGCCGCGGCCCTGCGCAGCGGCAGCCCGTTCACGGTGTCCGCATCGGCCCTGCCCTCGCGGGTCGAGAAGGCGCTGCGCGCCCAGGGCGTGACTCCGAAGCTCGAGAACGACGCCGCCTGGGTCAAGCGCTACGCGAAGGCTGCGGCGAAGGCCGAGCACAGCTGGCAGCGCGTGCGTCTCGTCGGCGGCGATGCGGCTGCGCTGTTCGAGGCGCTCGGCGGCACGCCCGATGTCGCCGTCTGGTCGCATGCGGTCACGGGTGCCGGTCGCGTCGAGATGCTGCCGTTCCTGCACGAGCAGGCCGTGTCGATCACCAACCACCGGTTCGGCAACCCCACCACCCTGTCGGACGGCCTGATCTGAACCGCTCCGTGACCATCTGAACGACGAGGCCCCACCCCGCAGACATCTGCAGGGTGGGGCCTCGTCGTCGGAGCGGGCTCCCGGGGCGGGGCTGTGATCAGCCGCGCAGCGCCTCGCCCAGCTTGACCCGCGAACCCATGCGCAGCAGCGAGTTCTCGTAGATCTTCGCGCCGATCACGATCGCCGCGACACAGCTGGCCAGCAGGATCACGAGGCTGAGCAGCGGCTCCCACCACTGCGCCTCGCCCACGAAGAGCCGCATCGGCATGCCGACCGGAGCCGAGAACGGCACGTACGACATGATCGTCAGCACCAGCGGGTTGTCGTTGAAGACGATCACGAGCACGTAGGGCGCCATGATCAGCATCGTGATCGGAGTCGTGGTCGAGCCGATGTCCTCCTGACGCGACACCATCGATGCGGCGGCGGCGAACAGGGCCGCGAGCAGGATGAACCCGAACAGGAAGAACACCGCGAACCAGATGATGGGGGCGCCGAGGGTCGACAGCACCTCGCGTTGACCCGTCGCTATGAGCCCTATCGTCGCGACCGCCGCCAGGGCGAGGATCTGCCCCATCGCGAGGATCGTGTTGCCGATCACCTTGCCGGCGAGCAGGGTGCGGGCCGAGATGGTCGACAGCAGGATCTCGACGACGCGGGTCTGCTTCTCTTCGACGACGCTCTGCGCGATCGTGCCGCCGAAGGTCGCGGCCGCACCCATGAACACGGCGCCGAATGCGATCGCGATGAAGTACCGCAGCAGCGGGTTCGTCGTCGCGGGTTCGAGGATCTCGATGTCCGGAGCCTGTGAGAGCGCAGACACGAGACCGGTGGGCGCGTCCTTGAGAGCGACGATCGTGACCCCGGTCGGGCCCTCGCCGGGGACGACCGCGGCATCGACCTTCTCCGAACGCACGAGCTCTTCGGCCGCGGCCTGGTCGGCCACCTCGGTGATCTCGAGATCGGGCAGGGCAGACACCGCGGATGCGGTCTCAGAGGTCACGGCCACGGGCATCGCGTCGGTGTTCTTGCTCGCGAAGCCGCCGATCACGATGGCGGCGAGGGCGAGGAACAGCAGGATGCCGGTCGAGATCAGGAAGGCCTTGCTGCGCAGCTTCGATCCGATCTCCCGCTCGGCGACGAGCCAGATCAGCGATGCCTGCGACGGCGAGCCGGTGGTGTTCGAGGTGCTCACTGGATGACCTCCTTGAAGATCTGGGCGAGGGACGGATGCTTGGGTGCGAAGCTCGCGACATCGCCGCGGTCGACGGCGGTGCGCAGGACGCGCTGGGCGGTGTCGACGTCGTCGGCGTCGAACAGGGCGTATCCGCCCTCGAAGTCGACGACGGTGACGCCGGGTTCGGCGCGCAGCCATCCGGCATCCCCTGCCGAGACGAGCTCGTACCGGTTGCCGGCGTGCTGCGCGCGCAGCCCGTCACGGGAGCCGGACGCGCGGATCGTGCCTCCGGCGAGGATCACGAGGTCGTCGCACAGCCGCTCGACGACGTCGAGCTGGTGAGACGAGAACAGGATCGACGCACCCTTGGCGGCGCTCGCCTGCAGCACCGACGCGACGACGTCGACGGCGAGCGGGTCGAGGCCCGAGAACGGCTCGTCGAGGATCAGCACCTCGGGGTCGTGCACGAGCGCTGCGGCGATCTGCGCGCGCTGCTGGTTGCCGAGCGACAGCGATTCGATCGTGTCGTCGAGGCGCTCCTCGAGCCCGAGTTCGGTGAGCAGCGCGGTCGCCCGTGCCGTGGCATCCGCCTTGCTCATCCCGTGCAGTCGGGCGAGGTACACGATCTGCTCGAGCACCTTCATCTTGGGGTACAGGCCACGCTCCTCGGGCATGTAGCCGAAGAGGCGGCGGTCTGCGCTGGTCAGGGCGACGCCGTCGAGTTCGACGCGTCCGCCGTCGGAGCCGAGCAGGCCCAGCACGATGCGCATCGTCGTGGTCTTGCCGGCGCCGTTGCCGCCGACGAACCCGGTGAGGCGCCCGGGGGACACCTCGAACGAGACGTCGTCGAGCACGCGCCGAGAGCCGTAGCTCTTGGTGATGCCGGTGAGTACGAGCTTTCCTGTGGTCACTTCGACTTACTCCGTTCGCTCAGTGCATCGCATGCCCTCACGCTATGGCGCGGTGATCGGCCTCGGCATCCCCCCTGCGGCGGATCCGTGCGGGGGATCTGCGGGTGCCCCGCGTGGGCAGTCGTCAGCCGTGCGGGGGAGAGCGGTGAAGCGCGCGCGGGAGAGCGAAGTGCTCAGTGCAGGAACAGCACCGAGAAGATCCCGAGCGCGAACGGCGCCGCGGTCACGACGAACGTGATCCCCAGGATGATCCCGACGATCAGCCAGGGACTGCGTCGCCTGAGGCGCTGACCGGGCGGGGCGACGCCGATGGGCGGAGGGGTCAGCATCCCCGCCGGAGCGGCGAACGGCAAGGCGGGTGCTCCGGCAGGCGCCGGAGCCGGGGCGCCGTAGGTCGGGAGGGACGGATGCTGCGCCGCGAGCCGCAGCCTGTCGTCGCGCCAGCGCGCCCACTGATCGAGCTTGGTGAGCAGCGCCCCGACCGCGCCGAAGAGCCACGCCCAGGTCGCGGGGTCGAGCGTCGACAGGTTGCGGCGCGCATAGAGGAAGAGCCAGTCGTCGACGATCTCGACGTCGAGCTGCGCCGCATGGTCGATGAACCGCGCCATGACGTCGGGGGTGAACAGATACAGGGCGTCGACCTCGTATCCGGTCGGGCAGTACAACGAGAAGTACCGGTCGAAGTCGCCCTCGAGCGAGAGCCGCTGGTCGCTGCGGAACGCGGCCGCGAGCGTGCTGCCGAGAGTGTTGTTGCCGAGCGCGTCGAGCACGATGTTCGGCAGCGGCACGTCGAGCTTCACCGCGACGTATCCCCAGCGGTGGGTCGTCGACTGCTTGCCGTTGCTGGTCGTGTACTGGTAGTTGCCGAACTCGACGAAGCGCGGTTCGACCCCTCGCAGCACGTCGGTCGACATGCGGCTCGACCCCGACGAGAAGATCATGCCGGGCAGCGGCGGGTCGTCGATCCGCTCGATGTAGCTCATCGCGTTCGCCCCGGCGAAGCGCGCGAGGCGGAATCGGGTGAGATTGCGCAGACGGATGCTGCGACGCACCAGCATCACGATCCCGATGACGAGGCCCGCGAGCAGCATCAGTCCGAGGAGAGCGGCGACCGCGACCCCCGTCTCACGACCGATCGCATAGCCCAGGCCCAGGATCATGATCGCGAGGACCGGCACCACGCACAGCAGGGCGAACCCCGCGACCACCCACGCGACGATCCGACCGGCCGGCGTGGGGTTCGCCGCGCGCTGCGCTCGGGCGAAGGCGTCGACCTCGGCGGGATTCACCGGGTCGAGCAGTGCACGTGCGTCGAAGTATCCGACTGGCGCACCGGCCGACGGCGCAGGAGCAGGCGTGGGAACTGTCACGCGTCCACGGTAGCCGAGGGCGCTCCGTGAGGTGCCGGCGCCGGCCGGTGCCAGTGCTGGCCGGTGTCAGTCCTCGCCGGTGTCAGTCCTCGCCGGTGTCAGTGCCGGCCGGTGTCAGTGCTGGCCGGGGTCAGCGGCGCCCGGCATGCAGCACCGTGCGCACGACGAGGCCCGCGACGAGAGCCCAGAAGGCGGCGCTGACTCCCAGCACCGCGATGCCGGAGGCCGCGACAAGGAAGGTCACGACCGCGGGGATGCGCTCGCCCGGGTCGTCGATCGCCTGCTGCACGGACGACCCGAAGGCGGCGAACAGCGCGAGACCTGCCACCGCAGGGATCACCGCCTCGGGGGCCAGGAGCACGAGCGTGGCGAAGGCCGCCGAGAACCCGCCGAGCACCAGGTACGAGACTCCGGTCGAGACCCCGGCGACCCAACGGCGCTTCGGATCGGGGTCGGCGTCGGGCGAGGCGGCGAGGGCGGCGCTGATCGCCGCGAGGTTGATGGCGTGGCCGCCGGCGGTCGCGCCGACCGCCGTTCCGACACCCGTCACGAGCATCGCAGGACGCCAGGGGACCTCGTAGCCGAAGCTGCGCATGATGGCGATGCCGGGGACGTTCTGCGAGGCCATCGTGACGATGAACAGCGGCAGAGCCAGACCGACGAGAGCGCCGACCGTGAAGGTGGGGGCGGTGAGTTCGAGCCGGGGCACGAGGAGTCCGGCGTCGACTGCGGAGCGCTCCTGGATCAGCGAGACGGCCACCACGACCGCTGCGGCGACGAAGGCGAGGGGCACGGCCCACCGCGGCGCGAGACGTGCGAAGACCAGCCACGTCAGCACGACCGGAACCACGCCCCACGGGTTCGCCACGAGGCCGGTGATCGGCGCGAGACACAGTGGCAGCAGCACTCCGGCGAGCATCGCCTGCGCGATGGACGGCGGGATGCGGGCGATCAGCGCACCGAGCGCCGGCCAGAGCGCCGTGAGCAGGATGAGCCCGGACGCGACGAGGAACGCGCCGACGGCGGCAGGCCATCCGCCGTCGACCACTCCGGTCGCGGCGAGGAGTGCGGCGCCGGGGGTCGACCAGGCGACGGTGATCGGCATCCGATACCGCCAGGCGAGCACGATGCAGGCGAGTCCCATAGTGAGGCTGACGGCGAGCAGTCCGCTGGCCGCCTGCGCAGGTGTGGCGCCGACGGCGCCGAGACCCGTGAGCACGACGGCGAACGAACTCGTGAATCCGACCAGTGCGGTGACCACCCCGGCCAGGATCGGTCGAGACAGAGGTGCGGCGGTGGTCATGGATCCGAGGGTATCGGGGTCGGCGTTACGCGAGTCCCATCCGGTGCGCGAGCACCACGGCCTGCACGCGATCGCGCGCACCGAGCTTCTGCAGGATCCGCGAGACGTGGGTCTTCACGGTGGCCTCTCCGATGAACAGGGCGCCGGCGATCTCGGCGTTGCTGCGGGCGTCGACCAGCAGCACCAGCACCTCGGCCTCGCGCTCGGTGAGCGGGTCGAGGAGCACGGTCGGGGCGACCGGTGACGGCACGGCGGTCGGCGTCGATTCCCCGGCGGATGCCGAAGCGGATGCCGAAGCGGATGCCGGGCCGGATGCCCGAGAGGATGCCCGAGAGGATGCTGTCGTGAATCGAGCCAGCACCCGACGCGTGACCTCGGGCGCCAGCATCCCGTCGCCCGCTGCGAGAGCCCGGACCGCCGCGATGAGATCCTCCGCACCGGCGTTCTTGAGCAGGAAGCCGCTCGCTCCGGCATCCAGCGCCTGGTAGAGGTAGTCGTCGCGGTCGAACGTCGTCACGATCGCGATGGCCGCTCCGACGCCCGCATCGGCGACGATCCGCCTGGTGGCCTCGATGCCGTCCATGTCGGGCATCTGCACATCCATCGTGATCACGTCGGGGCGCAGGGCAGACGCCTGGGCGACCGCCTCGGCGCCGGTTGCCGCCTCGCCGACCACCGTGATGTCGGGTTGCGTGTCGAGGATGGTCCGGAATCCTGCTCGCAGCATCGCATGATCGTCGACGAGCAGGACTCGGATCGGCGCATCGGTCTGGCTCATGAGGTGGTGCTCGTCTCGATCAACGTCTCGGTGGGGGCGGTGGGCTCGGTCTGGCTGCCGTCGCCGGTCAGGGGAACGCGAGCCCGCACGCGCAGCCCTCCCGCCGCACGCGGAGCGACGTCGAGCGTGCCCCCGGATGCGGCGGCGCGCTCGCGCATGCCGAGCTGGCCGAGCCCGGGGCGCAGCACCGCCACTGCGCGGCCGGTGTTGACGATCTCGACCTCGACGCCGTCGTCGTCGTAACGCACGCGCACGTCGGCGGTGGCGCCGACGCCGGCGTGACGGCGGGCGTTCGTGAGCGATTCCTGGGCGATGCGATACAGATTCACGGCGACGATCGAGGGCACGGGCACCGGCTCGCCGATCACGACGTAGTGCGTGGGCAGGCCCGCTTCCGTCGACGCCTCGACCAGCGAGCGGATGTCGTCGAGCGTCACCGTCGATGCGACATCCGTCGTCTCGCCGCCAGGGGTGCGGAGGGTCTCGAGCAACTGCCGCAGCTCGTGGATCGCATCACGCGCCGATGCCTCGATCCCTGTGAGGATGCTCTTGGACTTCTCCGGATCCTGATCGATCACGAGCCGGGCGGCTCCCGCCTGCACGCCCATCACCGACACATGGTGGGCGACGACGTCGTGCAGCTCTCGGGCGATGCGCACGCGGTCGAGCGCGACGGCCTGGGCAGCGGTGACCTCGCGCTCCTTCTCGAGCTCGGCCGTGCGCTGCTCCAGCACCGCTCGCTCCTGTGCGGCGTGCCACGAGCGCTCGCCGAAGTAGTAGGCGCCGCCGAAGTACAGCACGTTCAGCAGCAGCTGGATGAGCATGAAGGCGAGGTAGGGCGAGAGGAGGCCCGCCGCGACCTCGGCCTTGTCGGCCTCTTCGATCGCCTGTCGGTACATCGTGATGATCAGCCAGACGAACATGCCGACGATGATCGAGACGCGCACGATCATCGCGGCTCTGCGGTTGTTCATCCACGCGCCCACCGTGTACAGCGACACGAACATCGCGATGTTGCCGACGTAGATCTCGGGCACCTGGAACGTGATCGCGAGGAAGTACGCGAGCGAGATCGCGACGGCGACCGGGGCGGGCCAGCGCCGGCGCACGGCGAGCGGCGCGGTGACGGCGACCGCGTAGACCAGCGCGGTCCACGGCTCTGCCCTGGTGTCGCCGTAGATCTCGGCCACCGTCGAGAGTGCGGCGCTCAGCACGGCGCCGACGAACATGACCGCAGCGAGCACGATATCGCCGCGCTGCTCGCGGACGCTGGGGATGCGGGTGAACGGCGCTGCAGGCATCCCCCCACCGTAGAGCCGGGGCGGATGCGGTGGCATCCCCCGCACGGGGGATCGTTGCCCGCCGCGAAGACCTCTTGACGTCTTACTTGCTTTTTGCAAGTGTGGGCGCATGAGCATATTCATCACCTGCCCGGTCGAGAGCGTCGACCGGGCCACCGCCTTCTACACCGCTCTCGGCTGGACCCTCAACGCCGAGATGTCCGATCACAACGTGTCGTGCTTCGCGATCGCGCCCGAGCAGTACGTCATGCTCGGCAGCCGCGAGATGTATGCGAGCGTCGGCGGCACCGAGGACGTGATCGGTGGACCCGATACGCCGTCGAAGGTCACGGTCTCGTTCGATCTCGGCAGCCGCGAGGCCGTCGATGAGCTCGTCGAGCGTGCCGCTGCCGCCGGTGGCAGGGTCGGCGACACCGACGACTACTCGTTCATGTATCAGCGCCAGTTCGACGACCCCGACGGGTATCACTACTCGCCGTTCTGGATGAAGTCGGATTCCGATCAGAACGCGTGAGCGACCTCGCTGCCGCCCTCGACATCGTCGGCGCCCGGTGGGCGCTGCTCATCGTCGAGCAGCTGCTCGCTGGGCCGCAGAGATACGGCGACCTGCAGCGTGAGCTCGGGGTGCCGACCAACATCCTCGCGACCCGTCTGCGCGAGCTCGAAGCGGCCGGGGTCTTGAGTCGACTTCCGCTGCGGCACAACACGCGTGCCTACGCGCTCACTGATCGTGGTCTCGCGCTTCGCGAGGCCATCGAGCAGCTCGGGCGCTGGGGCGCGGAAGGGTAGACGGCGCGACGGCAGCGCACGAGCGCATACTGGGAACATCGCCGCACTCTTGTGCAAAGGAGCACTCTGATGACCGGACGCATCCTGATCGACCTCTTCATGACCCTCGACGGCGTCGCCCAGGGCCCGGGCGGCACCGACGAGGATCCGTCCGGAGGGTTCGAATTCAGCGGCTGGCAGGCGGGGTATCCGTCGTCGGGCATGGGAGAGACCGTCTCGCAGGGGATGCAGCGGCTCGACGCCCTGCTGCTCGGCCGCCGCACCTACGACATCTTCGCGTCGTACTGGCCGCATCACACGGAAGGCCCGTCGGGGGAGATCGGCAGGCTCTTCGACCGGGTGCCGAAGTATGTCGCGTCGCGGAACCCTGATGTCGCGCTCTCGTGGCAGAACAGTCACCGCGTCGGGGACGATCTCGCCGCCGAGATCGCCGAACTGAGAGCACAGCACGACGAGGTGCACGTGATCGGCAGCATCGACTTCGTGCACTCGCTGCTCGCCGGAGGGCTGTTCGACGAGCTCAACCTGTGGGTGTATCCGATCCTGCTCGGCACGGGCAAGAAGGTGTTCGACGACGGTGCCATGCCGTCGGTGCTGCGCCTGCTCGAGCCGCCGGTCGTCGACGACAGCGGCGTGATGCTGCTGCGCTACGGACGAACGGATCGGGTGCCGGAGGTCGGGACGTTCGAGGACTGAATCGAAATATCGCCGCCACCGAGGAGGCTGCGACTCCAGTGGTCGTCGAATCTGGCGACGACATCACAGGCACCGACGCTCAGCTCGACTCAGCAGCGACAATCACCGGCACCGTCACGATGGTGAGCTCGGAGGGCCGCGAGATGCTCGTCGAAGCCTGGGATGGCGATGAGCGTGTCGGATATGTGATCGCCGACTGGCAGACGGGGTCATACACGCTCAACATCCCGGCGGGAACGTACATCTTCAAGGCATCCGTGATCTTCTACAACGACAGCCCGACGACGGCGAAGCCGCAGTTCTACGACGGCGTCGAGACGGCGGATCTCGCGACTCCCGTGACGGCGGCAGCGTCCACGACAGTGGGCGGCATCGACTTCACGCTCGTGCCCATCACGAAGCCGGAGCCGGAGCCCGAGCCGGAGCCGGAGCCGGAGCCGGAGCCGGAGCCGGCACTCGCGCTCGCAACGGGGTCGATCCGGGCCGGCAGCGACATCGACATCTCGGGCACGGGGTTCGCGCCTGGCGCGAAGATCGCATTCGAGTTGCGCTCGGCTCCTCAAGCGCTGGGAACTCTGACCGCCGATGCGAGCGGCGCGCTGACGGGTACCTTCCGCGTCCCTGCGAGCACGTCACCCGGAACGCACACGCTCGTGGCGTTGAACGCGCAGTCGGAGGTCGTGGCGAGTGCCCGGCTCCTGGTTGACTGCGGCACCCGGCGCCACGGTCACGGGGGCGGTCACAGGGGCCGACGCACCATTGGCCAGCACTGGCGCCGATGCGCCGGCGTTCGCGGTGATGATGGCATCCGGCCTGCTGCTCGCCGGCATGCTGCTTGTCCGTCGTCGACGGGCTCAGAACTGACCCGAATGCTGACGAGGGCCCGGCAGCTTCCGCGGAAGCGGCCGGGCTCTCGTGTCATGTCCGGTCAGCAGACCCCGAGCACCCGCTCGATCACCCTCGCCACTCCGTCGTCGTCGTTCGACGCGGTGGTCTCGTCGGCGGCATCCTGCACGACGTCCGCCGCGCCGGCCATCGCGACGCCGTGGCCCGCCCAGCGCAGCATCTCGACGTCGTTGAGGGCATCGCCGAAGGCGATGACGTCGCGGCGTTCGATCTCCAGGTGCTCGCAGAGGCGAGCCAGCCCCGTGGCCTTGGTGACGCCGTCGGCCATGACCTCGAGGAACGGGGCGCCTGACAGCGTCGCCTCGAAGCCGGTGAGTTCGAGCGCGCACAGTGCGTCGAACAGCGCTGTCGGGGCGAGCTCCGGATGCCGGATCACCAACTTGAGGCTCGGTGCGGCGAGCACGTGGTCGAGGGCGACGCCGCCCATCGTGCGCGGATCGCGCTTGTGGTCGGCGAGGTCGGCGATCTCGGCGTAGCCGTGCTGGGCCACGAACGTCTCGCCGCCCTCCCGCACGCTCGCGAACAGCAGCCCGGGGATGCTGGCGCGCAGCGCCTCGGCTAGGGTGCGGATGGTCTCTGCCGGAAGCTCTTCGGCGAACAGCATCCGCCCGTCGACGAGGTGGGTCGCGTAGGCGCCGTTGCTGCACAGCGCCCATCCGTCGAATCCTGCATCACTCGCGAGAGTGCGCAAGCCGATCGGCTGACGGGCCGTCACCGGAACGACGTGGATGCCGCGTGCCCGCGCCGCGTCGAGCGCCGCGCGCGTGCGCACGCTCACCTCGGATGCCGACGTCAGCAGAGTGCCGTCGAGGTCCGTGGCGATCAGGCGCAGAGTCATCCGTTACGTCTCGCTTCGCTCGCTCAACGACGGGGAAGTCAGGAGAAGATCATCGGCAGGTCGTCGTCGTCTTCGTCGGCACCGCCGAGGTCGAACTCGACGACCACGGGAACGTGATCGCTGGGCTGCTCGCCCTTGCGCTCTTCCCGGTGGATGGATGCGCCGGTGACGGCCTCTGCAAGCGTCTTCGAGCCGAGGATGAAGTCGATGCGGATGCCCTCGTTGCGAGGGAACTTCAGGCGCTGGTAGTCCCAGTACGTGTAGCCCTCAGGAAGCAGCGGGCGCACGACGTCGGTGACTCCCGCGTCGCCGAACGCGAAGAAGGCCTGGCGCTCCTGCGGCGAGACGTGCGTCGAGACGCCCTCGACGATGTCGGGGTCGCCGTTGTCGGCGTCGAACGGGATGATGTTGAAGTCGCCCACCAGGGCGAGCGGCAGATCGGGGTTCGCCGAGAGCTCGGCAGCGGTCGACTTCTTCAGCTCTTCGAGCCAATGCAGCTTGTAGGCGTAGTGCGGGTCGTCGAGCGAGCGGCCGTTCGGCACGTACAGGCTCCACACGCGCACGCCGTCGACGAGCACACCCAGGGCGCGAGCCTCGAGCGGAGCATCCGGCCCCTCATGCCCCTTGGCGAAGCCCGGCATGCCGTCGAACGCCGTGCGCACATCGGTGATCGGCAGCCGGCTCGCGATCGCGACGCCGTTCCACTGATTCAGGCCGTGCACCTCGACGTGGTAGCCGGCGTCCTCGAACGGAGCATAGGGGAACTGCTCGGGTTTGCACTTGATCTCCTGCATCGCCAGCACGTCGATGTCCTCGCGGACGGCGAACTCGACGGTGCGGGTGACACGGGTGCGGATGGAGTTGACGTTCCAGGTGGCCAAGCGCATGCGTCAAGCCTAGGGCCCACCTCCTACACTGGATGCCGTGACCGCACTCGACGCTGACCGCCAGACCCTCCTCGACCTGATCAAGGACGAGGCCGTGTTCCACGGAGACTTCACGCTCTCGAGCGGCAAGAAGGCGACGTACTACGTCGACATGCGCAAGCTCACCCTCGACCACCGCGCCGCTCCCGCGATCGGCCGCATCATGCTCGACCTGATCGGCGACCTCGACGTCGTGGCGGTCGGCGGCCTGACCCTCGGCGCCGACCCGATCGCCAACTCGGTGCTGCACGCCTCGGTCGCCGCCGACAAGCCGCTCGACGCCTTCGTGGTGCGCAAGGAGCCGAAGGATCACGGCCGCGGCCGCCAGATCGAGGGCGCAGACGTCAAGGGCAAGCGCGTCGTGGTGCTCGAGGACACCTCGACCACGGGTCAGTCCGCGCTCAAGGCCGTCGAGGCGCTGCGCAAGGAGGGCGCCGAGATCGTCGCCGTCGCCGTGATCGTCGACCGCAAGACCGGCGCTCAGGCCGCGATCGAAGCCGAGGGTCTCGAATGGCGTGCGGCCTTCGACCTCGACGACCTCGGACTCGACCCCCAGTGACCCGCTACGCACTCGCCGTCGACGTCGGCGGCACCAAGATGGAGGCCGCGCTCGTGAGCGAGCACGGCGTGCTGGTCGACGGCAGCCGCTCGCGTCAGGCGACCGGCCGCGAGGCGACGCTCGAATCGCTGGACCTGGCCGTCAGTGCGATCGTCACGCATGCTCTGGCTGCGCTCCCCGCTGACGCGGAACTCGTCGGTGCGGGAGCGGGCAGTGCCGGCCCGATCGACCGCGGCGCCGGAGCGATCATGCCGGTGAACATGCCGCTTGCGCGGGGATTCGGGCTCGCGGAATCGGTGCGCTCTGCGGCATCCGCTGCGCTCGGCCGCGAGGTGCCGACCATTCTCGGCCACGACGGCGGGGCGCTCGCGCTCGCCGAGTCGTGGCTCGGTGCGACGCAGGATGCCGGTGCCTCACTGTCGATCGTCGTCTCGACCGGAGTCGGTGGAGGGTTCGTCGTCAATGGCGCATACATTCCCGGCGCCACCGGCAATGCCGGACACCTGGGCCAGGTGCGCCGCGAGGGCGGACTCACGCTCGAGGAGATCGCCTCCGGCCCGGCGAGTGCCGCCTGGGCGCAGCAGCAGGGCTGGACCGGAGCCACCGGTGAAGACCTGGCGCGGGATGCCGCTGCCGGTGACGCCATCGCCCGCGCGGCCATCGAACGGTCGGCGAAGGCGGTCGGCGAAGCGCTGGCGGATGCCGCGACCCTTGTCGACCTCGACATGGTCGCGATCGGCGGCGGGTTCTCGCGGGTCTCGGCCGACTACATCGACCTCGTGCAGCAGGCCCTCACCGCGAGCGCGGCGCACGAGTACTCCCGCCGCACGCGTGTCGTGCGCTCGGGTCTCGGCGACGAGGGGCCGCTCATCGGCGCCGCGGCGCTCGTCCTGCGCTGACGTCAGCGCCGCACTTCGCCAATCTGTCGAGGGCAGCCCCGATATCCGCCTCGAGTGCATCAAGGCTCCTGCCGAGCTTTCGGAAACCGATAAGCAACCCCGTTCCGAGTATCGCGACGATGGCGATGTCGGAGACGATGAGGGCAAGGATGAAGTCCGGGTCGGGCATGGTTCGATGGTGCCCTCCCGCCAAGCATTCTGCAGTATTACGGGTTCGACATGGATTCCGTTCGCCTCCCTAACAAATCGGCCTTACGCTCATAGCAGGCGACGGAAGGAACACGCATGCGCATACTCGGACTGCTCTCGGGCACCTCGCACGACGGCATCGACGTCACGGTCGTGGATTTCGAGGAGAGCGATGGCGCGCTGCACGGCACGGTGCTGCACGAGGACAGCATCCCGTACGCGCCAGACCTCCGTGCTCGACTCGTCGCCGCGCTGCCCCCGTCGCCCACGACCCTCGCCGAGGTCTGCGAACTCGACACTCTGATCGGGCAGGCCTTCGCCGAGGTCGCCGCGGCGGCATCCGACGCGGTCGGGGGAGTGGATGCCGTGTGCACGCACGGGCAGACCGTCTTCCACTGGGTCGCCGACGGCCACGCGCTCGGCACGCTGCAGATCGGCCAGCCGGCATGGATCGCCGAGCGGGTGGGCGCGCCGGTCGTGTCGGACGTGCGCATCCGCGACATCACCGCCGGCGGACACGGCGCTCCGCTGGTGTCGTTCCTCGACGAGCTGCTGCTGCGTGGCCGAGCGGGCGTCTCGGCGGCCGTCAATCTCGGCGGCATCGCGAACATGACCGTGGTGGGCGCCGACGGGCTCTCGGCGTATGACATCGGTCCGGCGAACGCGCTGGTCGACGCCGTCGTCGTGGCGGAAGGCCTGAACGAGCGCGGGTACGACGCGGACGCCGCGATCGCCCGCACCGGAACGGTCGACGAGGCGCTGCTGGCCACGCTCCTCGCCGACCCCTATTACGCGCTCCCCGCCCCGAAGAGCACGGGCAAGGAGCACTTCCACCTCGACTATGTGCGTGCTCACATCGATCGCATGACCGCAGACGGACGAGAGATCTCACTCCCCGACCTCGTGCGCACCCTCACGGAACTCACCGTCCGCACGGTGGCTCAGGACGTGCGTGCCGCCGGTATCCGATTCCTGGCCGTCTCCGGGGGCGGATGCCACAACCCGCTGATCATGCAGGGTCTGCGCGATGCTCTCCCCGGCGTCGAGGTCGTGCTCGCCGATGAGCTCGGTGCCCCGGTGGACAGCAAGGAGGCGATCCTGTTCGCACTGATCGGGTGGTGCACCATGCACGGAGTCGCCGCGGTGACGCCCGGCGGCACGGGAGCGCGCGAGCCGCGCATCCTCGGCACGATCACGCCGGGTGCGGGGCCGCTGCGGATGCCGGAACCGGTCGAGCGCGTGCGCAGTCTGACGCTGCGCTGATCCACGTCGGGTGCGAAACGCCGCCGGTCAGCGCTTGCGGTCGTCGTCGTCCCAGGGGCCTTCCCACCAGCCGGCGCGGCCGTCGCCGTCGCCTCCGCCGCGGCGACGGGAGCGGACGAACTGCACGATGAACACGGTGAGCGAGCTGAGCAGGATCACGAAGATCACCAGGAACAGCAGGTCGGACTGGTTCATGGGCGCTTCCCTTCGGCGGCATCCGCCACGATCTTCGCGATCCGGGCGGATCGCGTCTCTGCACGCTTGGCCATCGCGATGTGCGTCAGGCCGAACTTCTTGACCGACTTCGGGAAGGCGTCCCAGTTGGCTCGTGCAGCGGGCACGGCATCCAGCGCCTCGGTCAGCTCCGGCGGCTCGATGCCCGCCTCCGGTCCGTCGAGCAGAGTCCACGACCCGTCGGCCTTGGCGGTCTCGAGCACGCGGATGCCGGCGGGCGCGAGCAGCCCGGCGGCCTCGAGGTCGATCAGCCGCGCCTTGTTGGTCGCCGCCCACCCGCTGCCGCGTCGGCGGGGCGAGAACCACTGACCCACGGTCTCGTCGTCGAGCGTGCGCACGGGGCCGTCGATCCATCCGAAGCACAGAGCCTGACGCACGGCGTCGTCGTATCCCACCCTGCCCTCGTTCTGACCGCGCACGCTCAACAGCCAGACGCCCGAGGTGCGCTCGTGATGCTCTTCGAGCCAGGCGCGCCAGGCGGCCGCATCCGCTGCGACGACCCGTTCTCCTTCGTCGAGCGCGCCCATCTCAGTCCTCGTCGAGCGTCGGAATCGACTCGGTGACCGTCGGCAGCAGATCGGCGACCGAGTCGACGATCTCGTCGGGGCGGAACGGGTACTTCTCAACCTCGGCCTCGTCGCTGATGCCCGTCATGACGAGCACGGTGTGCAGTCCTGCCTCGATGCCGGCGATGATGTCGGTGTCCATGCGGTCGCCGATCATGCCGGTCTTCTTCGAGTGCGCGCCGATCTTGTTGAGGGCCGAGCGGAACATCATCGGGTTCGGCTTGCCGACGACATACGGCTCCTTGCCCGTGGCCTTGGTGATCAGGGCCGCGATCGCGCCCGTCGCCGGCATCACGCCGTCGGCTGACGGCCCGGTGGCATCCGGGTTCGTGACGATGAAGCGCGCGCCCTTGATGATGAGCCGGATCGCCTTGGTGATCGCCTCGAACGAGTAGTTGCGGGTCTCGCCGACGACCACGAAGTCGGGGTTCGTCTCGGTCATGATGAAGCCGGCCTCGTGCAGCGCCGTGAGGATGCCCGCCTCGCCGATCACGAAGGCCGAGCCGCCGGGCAACTGCTGCGCGAGGAAGTCGGCCGTCGCCAGTGCCGAGGTCCAGATCCGCTCCTCGGGCACGATGAGCCCGCTGGCGCGGAGGCGGGCCGACAGGTCACGCGCCGTGAAGATCGAGTTGTTCGTCAGCACGAGGTAGGGGATCTCGTTCTGCTCCCACCCTGCGAGCAGCTCGGACGCTCCGGGGATGGCATCGTTCTCATGAACGAGCACGCCGTCCATGTCGGTCAGCCAGCATTCGATGTTGTCGCGGTGTGCCATGTGCACAGCCTATGCGGCGGCGGTTACGGGCAGGTGTCAGGTTCTGACGAGGTTCTCAGGCGCTGAGCCAGACGACCTGTGCGGCGCCGTCGGGGAGCTCGGTCGCGGTGCCCTCGAGTTCGATGCCCGTGGGGGTCGTCGTGATGTTCGCGGCGACGGTGACGCCCGCCCCCTCGAGAGCACGCAGCAGTTCCGGGTCTCGGTCGTCGACGCGCAGCACGCGTCCGACGTGCCCCGACGGCGCATCGGCGAGAAGCACGAAGGGCTCGCGTTCGACGACGCCTGCGGCATCGGGGATCGCGTCGCCGTGCGGGTCGAACCGCGGGCGTCCGAGGCGTGCGTCGATGCCCTCGAGCAGACGGTCGCTGATCGTGTGCTCGAGCACCTCGGCTTCGTCGTGCACCTCGTCCCATCCGTAGCCGAACTCCTGCACCAGCCAGGTCTCGATCAGGCGGTGCCGACGCACCATGGCCAGAGCTCGCTGCGTGCCGGCATCCGTCAGCCGCACCGCGCCGTATGGGACGTGCGAGACGAGCCCGGCGGCGGCGAGCTTCTTGACCATCTCGGTGACCGACGACGGGGCGATGCCCAGCTTCGCCGCGAGCACCGAGGGGGTGATCGGCGCGTCCTGCCATTCGGTGTGCGCGTAGACGGTCTTCAGGTAGTCGTCTGCTGCAGGGGATGCCACGGGTCCAGCCTAGATCAGGGGTTCGCGACGTCGACGAGGATGCCGAAGGCGACCTGCCCCGCGAAGAAGATGATGAGGAACCCGAGCAGGGCGGCGAAGAGCGAGAGCCGACCGTCGAACCCCTCGATCTCGGCGATGCCGATCTTGCGGGCGCGGAAGGCCAGCACGAGGGTCGCGATGCCCAGGGCGAGCTGCACCCAGGGGCCGCCGAAGGGCAGCACGGTGGGGAAGGCGACGAGCAGCCCGCCGATCACGCCGGTCGCGATGCCGATCCAGGTGAGGATGCGGACGTTGCGGCGCGCGGTTTCGGCAGACATCCTTCGAGCCTAACCGTCGGAGCACTCCGCCGCGCACGCTGTGAATCGTGTCAATCGGCCCGGATTCCTTGACGGGGGACGAGCTCTGCGGGTAGCTTCGACCGGGCACGGGAAAACGCTATCCGAGCGGGCGCCATGCCCAGAGAAGGATTTCGACGATGAATATCCGACACCAATCGTTCCGCGCCGTCGTGGCGGTGGCCGCAGTCGGCTGCCTCCTCGTGGGAGGCGCGCAGAGTGCGACGGCGGCGTCGCCCACAGCGCCGACGGCCGGTCGCCATGACTCCGGGCCGAAGACGCCACAGCTCGAGACGCTCGACCGCGGTCTTGTCGCCGTCTCGACCGCCGACGGTGTCTTCCTCAGCTGGAGACTGCTCGCCACCGAGGCGAGCGGTGCGACCGCCACGGGGCTCGCGGGTCCCGACTTCGCCGTCTACCGCGACGGAGCGAAGATCGCCACGATCACCGACAGCACGAACTACGCGGATGCCGACGGCGCGGCCGCATCGCAGTACTCCGTGGTGCCGGTGGTGAACGGCGTCGAGCTGACGGCATCCGCTTCGCCGTCCGTGTCTGCGTGGGCGGAGGGGCACTACGACCTTCCGCTGCAGAAGCCCGCCGACGGCGTCACACCGAAGGGCGAGGCCTACACCTACTCGGCCAACGATGTGTCGGTCGGCGACGTCGACGGCGACGGGCAGTACGAGTACGTCGTGAAGTGGGATCCCTCGAACTCGAAGGACGTCTCGCAGCGCGGCTACACGGGCCCCGTCTACCTCGACACCTACGAGCTCGATGGCACGCTGCTCAATCGCCTCGATCTCGGCGTGAACATCCGCGCCGGTGCGCACTACACGCAGTTCCTCGTCTACGACTTCGACGGCGACGGACGCTCCGAGACGATGCTGAAGACGGCCCCTGGCACGAAGTCCGTGCAGTACACCGCCGACGGCAGCGTCGCGAGCGAGTCGTACATCACGCTGCCGAAGGACGACCGCAAGGCGGGCTACTCGAACGACGACGACTACCGACTCAGCGCCGCGGACTACGAGCAGCACCTCGTCGAGATGTTCCTCGGCTGGAGTGAGCGGGCGGAGGTCGTGTCGGGTCAGTGGCCGGCCACTCTCGAAGAGGCGTGGGGCATGCCCGTCACGCACGAGTATCCGCTCTCGCCCGAGTCGGCGCAGGAGCTCGCCACGACCTTCATCGACGTGTACGCGCCCGGTCGCAGCGCTCGCAACCTGCTGCGAGAGTTCGAGGGCTTCATCGTCGACGGACCCGAGTACCTCACCGTCTTCGACAGCGCGACGGGCAAGGAGCTGCAGACCATCCCGTATCCGACCGAGCGCGGCGACGACGGCCTGCTGTGGGGCGACTACGCGATGTCGCGCATCGAGCCGGGCAACCGCGTCGACCGCTTCCTCGCGGGAGTCGGATACCTCGACGGCCAGCATCCGTCCGCCGTCTTCGCCCGCGGCTACTACACACGTACGACCGTCGCGGCCTTCGACTGGGACGGCAAGCGGCTGAAGGCCCGCTGGGATGTCGACAGCGGCCACGTGCCCCTGACGAACCCGTTCAACGACTCGCCGCACGGCCGCGACGGCAGCGACCCCGAGTTCGGCACGATCACGACGCAGGGCGATCACTCGCTGAGCTTCGCCGACGTGGATGGCGACGGCAGGCAGGAGCTCGTCTACGGTTCCGCGACGATCGACGACGACGGCAGCCTGCTGTACAGCTCGTTCGACGTGCTCCCCGAGGGCAGTGCGGATCCCGGAGCATCGGTGCGCCTGGGACACGGCGACGCGATGCACGTGACAGACATCGATCCGAGCCGCGCCGGTGTGGAGATCTGGACGGCTCATGAGGGTGCGACCAGCGCGCCGTACGGGTCGGTGATGCGCGATGCCGCCACGGGAGAGTCCCTCTTCGGCGCCTACTCGGGCCGAGACACGGGTCGGGCGATGATCGGCGACGTGCGGCCGGACGTGCCCGGCATCGAGGTGTGGTCGAGCATGCCGGGCGGCACGGAGGGCAGCGGTCTGCTCAGTGCGACGGGCGAGGTGCTGCAGGCGCAGACGCCCGGCACGAACATGTCGATCCGCTGGGCGGGCGACCTGACGACGCAGCTCGTCAACGGCAGCGGCGACCAGACGCCGACCATCGACGACTGGACGCGAGGCACTGTGCTCACCGCGACGGGCTCGCTCACCAACAACGGCACGAAGGGCAACCCCTCGCTCGTCGCCGATGTGCTGGGCGACTGGCGCGAGGAGCTGCTGGTGCGCACGGCCGACTCGAGCGCGCTGCGGTTCTTCACCACGACCGAGCCCACGGCGCACAAGCTCACGACCCTCATGCACGATGTGCAGTACCGGGCTGAGACCGCGCGTCAGCAGACGACCTACAACCAGCCGGCGTACACCTCGTTCTATCTCGCGAGCGACCTCGACTGGGCGAACGTGCCGGTGCTGACCGCCCCGACGGAGCCGAAGGCGCCGAAGTTCACCGACAAGCCGGGCACCTCTCGCGACGAGGTCAAGGTGCCGACGAACGTGAAGGGCGTCAGCTACTACGTGAACGGCGAGAAGGTCGAATCGCCGGGCGGCAAGGTGCGGGTCACCGGTGAGGTGACCGTCGTGGCGGTGCCGGACGCCGGCTACCGCATCGCCGACGGCGCGACCTCGCGATGGACGGAGAACCTCCGCTCTCGGTGACAGACCGCCGCCCCGAGTCGACTCTTCCCGTGCCGGCTCGGGGCGGTTCTGTGCGCCCTGCGTCTTGCGTCCTGACCTCTGCGTCTTGCGTCCCGGTGCCGGTCTGCTCGAGGGGCTGCGGTTCAGGCTCCGGTGAGCACCAGCCAGAGCAGGGCGCCGTTGAGGGCGATGAGCAGGACGGACGCGATGATGCCGGCCGCCGTCGTCCACAGGCGGTTCGCCCAGACGCCGAGTGTGCGGCGCTGAGCCGTGAGCGCGATGAGCGGGATCAGGGCGAAGGGGATGCCGAACGAGAGCACGACCTGGCTGAGCACGAGGGCGAGCGTCGAATCGAAGCCGATGCCGAGGATCACGAGCGCGGGGATCAGAGTCACCAGCCGACGCGCGAGCAGCGGGATGCGCACGTGCAGCAGTCCGTGCATGATCTCGGCCCCCGCGTAGGCGCCCACCGACGTCGAGGCGAGGCCCGAGGCCAGCAGCCCGACCGCGAAGAACGTCGCGACGACAGGACCGAGCCCTGCGGCCAGCGCGGCGTGCGCGCCTTCGAGCGAGTCGGTGCCCTCGACGCCGGCGAGGTTCGCGGCCGCGAGCAGCAGGATGCCGAGATTCACCGTACCCGCGATGACCATCGCGATCGAGACGTCCCACCGGGTCGCGGTGAGCAGGCGACGGATGCGCGAGGTCTCCGTGCGCACGGCCTCCGTCGGCGCATCGGTCGTCGTCGAGCCGAAGCGGTCTCGGGTGAGCGACGAGTGGGCGTAGATCGCGTGCGGCATGATCGTGGCGCCGAGGATGGATGCGGCGAGCAGCACCGATCCGGTGTCCTCGAAGCGGGGCACGAGGCCGCCGACGATGCTCGAGGCGTCGGGCGGGGCGACGAAGAGGCCCGCGATGAAACCCACGGTGATGATCACCATGAGCGCGATGATCACGAACTCGAAGGGTCGGGGCCCTCGACGGCTCTGCACCGCCAGCAGGATCATCGACACCGCCCCGGTGATGATCCCGCCGAGCAGCAGGGGGATGTCGAACAGCAGATACAGAGCGACGGCGCCGCCGATGACCTCGGCCAGATCGGTCGCCATCGCGACGAGCTCGGCCTGCAGCCAGTACGCGCGTCGTGCCCACGGGTTCTTCAGTCGCGTTCCCAGCACTTCGGGCAGGCTCTGACCGGTGACGACTCCGAGTTTGGCCGAGAGGTACTGGATCAGCCAGGCCATGATGTTGCCGGCGACCACGACCCACACGAGCAGGTACCCGTACTGCGCGCCCGCGGTCATATTGCTCGCGACATTGCCCGGATCGAGATACGCGACGCCGGCCACCAGTGCGGGGCCGAGAAGCCAGAGGCTGCGGGGCGCTGTGGCGCGAGCGGTCGGCGCAGCCGTCTCGAGTGCGGAATTTTTAGGCATGCCGAAATCGTAGCGGATTTTTCGGTGTACCTAAATATGTTGTGCGGGGCTCGGCGGATAGCCTGGCGGAATGGAAGAGCAGGCGGCCGCGGATGCAGCAGAGACAGGCGGATCGTCGGCGCAGCCCGGCTACGGAGTGGGGCCGTGGCCCGGAGGCGAGGCGGAATGGCCCGCGGGAGAGCAGTACGACCCTGAGCTGCTGACGGTCGGCGACACGCGCAATGTGATCGATCGCTACCGCTACTGGCGGATGGACGCGATCGTCGCCGACCTCGACACCAGACGGCATCCGTTCCACGTCGCGATCGAGAACTGGCAGCACGACATGAACATCGGCTCGATCGTGCGCAGCGCCAACGCGTTCCTCGCCGATACCGTGCACATCATCGGGCGGCGCCGCTGGAACAGACGGGGCGCCATGGTCACCGACCGCTACCAGCACGTCGTGCACCATGAGGACGTGGAGACGTTCACCGCCTGGGCCGCGGCAGAGGGGCTGCCGGTCATCGCGGTCGACAACGTCGACGGCGCAGTGCCGGTCGACCGCGCCGACCTGCCGCAGCGCTGCGTGCTGCTGTTCGGCCAGGAGGGGCCGGGGCTGTCGGATGCCGCGCTCGCCGCGGCGTCGGCCCATATCGAGATCACGCAGTACGGCTCGACGCGATCGATCAACGCCAGCGCGGCAGCCGCCGTGATCATGTACGAGTGGTGCCGGAGGCACGCGGGCTGACAGGTGGGCGGACCCTCTCGACACGGCGGCTGCGCGGGCGTAGCGTGAGTGCCGATCTGAGGAGGTCGACATGGCAGAGATCAGTCGCATCCGCCCGTTCCTCTGGTTCGACGGTCAGGCGCAGGAGGCGATGGAGTACTACGTCTCGGTGTTCCCGAACTCGTCGATCGACCAGGTGGTGCTCTACCCCGACGAATCGCTCGATCGACACTTCGAAGGGATGACCGGCAAGGTCCTCAACGGCGACTTCACGCTGAACGGCTCGCCGTTCGGATGCCTCGACGGCGGACCTGAGTTCGCGTTCAACGAGTCGATCTCGTTCGTGATCGGATGCGAGGACCAGGCCGAGATCGACCACTACTGGCAGGCGCTCTCGGCCGTGCCGGAGTCGGAGGCATGCGGCTGGTGCAAGGACAGGTTCGGCGTCAGCTGGCAGGTCGTGCCCGCAGGCCTCGATCTGCTGCAGCAGAGGCCGGAGCAGATCCAGGCGCTCATGCACATGAAGAAGATCGTGATCGCCGAACTCGAGAACGCCTGATCTCAGACCCCGGCAGTGACCCAGCGTCCCGAGCGCACGCGCCAGCCGAGGGTGGCCAGCCGAGCGAGCAGGTACACCCCGAAGAACGCGACCGAGAGCCAGACGAGACCTGCGGTGTCGTCGACGCCGGTCGCGGCGATGACCCAGAGTGCCGGGAGGAACGGCAGGAGGTTCAGGCCACCCGCGATCGCGAGATAGCGCGCGTCGTTCGCACCCATCAGCACCCCGTCGAGCACGAAGACGACACCCGCGATCGGCTGCGCGACCGCGAGGATGAGGAGCGCAGGCTGCACGAGCGCGGCGATCGACGGATCGCCCGTGAACACGATGCCGAGCACACCCGAGAGCGCCGCGATGAGCGCGCCGACCACGACGCCGAACCACACTCCCCAGGCGACCGTGCGTCTGAGCACCCGGTGCACCTGCCGTTCGTCGCCCGCGCCGAGCTCCTTGCCGATCAGTGCCTGGGCCGCGATCGCGAGGGCATCCAGTGCGAACGCGGCCGCCGAGAAGATGGTGAAGACGATCTGCCACCCGGCGAGTTCCTCCGTGCCGATGCCCGTGGCGACCGCGACGGTCGCCAACAGCGCAGCCCGCAGGCTCACCGTGCGCAGGAACAGCCAGCCGCCCGAACGCGCAGTGCTGCCCATGCCCGCTCGCTGCGCCATCAGCGACGCATCGTGCTTCGCGGCGAGGCGCCGGATCACCAGCACGTAGGCGCCGACCATGCCCCACTGGGCGACGACCGTGCCGGCCGCCGACCCGGCGATGCCCCAGCCCAGCCCGTAGATGAACAGCACGTTGAGCAGCGCGTTCGCGCCGAAGCCGATGCCGGCGATCCACAGGGGCGTCATGGTGTCCTGCATCCCGCGGAGCAGTCCGGTGGCGGCGAACACGATGAGCATCGCCGGGAGCCCCCACATCGAGACGACCAGATAGGCGTTGGCGTCGGCGGCCACGGCCTCGCTCGCGCCGAACAGCGACACGAGCCACGGCGAGGCGACCGCCCCGGCCGCGGCGAGCACGGCCCCGATCGCCAGCGCCAGCCACATGCCGTTGATCCCGACCGAGACGGCCTCGCCCGGCCGGCCGGCGCCGAACAGCCTGGCGACGGCCGGGGTCGTCGAGTAGGCGAGGAAGACCATGAGCCCGACGATCGTCTGCAGCACCGCACCCGCGATGCCGAGCCCGGCGAGCGGCGTCGTGCCGAGGTGCCCGACCAGGGCGGCGTCGACGATGAGGAACGCGGGCTCCGCCATCAGGGCGCCGAGCGCGGGGACGGCGAGGCGCAGGATCTCACGATTGAGAGTGCGCTCGGTCATCCTCCGAGCCTATGGGCTGGCGCCGACCTCAGAGCGTCCAGCGCGCCCGCACTCGGCCCGCCGGATCCCGTGCAGTCGTACCCTGGAGGAATCCCGGATGCGACGGAGGCGCCCATGACGGATCCACGAGAGGCCGCGGCGAGGTACCGCGCGCGACAGCAGAGTGAGAACGCCGGCGAGGACGCCGAATCCGGCACGGCACCGGGCATCGCCGCAGCCACCGACCGGGCCGCCTTCATCGAGACGGCGATCCAGGTCGCGATCCGCAGGGGCGACTTCGACGATCTCCCCGGAGCCGGCAAGCCGCTCGAGGGTCTCGGCACGCACCACGACCCGGACTGGTGGATCCGGCGCAAGATCGAGCAGGAGAACCTGACGGGTCTCGGTCCGCCCGCCATCCTGCTCCGGACCGAGAACCGAGAGCTCGACGACCAGCTCGACCTGCTCGGTCGCGAGGTCGACGTGCGGGAGGTGCTCGAGGACTTCAACCGTCGGGTCATCGAGGCTCGACGTCAGCTGCAGGGCGGACCGCCCGTCGTGACGGAGCCTCGCGACATCGACGCCGAGGTGGCCGCGTGGGCCGAGCGTCGTGCGGCGCGCCTGGCCGCCCGGCCGACGCCGGAGTCGATCCAGCCGCGCACGCGTCGCTTCGGCATCCGTCGCCGGGGCTGAGGTCGGCGAGGACCGCCAGCCCGTTCCCGCCCGAATGTCGGAGCGACGCCTAGGCTGGTCGGCATGACCGACGTGCTTCCCTCTGGCCTTGAGACCTCCGAGTTCAGCTCCGACATCCGCCCGCAGGACGACCTGTACCGCCATGTCAACGGCGCATGGCTCGCCCGCACCGAGATCCCCGGCGACAAGGCGCGCTGGGGCTCGTTCCATCTGCTCGCCGAGCAGGCCGAGAAGGACGTCAGGGCGATCATCGAGGAGTCGCAGGATGCCGAATCGGGCACCCTCGCCCGCAAGATCGGCGACCTGTTCGCGAGCTTCATGGACACCGAGCGCATCGCCGAGGCCGGTGTCACGCCGCTCGCCGAGACCCTCGCCGAGATCGAGGGGATCGATGACATCCCCGCGTTCCTGCGCACCGTCGGCGCCTACGACCGCGACGGTCGCGCGCACCTGATCGGGTTCTACGTCGACGGCGACCCCGGAAATCCCGAGCGCTACCTTCCGGTGATCGTGCAGTCCGGCCTGTCGCTGCCGGACGAGAGCTACTTCAGACTCGACACCTTCGCCGAGACCCGAGCGGCCTACCGCGCCCACCTCGAGCGTCTGCTGGCGCTCGCCGGTGTCGCCGATGCCGCGGGCACCGCCGACCGCTCGATCGCCCTCGAGACCGAGCTCGCGGGCCACCACTGGGACAACGTGCGCAGTCGCGACGCCGTCGCCACCTACAACCTCAAGACATGGGCCGAGATCCAGGAGCTCGCCGGTGTCGACCTCGAGCCGTGGCGCGACTCCGTCGCGCCGGCCCACCCCGAGGCCTTCGCCGAGGTGGTCGTCTCGCAGCCGAGCTTCCTCGAAGGGCTCGGATCGCTGCTCACCCCCGAGCGCCTCGACGACTGGAAGGCCTGGCTGCGCGCGCAGGTCGTTCACGCGGCGGCTCCGTATCTCACCGACGACTTCGTGCAGGAGAACTTCTCGTTCTACGGCACCGAGCTGACCGGCGTCCCCTCGATCCGCGAGCGGTGGAAGCGCGGCGTCTCGGTGACCGAGGGCGCGCTGAGCGAGGCGATCGGCAAGGTGTACGTCGAGCGGCACTACCCGCCGACGGCGAAGGCGGCGATGGACGAGCTCGTCGCGAACCTCATCGAGGCCTATCGGCAGAGCATCACCGACCTCGAGTGGATGACGGCCGAGACCCGCGAGCGAGCTCTCGCCAAGCTCGACTCGTTCACGCCGAAGATCGGCCACCCCGCCGTCTGGCGCGACTATTCGAGCCTCGAGATCGACCGCGCCGACCTGTTCGGCAACGTGCGGCGAGCGGCGATCTTCGAGCACGACCGCAACGTCGCGAAGGTGGGAAAGCCGATCGACCGGGACGAGTGGCACATGCCGCCGCAGATGGTCAACGCGTACTACAACCCGTCGATGAACGAGATCGTGTTCCCGGCGGCGATCCTGCAGTATCCGTTCTTCGATGCGTCGCGTGATGCGGCTGCCAACTACGGCGGGATCGGCGCGGTCATCGGCCATGAGATCGGTCACGGATTCGACGACCAGGGCAGCCGCTACGACGGAGACGGCAAGCTCGAGGACTGGTGGACGGATGCGGATCGCACGGCGTTCGAGCAGCGCACCAAGGCACTGATCGCGCAGTACGACGAGCTCGTGCCCGAAGGCCTCGACGCCGAGCATCACGTCAACGGCGCCCTGACGATCGGCGAGAACATCGGCGACCTGGGCGGCCTCGGCATCGCGCTCAAGGCCTACGAGATCGCGCTCGGCGGAGAGGAGGCCCCGGTCATCGACGGCTACACGGGCGTGCAGCGCCTTCTTCTGTCGTGGGCGCAGGTCTGGCAGCAGAAGAGCCGCGACGCCGAGACACTGCGACTGCTCACGATCGACCCGCACTCGCCGAACGAGTTCCGCTGCAACCAGATCGTCCGCAACATCGACGCCTTCTACGAGGCGTTCGACGTCTCCGAATCCGACGCGCTGTGGCTGCCGCAGGGTTCGCGAGTGACGATCTGGTGAGTCGTTCTCTATAACCGATCAGGTGTCGACGGGTGCCCTGCTGTCTCCTGGATGACGATCTGATGACCGTATACCGGAGTATGTAGGGCATCCTCACCTGACGGGGTTACGATATCGGTGCTGCGGAGGATGGACACCGCAGCATCCCGCCAATCCAACCCCCCTATTAAGGATCACGCGTGGGTGCTTCCGAGCCTGCCGACGGCCCGCCACTGGCCTCGCTGCGCCGCTCTCAGCGGCCCAGCCGACGCTTGCCGCGTCGTGCGGCCTCGGGGCGGCGGTCGTTCACTTCGACCCTCCGGGCGCTCGAACAGCTCGCGGACGCGGGCGCGCAGGTGTCGGTTCATGTCGTCGATCTCGACAACCACACGCATGTCCTCTCCGGCGATGACCATGTGACCATGCCTGTCGCGGGGCTCGGGGTCGTACCGCTGCTGATCGAGGTGGCGGCAGCGTTCGATGCAGGCACCCTCGACCCGCTCGAGATCGTCGAGCGCACCGCCGTCGAGTCGGTGTCGACCTCGGGTCTCTGGCGACACCTGCATGCGCCCGCGCTGCCGCTCGAAGATCTCGCCGTGCTCGCGGCGACAGCCGGTGACCCGATCGCGGTCAACGCCCTGTTGCAGCGGGTCGGTCACGATCGCGTGCGTGAGCGCATCGAGGCCCTCGGACTCCGCCGCACAGCCCTTCTCGATCGATTCCGCGACGAGCGCGGTCCCGACGACGCGCCCCAGGTCGCCGTGGGTTCCGCGCGCGAATTCGCCGGACTCTTCTCGGCACTCGTGAACTCGCAGGTGGTGGGCGCCTCGGTGAGCGCTCAGGTGTCCGAGTGGCTCAGTCTGAATCAGGACCTGAGCCTGGTGGCCTCGTCGACGGGCCTCGATCCCTTCGCTCACGACCACGACGCCCACGGTCTGCTGTTCATCAACAAGACCGGGCGCGATCGCGGCGTGCGGGCAGAGGCGGGAGTCCTCGCCGGGCCACGCGCCGGCGTCGCCTATTCCCTGATCGTCTGCTTCGACGACCTGTCGATCACGCACCGGCTTCGTGCACACGATGCCTTCCGCGTGCTCGGGGTCGAGCTCATGGAGTACACGCACTGAGCTCACGGGCGCCCTCGCCGCGGCGTCGCTAGCCTGGAGGCATGCCCCGCCCCGATTGGACTCCGCACCGCCGTGACGACGGCGAGCTGCTCGGATGGATCCACCCCGACGGCGACGAGTGGGTGGCCGTCGACGTGCTGGGTCGCCCGGTCTCCGGTCCCACCGAGTGGCTCGACGCCGAGACCGCGCTCGAGGAGCGGGGGATCGGCTGGCTCGCCGATCCGTGGATGCTCGAGGGTGAAGCCGACAGGCCTCTTCGCGTGCGCATCCTCGAGGTCACTCCCGACGACGAAGGCGTTCCCGGACGCATCGTCGTGAAGATCGACGACTTCGGCGACATGGCGCGTCCGCCCGTGCAGCAGTACGTGCTCGAGTGGCCGATCCCTGCGCGGTTGCGAGCGCCGACGACGGGCGATCCCGATCCGCGCGTGCTCTGATCGCGATCCTGGCTGACGGCTAGCCGGGCAGCGACGGATGCTGCTCTGCTGCACGCTGCCGGGGGATGAACAGCGACAGCACCAGAGCGACGATCCCGGCCCCGATCGCCAGCCAGAAGCACAGATCGAACGCCGCCCTTGTGGGCACCGAGACCCCGCCGACGTCGATGCTCATGGCGGCGAGCACCCCGCCCATCACGGCGGACGCACTCGACGTGCCGATCGAGCGGAAGAGCGCGTTCAGTCCGTTCGAGGCACCCGTCTCGTTCGCGGGCACCGATCGCATGATGATCATCGGCATGGCGGCGAACGTGAATCCGATGCCGACGCCGATCAGCAGGTTGCCGACGAGGATGTGCCAGACCTCGCTCGACCACAGCAGCACGAACACGTAGGCGAGCACGATCGCCGCGGCGCCGACGGTGAACAGCGGGCGAGGCCCGACGGTGCGCTCGAGCCAGCCCGACAGCGGAGAGATCACCATCATCACGAGACCCGCCGGCATGATCACGAGTGCGGCGGAGACCATGTCGAGTCCGAAGCCCGCACCGGAGGCGGTCGGGCCCTCGAGCAGCTGCGGGAAAGTCACGTTCGACGCGAACAGGGCGAAGCCCATGCCGATCGCGGCGATGTTGGTGAACAGCACGGCGGGGCGGGCAGCGACGCGCAGATCGAGCAGCGGATCCTTCGTGCGCAGCTGATACCACCCCCACACCAGCAGCACCCCCACGCCTCCGATGATGCATGCGAGGGTCAGCGGTGCCGTCCAGCCCCACTCCGCGCCGCGCGAGACGAACAGCAGGATGCCGGTGAGGCCGATCGCGAGTCCGATCGCGCCGATCACGTCGAGGCGCCCGGGGAACCGCAGCACATCCTCGGGGATCACGAGCAGCACGAGGGCGAGGCCGATGACGCCGAGAGCGGCCGCGAGCCAGAACAGCCAGTGCCAGTCGGCGTTCACCGCGAGCAGGGCGGCCACCGGCATCCCGATCGCACCGCCCACGCCCATCGTCGCGCTCATCAGGGCGACGGCGGTGCCCAGGCGTTCGGGCGGCAGCACGTCGCGCATGATGGCGATGCCCAGCGGGACCACACCGGTCACCGCCCCCTGCAGCGCCCGGCCGATGATCACGCCGACGATCGAGCCGGACAGCGCGGCGATCAGCGACCCGAGGATCAGCAGTCCGAGCAGCACGATCACGACGCGGCGCTTGCCGTACATGTCGCCCAGTCGGCCGGAGATCGGGGTGGCGACCGCGGCGACGAGCAGCGTGATCGTGACGACCCAGGTGGTGTCCTCGCGGGATGCGTTCAGCAGGTGAGGAAGCTCGGCCTGCAGCGGCACGACCAGTGTGAACATGAACGACGAGCAGAGACCGGCGAACGCCAGCACCGCGACGATCGCCCACTTCGGTGATGTCCGGGAGAGTCTTCTGCGCGCGCGATCGTCGTTCTCTCCCATCGCTTCAGGCTATCGGCGTCTGAGACACCCGAGGCGCGAGCCCGCGTGGGGCGATCGTCAGCTCACGCCCTTCATCAGTCGCAGCACCGGCTTGACGGCGAGGAGCAGTCCGAGGCCGACCACGATCGCGATGGCGCCGAGGATCGAGAAGTAGGGCACCTCGTTCTTCGGGTCGTAGAACTGCACGAGCCAGCCCGAGATCGCCGTGCCCAGCGCGATCGACAGGAAGAACAGCGCGACCATCTGGGTGTGGAAGACCTTCGGGGCGAGCTTCGTGGTGACAGACAGCCCGACCGGCGAGATCAGCAGCTCGGCGACCGTGAACACGAACAGGATGCCGATGATGGCGATCAACGGGGTGGAGTTGGCGCCACCGCCCGCGAACGGCAGGAACAGCAGGAACGCCGCCCCCATGATCATCGCGCCGAGTGCGAACTTGACCGGCGTCGAGGGCTGACGGCGGCCGAGGCGGGTCCAGATCGCCGCGAAGACGCCGGACAGGATGATGATGAACACGGGATTGATCGACTGCACCCACGAGACGGGCATCTCGAATCCGAAGATGTTGCGGTCGAGGCGCTCGTCGGAGTAGACCGTGAGCACGGTGAACTGCTGCTGGTACAGCGACCAGAACGCGACGCTCGTGATGAAGAGGGGCAGGAATCCCCAGACGCGCGAGCGCTCGGTGCCGTCGATCCGGCGGCTGCTGAGGATGACCGCGAAGTACGCCACCGTCGCGACGATCGTTCCGATGATCACGATGGACGCCAGGTTGTCGGCCCTGACCACGCCGACGAGCACCAGCGCCGCGATGAGGGCGACGGCGGCGACCGCGATGATCGCGACGAGCGGGTAGCGCGAGGAGGGCAGCGGGTTCGGCACGCGTCGTGCCTCGTCCGGCAGCGCCTTGCGGCCGAAGGAGTACTGCACGAGTCCGAGCGTCATGCCGATCGCGGCGAGCCCGAAGCCGTAGTGGAATCCGAGGGTCGACTGCAGGATGCCGGTGAGGATCGGACCCATGAAGGCGCCGAGGTTGATGCCGAGGTAGAACAGTGAGAATCCGGCATCCCGACGGGTGTCGTCTGCGCTGTAGAGGGTGCCGACGACGGAGGTCGCGTTCGCCTTCAGGCCGCCCGAGCCGAGCGCGACGAGCACAAGGCCGACCCCTACGCCGATGAATCCGGGGAGAAGGGCGAGGGCGACGTGCCCTGCGACGATCACGATCGCGCTGAGGAACAGCACACGTTCCGAGCCCAGCATCCGGTCGGCGATCCAGGCGCCGAGGATCGTCGAGAGGTAGACCGACCCGCCGTAGGCGCCGACGATCCCGCCGGCGACGGCCTGGGAGAGTCCGAGACCCCCCTCGGTGACCGAGAAGTACAGGTAGATGAGCAGGATGCCCTGCATGCCGTAGAAGCTGAACCGCTCCCACATCTCGACGCCGAAGATGTGGACGAGTGCCCAGGGCTGCCCGAAGAATCGGGTGTCGGACTTCTCGGCCGTCGTGTCGCTGGTTGCCATTCCTCCACGGTACGCCCGGTCGCGTCGTGGTTCGATATGCAGATGAGCGTCGACTTCGAGCAGCATCCCGCCGACACCCCGTTCCACCGCAGGCTCGTCTACGGAGAACGCCCGGACGGTGCGTGGATGACGCACGGGCCTGCCAACGCCTACGAGTCGGTCGTCATGCGTCCGCTCGAGCCGATGCTGGTGCCCGAGAAGCCGCGCAACGGGGAGCTCGATCCCGAGAACTGCGGCTCGTGCAAGCCCGATGAGCACACGATCTGGCACGACGACCTGTGGCAGGTGCGGGCCGGATGGGAGCCGGGCGGGCTTCCGTTCATCGGGGCGATCGCCCCGCGCGAGCACTGGCTGCTCGAAGACGCTCCCGTCGAGGTCCTTGCCGCGCTCGGGCCGTTGATGCAGCGGATCTCGGAGGCCGTGAAGAGCATCCCCGGTGTTGCGCGGTGTCACTTCAGCAGGTTCAACGACGGTTCGGCGCACCTTCACCTCTGGGCTTTCGCCCGGCCTGCCGGGATGATGCAGGGCCGAGGCGCGGTGCTCTCGTACTGGGACGGGATGCTCCCCGAGATGACCGAGGAGATGATGAACGAGTTCCTCGAGATCGTCGCCGCGTTGCTCGCCGCTGGGGGAGGTACGGCCTTTCCGGAGCGCGGGCGAGCCTGAGCAGCCGTGTTCGATTCCGATATCTGCGACCGGAGGGGCAGACTGGGGGCGTGCGAACCATCCGTGATCTGGACACCGTTGAACTCATCATCGCCGCGCAGGGCCTGCTCGACTCCATCCGCGGCCCCGAGCGCGTGATCGACGCCGGCACTCTGCGAGCTCTTCAGCAGTCGGGCAACTACGTCGTCGGACTCTTCGATGCCGAGGACGGGGAAGAGCGGATGGTGGGGGCCTCGATCGCCTTCTTCGGCGCCCCCGGACGCCGGGCGATGCACTCGCACATCACGGCGTTGCTGCCCGAATACCGCGGACGCGGCTGGGGACGAGAGCTCAAAGAGCACCAGCGCCAATGGGCGTTCTCGCGGGACGTCGGTCGCATCACCTGGACGTTCGATCCGCTGGTCGCCCGCAACGCGCACTTCTTCCTCACAGTGCTCGGTGCCCGCGTGACCGGGTACTCGGTGAACCGCTACGGCATCTTCGGCGGAGGCGATGCCGGAGACGAGAGCGACCGGCTCGACGTCGAATGGGCGCTCGCCGACATCGCCAAGTCGCCGGCATCCGACGAGGTTGTGGAGACGCTGGAGATCCCGAGCGACATCGAGAGCATCCGCGTCGAGGATCCGGATGCTGCGCACGAATGGCGCACCCGTCTGCGTGCGCAGATGGAGGGTCTGCTGAGCAGCGGCCTGACGCTCTCGGGGTTCGATGTCGAGAAGGGCTACCTCTTCACGGCCTGAGGGCTCGGACAGACCTGGCCAGGGTCCTGAGGCGAACCGGTCGCGGATAAGATTGATGTGCCCGTGATCACGGGCTTTCCCGCATGCGACCATTGGAGCCACCGTGGCCGAACAGTCCCGTCTTGACAAGGTCATCGCCCTTGCCCGCCACCGCGGGTTCGTCTTCCAGGCGGGTGAGATCTACGGCGGTTCCCGGTCCGCGTGGGACTACGGGCCCCTCGGCACGGAGCTCAAAGAGAACATCCGCCGCCAGTGGTGGCAGACGTTCGTGCGCGGCCGTGGCGACATGGTCGGACTCGACTCGAGCATCATCCTGCCCAAGCGCGTGTGGGAGGCCTCTGGTCACGTCGCGACCTTCACCGACCCGCTGGTCGAGTGCCTGAGCTGCCACAAGCGCTTCCGCGCCGACACTCTGATCGAGGACTTCGAGGCGCGCAAGGGTCGCAAGGCGGAGAACGGCCTCGCCGACGTGCCGTGCCCCAACTGCGGCACCAAGGGCCAGTACACCGAGCCGAAGTCGTTCTCGGGTCTCGTGAAGACGTACCTCGGTGTGGTCGACGATGAGTCGGGCCTCTACTTCCTCCGCCCGGAGACGGCACAGGGCATCTTCGTCAACTTCTCGAACGTTCTGACGGCCAGCCGCAAGAAGCCGCCGTTCGGCATCGGCCAGGTCGGCAAGGCGTTCCGCAACGAGATCACCCCCGGCAACTTCATCTTCCGCACGCGTGAGTTCGAGCAGATGGAGATCGAGTTCTTCACGCCCCCCGCTGACGCGCAGCAGTGGTTCGAGCACTGGGTCGAGGCGTGCTGGAACTGGTTCATCGATCTCGGGATCGACCCCGAGAACATGCGTCAGTTCGACGTGCCCGAGGACGACCGCGCGCATTACTCCGCCGGCACCATCGACGTCGAGTACCGCTTCGGCTTCACAGGCAAGGAGTGGGGCGAGCTCATGGGCGTCGCCAACCGCACCGACTACGACCTGTCGAGCCACAGCGAGGCGTCTGGTCAGAGCCTCACCTACTTCGACCAGGCCACGGGCGACCGTTACACGCCGTACGTGATCGAACCGTCGTTCGGCCTCACCCGCGCCATGATGGCCTTCCTCGTCGACGCGTACCGCGAAGAGGAGGTGCCGAACGCCAAGGGCGGCACCGACGTGCGCACAGTGCTCAAGCTCGACCCGCGGCTGGCCCCGGTCAAGGCGGCCGTGCTGCCGCTGAGCCGCAACGAGCGGCTGTCGCCGCTCGCTCGCGAGGTCGCCGACACGCTGCGCAGCTCGTGGGCCGTCGACTTCGATGACGCGGGTGCGATCGGTCGCCGGTATCGCCGACAGGACGAGATCGGCACGCCGTTCTGCGTCACGATCGACTTCGACTCGCTCGACGACCGTGCCGTGACCGTGCGCGACCGCGACACCATGGCGCAGGAGCGCGTCTCGATCGACGAGCTGCACCAGTACCTGGCTGAGCGACTCAAGGGCGCGTGACGCTCGGACGATCAGAACGAGAGGCCCGCTGTCCGACAGGACGGCGGGCCTCTCGCGTCACCCGGTGACGGTCAGCTGCACCTGATCGGTGCCGCCCGCCTCGACCCAGGCCAGCGATCGCTCGAGGATGCCGCGGAGCACGTCGAGGTCGATCTTCTCGAGATCCTTGATGTAGAGGCATCCGACGCCCGTGCTGTGCGGGCCGAGCTTCTCGAGCGCCTCGGAGTGCGCGTCGACGCCGTCGAACAGGTAGATCGTGGTCGCCGCCTTGCGCGGCGCGAAGCCGAGGAGTCCGCTGTCGCCCTCGGTGCCGGTCGGGTAGCGGTAGTGGCAGCTGCCGAATCCGATGATCGTGCCCCAGGTCTGAGGGTCGCGGCCTGTGATCTCCTGCATCAGGGCGGTCAGGGTCTCGGCATCCCGACGTCGGACCGCCGGAGTGGATCGGGCGATGAGCCCGGCGACGTCGTCGCCGGTGGGCTTCATGCCTTCGCCTTCGCCGCGGCCTTCATGGCCTTCTTGTGTTCGCGCACCTTGGTGAGCGATTCGGGCGAGACGATGTCGGCGACGCTGCGGTAGGAACCCTCGGTACCGTAGTCGCCCGCGGCCTCGCGCCACCCGGCGCCGGTGAACCCGTACTGCTTGCCGAGCAGAGCCAGGAAGATCTTCGCCTTCTGCTCGCCGAAGCCGGGGAGAGCCTTGAGTCGCTTGAGCACCTCGGCGCCCGACGGGTCGCCTTCGGTCCAGAGTGCCGAGGCGTCTCCGCCCCACTGATCGACGATCTCCTGACAGAGCGTCTGCACGCGAGTCGCCATCGAACCGGGGAACCGATGCACGGCTGGGGTCGTCTTGAACGCCTCGAGGAACTCGTCGGGGTCCATCGCCGCGATGGTGGCCGCATCGGTCGCGCCGGTGCGCTGCTCGATCTTGAGGGGTCCTGCGAACGCCGTCTCCATCGGGACCTGCTGGTCGAGCAGCATCCCGACCAGCAGCGCGAGCGGGTTGTCGGTGAGCAGGGCGTCTGCGGCGGTGTCTCCGGTGATGTGAAGGGCCATGCGTCCAGTCTGGCACCCCCGCCGCGGCACGTGGAGTCAGATGCGCTGCAGCTTCGGGAGCGGACCCTCGAGGCGTGCGATGGACACTCTCACGTCGGCGATGTCGGCTGTGAGCTCGACCCTGAGTTCGGTGATCTGCGTCTCGACTCGCGTGAACCTCTCATCGATGCTGTCGAAGCGGGTGTCCAGTCCCCGGGATTGCTTCGCGAGCATTCTGGAGACTCCGCCGAGCACGGTCGCGGTGAACGCGAAGAGGGCGATGATGATGCCGATCACATCCGGATCCACGAGCATCCTCCCAGTCTGCGTTCGGGGAAGGGATTTGTCATGGGTCGACGATATGAAGCACGGACGATGCGTGCAGGCGTCGGAGCCGAGATCATCGGAGCCGGGGGAGAGGGTCTCGGCCGAGGCTGATCGTGCAGTGAAGGTGAGGCCCTCAGGCGGTCGCTGCGTCGTCTGCGTCAGACGCCTGCGCGGGCTCGATCGGCTCGATGCCGTACATCGTCGAGAGCGCGGCGGCGAAGTCGTCTGCCCGGCCGGTGGCGGCGAGCTCGTGCGCTCGCGTGGTCGGCACGTGCAGCAGCACGCCGGTGAGGTGGCGCAGGGCCTGCTCGACCTTGCCGTCGTCGTCGCCCCTGGCGCGGGCTCGGGCGATCTCGGACTCGAGCAGTGCGAACATGTGCGACCGCAGCGCGACGACCGAGGGGGTGACGCTCTGGCGGCTGCCGACGACGTGGAAGGTGTCGGCGGCTTCGCGCACGACGGTGCGCGCGGCATCCGTCGCCTGCAGCTCCTCGAGCGGTGCGTGCAGGCTGATGGTCTCGAGGTCGAGCAGAGCCACGCCCTCGAGGGCAGCGACAGCGGGGTCGACGTTGCGCGGCATGCCGAGGTCGACGACCATCTGGTGGTGGGATGCGACGGGGCAGCCCTCAGGGGCGATGCCGGTCGGCGCCTGCAGGTGCTCGGGGGTGAGCACGGGAGCGGCCGCCGTCGTGCAGGTGATCAGCAGGCTCGATCGCGAGGCGACGCGCGCGTAGTCGTCAGCGGAGACCGGGCGGATGCCGTGCTTCGCGGCGAACTTCTCAGCGCGTCCCGAGGGCGAGTACACCGAGATGTTCACGGCTCCTCGTTCGCGCAGCGTCGCGAGGGTGACGGCCGCATAGGCGCCGGTGCCGACGAGAAGCACGCGCTCGGCCGACCAGTCGACGATGCGGCTGTCGGCGAGCTCGAGAGCGAGGCGCACGAGTGAACGACCGGCGCGGCCGAGCGCAGTGACGTTCTTGACCTTGCGCTGCGCCTGGCTGGCCCGCTGGAAGAGGCGCTCGAGCTCGGGAGAGGTCGTGCCCTCCTTGCGTGCGGACTTGAGCGCGCGACGCACCTGGCCGGCGATCTCGCCCTCGCCCGACACGACGGACTCGAGGCCGGATGCGACCGAGAAGAGGTGCTCTGCGACACGGCGGCCGGAGTGCACCTCATAGGCGCCGTCGAGTTCGGTGGCGCGGATGCCCGTGGACGCCTCGACAGCCTCGAGCACTGCCTCGACGCCGATCGCACCTGCGGCGGTGACGGGCTCGTCCATCTCGACGTAGGCCTCGAAGCGGTTGCAGGTAGCAAGAACGACCGCACCCTGCACGCAGGACGCCATGTCCACAACCGTGGAGGCGACGTCGTCGGGGGTGCGGCTCAGGCGTTCGAGCAATTCGAAGGGGGCGGTCTTGTGACTCGCCGTGACAACCAGCAGCACCTTTCGATTCTACCTGAGGCTTCATGCAGGTCGGCCCAGGGGCGGATGGGAGGATGGACGCATGCCTCTCTCCGACGCTCCGCTGCTGCGCGCCCTCACCGGCCCCCGACCCGAGCACGCCCCCGTGTGGTTCATGCGCCAGGCCGGCCGATCGCTGCCCGAGTACCGCGAGCTGCGGGTCGGAACGCGGATGCTCGACGCCTGCCTCACGCCCGACCTCGCCGCCGAGATCACTCTGCAGCCGGTGCGGCGTCACGGCGTCGATGCTGCGGTGTTCTTCAGCGACATCGTCATCCCGTTGCGACTGGCGGGCGTGGAGGTCGAGATCGAGGCCGGACGCGGTCCGGTGTTCGCGAATCCCGTGCGCACCGCGGGTGACGTCGATCGCATCACCTCCATCGATCCCCTCTCGCTCGACGGCTCCGCGATCGCCGAGGCCGTGGGCATCGTCACCGCAGAGCTCGGGGAGACCCCGCTGATCGGCTTCGCCGGCGCTCCGTTCACGCTGGCCGCCTACCTCGTCGAGGGCGGCCCGTCGAAGGAGCACCTGCGGGCCCGCGCCATGATGCACGCCGACCCCGACTCGTGGAACCGGCTCGCGGGCTGGCTGGCGCAGGTCTCGCGCCGGTTCCTCGAGATCCAGCGCGACGCGGGAGCATCCGTGGTGCAGCTGTTCGACTCGTGGGCCGGATCCCTGAGCACCGCCGACTACCGCGCGTTCGTGGCTCCGCACTCGAAGGTCGCGCTCGACGGCATCGGCGTGCCGAGCATCCACTTCGGCGTGGGCACCGGGCCCTTCCTCGATGACATGCGCCTGGGTGGCATCGCAGACGGCGTCGGCGTCGACTGGCGCCTGCCGCTCGATGAGGCCGCGGCGATCCTCGGACCCGACGTCTCGGTGCAGGGCAACATCGACCCGGCGCTGCTCTCGGCGCCGTGGTCGGTGCTCGAGACGCACGTGCGCGACGTGGTCGAGCGCGGGCGCGCGGCCAGGGGCCACATCGTCAACCTCGGACACGGCGTTCCCCCCGAGACCGACCCCGATCAGCTCACCCGCATCGTCGAACTGGTGCACTCGATCTGACAGAACCGGTGCACCCGATCTGACAGCCAGGGGCGGTTCGTTCCGACGTCGTCATCTCGGACGCAGGACGCTATCTAGCATGAGTGCTATATTGCAAACATGACAGACAGTGCGTCAGATATCTTCGCGGCATTGGCCCATCCGACGCGTCGTCAGATCCTGCAGGACCTCAAGGACGGTGAGCTCGCGGCGGGTGAGATCGCCTCGCGGTTCTCGGCGAGCGGCCCCACGATCTCGCGGCACCTGAGCGTGTTGCGCCAGGCGGGCCTCGTCAGTGAGCGTCGCGATGCCAACCGCATCCTGTACTCCCTCGTCGGCGAGCGTCTCGCGCTCTCCGTCGGCGACTTCCTCTCGACCGTGTGCCCCGAGCAGATCGTGCTCCGCGAGGTGCGCAAGCGCGGCTCCGGGCGCGCCGCCACTGCGGCCGTCGAGGCCTGAGTCGGCGCATCCTCGACTGAGCGGCCCCTGGATGGATCTCCGCACCGTGCCCGTTTCTCCGGTCGCAACCGGCGAGGCAACCGGGTCGCGGGTGAAAGGATTGACGTATGCCGTCGAATCCCGCGAACCGTGAGTCGTCCCGAGCCGAGCCCGCCACGCTGGCAGCCCGCGCGGCCACGCGCCACATCGTCGTCATCGGCGGTGGCATCGGGGGGCTGATCGCGGCTCGCGAATGCGTCAAGGTCGGCATGCACGTCACCGTGCTCGAGGCGTCGGATGCCGTCGGCGGCGCGATCCGTCAGACCGAGATCGACGGTGTGGTCGTGGATGCCGGGGCGGAGAGCTACGCGACGCGGGGCGGACGGGTGCGAGCGCTCCTCGACGAACTCGGCCTCACCGATCGCATCGTCGCCCCGGCGGCAGGCAGCGCCTGGCTCGCGGGCATCCCCGGCGTCGGTGCCGCGCCGCTGCCGGTCGGCGGCATCCTCGGCATCCCGAGCAACCCGTTCCAAGAGGACGTGCGCCGCATCATCGGCTGGTCGGGAGTCTGGCGTGCCTACCTCGACCGCGTGCGCCCGCCCCTCACGATCGGCCACAGCCAGAGCCTCGGCAAGCTGGTGTCTTCGCGCATGGGCGTCAAGGTGCGAGACCGGCTGGTGGCTCCGGTGACGACGGGCGTGTACTCCGCATCACCCGAAGACGTCGATGTCGACATCGCTGCGCCCGGGCTCAACGCCGCCCTTACGCGCGTCGGTTCTCTGTCGGGTGCTGTGCAGGCTCTGCGTGACGAGAGCGCGGCGCGGGCGGCGCAGGCGGCTGCGGCGCAGGCGCCCGGTGCGGCCGTGGAAGGCATCGCCGGCGGCATGATGGTGTTGGTCGAGGCACTGGTCGCCGACATCGAGAAGCTCGGCGGCGTCGTCCGCACGGGCGTGCGGGTGTCTGAGATCGCGCAGTCGGCTGCGAGCTGGACGGTGCGTGCCGAAGGGCGAGCGCTCGCGGATTCGGATGCCGATGCGGAGTCGGCCACGGAGGCCCTCGAGTTCAGCGCCGACGGCGTGGTGCTGGGCACCTCGGAGGCGGTGGCGCGGCGTCTGCTCGAGAACATCGCACCCGCACTCGCCGAGACCACGGCGGCGGATTCGCCCGAGATCGAGATCGTCACGCTGCTGCTGCGGGCCTCCGCACTGCAGGGCGCTCCTCGGGGGACGGGCGTCCTCACAGTTCCAGGAAGCCACACAGCGAAGGCGCTCACGCACTCGACGGCGAAGTGGGAATGGCTCAGGGCCGCCGCCGGGGATCGGCATCTGGTGCGCGTCTCCTTCGGCGCTCAGGGAGAACCGGCCGCCACCGCAGGCCTCGACGATGACGCGACTGCTCAGCTCGCGCTCCGGGAGGCATCCGCTCTTCTCGGCGTTCCGCTCGCCCCTGGCGATCTCATCGGTGCGCACCGTTCGCGGTTCGTCCAGTCGCAGCCCGCGTCGATCATTGGCTCGGGCGAGCGGCGGGAGGCGGCGCGCGCGGCCATCCGGGCCGTTCCCGGCCTCGCGGCGGTGGGTGCGTGGCTCGCCGGCACCGGACTCGCGCAGGTGATCCCCGATGCGCGCGAGGAAGCCGATCGGCTGCGGCGCTCACTGATCTGGGACTGACACGCGTGGCGTGGGGCTGCGTTCCGGGCGCGGCCGAGAGCGTGACGCGCACCCTGAGGTCAACCCGAAAGTCGCCCTGCTGTCAACCCTCTGCCTGACAGATGCCGAAATCGGCATACGGGGCTACGCTGGACACCTGGCAGGCGGCTCCGCGCCGTCGGTTCGCCCCAGGCGTTCACACCGGAACAACGTGAGGAGACCCCATGAAGGGGAAGATCGGACTCGTCGTAGGAATCGGCGTGGGATACGTACTCGGAACGCGCGCAGGACGCGAGCGTTACGAGCAGATCAAGACGCAGTGGCTGAAGGTCTGGAACCTCGACCCCGTGCAGGATCAGGTCGACAAAGTCAAGGGCTACGTCGGCGACAAGGCCGCAGCAGTGCCCGGTGCGATCTGGACCGGCGTGCAGAAGGTCGTCAAGTCGGCCAGCGGCGGCGACAAGACCGCAGGTCAGCGACTCGACTCCGCTGTCGCTGCCGGACGCAAGGCCGCTGACGACATCGTCGACGCCACCGAAG